>JAXDLK010000156.1:0-3145 GCA_034666665.1 Candidatus Binatota bacterium
TCACCGGTTGGCTCCGCCGACAGGAGCGCTGGCACGACGTGCCGATCATCGCGGTGACGGCACATGCGCGCGAGGTCGATCGAGCGGCTTCGCTGGGGGCGGGTTGCGACGACTACGTGGCGAAGCCGTTCGATCGCGATCACCTGCGCGCCAAGATCGAACACTTGACCCGGACGGTCCGTCCGGCGGCGTGAAGCCCGCCTCAGCCGCGCGGATCGATCCGCAGGCGCCGACGGTCTCCATCCCAGGCGACTACCGACCTCCCCTCGAGGAGCGCGCGGATCTCACCACCGACCGCCTCGTCTCGCCAGCCGCGGACGAGACGTACCCCGTCGAGTGATTCCCCGCGGGTGACCGCCAGCACCAGCCGCTGAACGTCGGCCGTGGTCGCGAGCAGCGCGGGCGCGATCCGGCGCTCGAGCGCCAGCGACTGGAGGACCGCGAGCAGCAGCGGCACGAGCGGGGCCTCGCTCTCCTCGATCTCCGGTGCCGGCGCCGCGGCTTCCGGCCACTCCTCGCGCGGCGCGTCGCTCCCGCGCCGGACCGCCTCCACCAGCGCGTCCCCGTGACGCTGGAGGTCGTGCGCCGGAAGTCCGCGTAGCGTCGAGAGCTCGGCGGGCCGGGCGGGAGCGCGGCGTGCGATCTCGATCAGCAGGTCGTCCCTGGCGATCCGCGGCGCAGGACGGTTCCGCCGCGCCGCCTCCCGCTCGCGCCATTCCGCGAGCTCGCGGAGGATCGCCAGCTTCCGGCGATCGAGCCGCTGCCAGCCGCGCACGCGCTGGTGCGCCGCGCCGGCATCCGCGCGGCGGCCGAGCGCCCGCTCGACCCGGCTCCCGAGCTCGGCGCACTCCTCCTCCGCCCACGAGACGCGGCCGAGCTCCCCGAGCCGCGCGCGCTCGGCGTCGTGGAGCGCGAGCAGGTAGGCCACGTCCGCGGCGGCATAGCGGATCTGCTCGGGCGCGAGCGGCCGCCGCGACCACTCGGTGTAGGCCTCGCCGGTCGCGGGACGCTCGCCGAGCAACGCCTCGACCATGGCCGAGTAGCCGAGGCGCCCGGTGTACCCGAAGAGGCCGGCGGCGAGCTGCGTATCCCAGATCGGCTCCGGCGCGCGGCCGAAGAGAAGAGCGAGCATCTCGAGATCTTGCTCCGCCGCGTGAAACACCTTGAGGACGGATGGGTCCGCGCAGATGGCAGCGAGCGGATCGCCGTCGACACGGCCGAGCGTGCCGTAGTCGATCAGCGCCACCCGCCCGTCGCGCGTCGCGAGCTGGACGAGCTCGAGACGCGGCGCGTACGTCCGCTCGCGGATGAACTCCGTATCGATCGCGAGCTCACGCGCGCCGGCGAGGCGTTCGCCGAGGGCGGCCAGCGCCGGGACGGTATCGACGAACTCGGGATCTTGCGCGGGCAACGTTCCTGTTTCATTACCGCCCGCTGGCGGCGAACGCCAGTTCGAGATCCGATGACAGCCGACGCGAAACCCCGGTCGCGGCCGTTCCGCCAGCTCGAGAAGCGCGTGCGCAAGGCGCTCGTGGCGATCGCGGTCGCGATCCTGCCGCGCCTGTACCTCGCGTACATGTGGCTCGTGTACCGCACGAGCCGCGTCGAGTACCTCGGCTGCACGCCCGACGTCGCCATCGCCCACTACGGCAAGGCGATCGTGGCGCTCTGGCACGAGGAGGTCTTCTTCGTCGCCTACGCGTTCCGGCGGTATCGACCGCACACGCTCGCGAGCCGCGGCGACTTCGGAGACCTGATCGCGCGCATGCTCGAGCTCTGCGACTTCGTGGTCTTCCGCGGAGGCTCGAGCGCCGGGCGCTCGCGGAACGCTCCGCAGGTGCTGCGGAGCATGATCCATCACATGAACGAGGTGCCGGGAGTGCTCTACGGCGTCACCGTCGACGGCTCGAACGGCCCACGCCACTCGTTCAAGCCCGGGGCCGTGAGCCTCGCCGTCGCCTGCCGAGCGCCGATCGTGCTCGAGAAGACCTGGTGCCGCTTTCGGCTGCGGCTCCCGACCTGGGACAGGACGGTGATCCCTCTCCCCTTCAACCACATCGTCCACCTCTGGTGGGGACCTCACCTACCGCCGCGGAACGCGCGTGACCCGCAGGCGTTCGAGGCGTTCCGCCGCTCGCTCGAGGAGCGGCTCGTCGACCTCACGCATGACGCGGGGGCAGCCGCGGAGGGACGCGGCGGGCCAAAGCTCCTCCTGCCCTTCGATGCAATCGAGGTCGACCCGCCGCGACGAGGCATCGGGAAACGCTGATCGGAGCCGTCGAGCGCCCGTCAAACCTACACACACGCGCGGCGAAAATGCGCTACCGCAGCCGCCGAGCGGGAATTGGTCATGCCTGAATCCGCGGCTTTTTCCTCGGACGATGCTGGCACGCGCTTGGCATGGATGAACGCCCGTGAGACCAGACGTTCCGACCAGAGCCTCCACCGAACAGGTGCCGCTGACGGGCAAGCCGATGTTGCTCGGCTGGGGCGATTGCTTCGCGATCCTGATCGGGATGGTGTTGCTGGTGATCGCCGCGCTGTGGCCTTCGCGCCGCAAGGGCTCGATACCCGCGGCCGCACCGCTCACGCCGGTCGACCCGACCGCCACCGTCGCGGCATCGGGACAGGTGCCGACGATTCTGCGGGTCCTCACCTCGCACGACTAGCCGACCACGCGGCCTTCCATCTCACGGGATGGCGAGGCGAGGTGCTCGGCCTCGGCCTCGGCCCACCCCCCGCTCCGAACACGCTCGCAGAAGAGCTCGCGGGGGCCCAAGATACTCCTCACCGGCTCGGAGTGGGCCTGCCCAGCTCTCGGACCGCGCCCCGCCAACCCCACCTCTCCGACGCGCTCGCGAAGAGCTCGCGGGCGCAAGATGGTCCTCGCCAGCTCGGACCGCGCCCTGCCCGCGCCGTGCCTCGTCCGAGCGCTGCTGCCTCGCATGCCGGCGCTCGCTGGTGCGCTGACGGCCGAGCTCCTCGCCTCGCCGCGATCTCTTCGGCCGACCTCGCCCGGGCCGCATGACGAGGGCCGGAGCTTGGCCGCCGCGTCGATTTCCGACAGATTCGCCGGGTCGGACGTTCATCGTGAAGCTTTTCGCGACAGTGGCCCGCTCGCGGCGCCTGGGCGAACGTCGCCGGG
>JAXDLK010000157.1:0-15872 GCA_034666665.1 Candidatus Binatota bacterium
ACCGGTTTCATCCTCACGAGGTGAAGGCGATGAGAGAACTCCTTGCTGCGATCGCGCTCTCGACGATCCTCACCGGGTGCACATCGCACTCGGCGCCGCCTCCCCCGACCGCGGATCAGACGGTCAAAGACGCAAATGACCGTCCGAGTGCCCAGCCGGTGACCCCGCCCGGGTCGATCGGCGGCCCGAGCCCGACGATGGGCGGATCGGGGAGCCCGACCGGCCAGCCGGGCTTCTGAGCCAGCACTTCCCCGATCGACCAAAGCGGGGGTTTACCAGCTGCCGGGCAGTGGTTATCATCCAACCGGTTGAGGGGGCGATCGGGTTCGACGGGGGTTGGGAAGTCAGAGCTGCGTGCACGAGCTTCCGGTGTCGCTCGTTAATCCCTGCCGGCTGCGAAATTTAACCGCAGACAATAACTTCGCACTCGCGGCCTAAGGGCTGCGACGTCTCACCGCTCCGAGCCCGTAGGGGCGACTGAGGCGCTGCAAATCGGGATAAGCTCCGGCGCCTGCTCCGTTCGCCGGGGACGAAAATCTCAGGAGCTGGTCTTCGGGAAGCCCGCCTGCGGGCGTCCGGGAGACGAGATCAAATCGCAGGCTAGTGCCACGTAGGACGCTCTCGGCAGACCGCTCTCGGACGGGGGTTCAATTCCCCCCGCCTCCACTTTTCGCCGGCCTCTCTGTGTGCGGGAGGCCGGCATGGGTCACCACCCCTCGTCGGGGTCCGGCTCGTCGCCGAGCAGGAGCTCCACGTCGGCCTGATCGCGCAGCGCCTTGCTCCTTCTGCGCGAGGGGTCGCTACCGGAGCGAAGCTTCATCGCGATCAGGTCCACCTTGGAAACGATGGGAACGGGGGTGCCCGCAGCATCGAAAGATTCGGCTCTATCGATCATCGGGTCGAACTCCACATCGAACACGAGCTGCACCGGCTCTCCAGAACGGTGGCGGAAATTCGTGCTGTGCGGAAACTCGCCGGTCAACCGAAAGCCTGCCGCAATCATCGCCTGCTTCGTCGCCGCACGATCGACGTCGGATCGGACTGCTACGTCGGTGTCGACGGTGGCTCGGGCCACTCCCGAATGGACGCCGACGGCGACTCCGCCGATCAACGCGTGACGTGCGCCCAACTCCCTCAGGATTCTGACCGTGTCGACGAGCGCTCGTACCTTGTCCGGTGCATCGGTCACGGCGGGTCCTCCGCGGTACGCCCCGATCAGATAAAGGTCCCGGGCAGTAACGGCATCGATTTGTCTGACGTCCACCACGCGCGGAGGTTACCAGATTTGCCGCTGGGGGGGTGCTGTCTTGCCACGGTTCCGCGCGCGCGGTAGCGCCGACGTCTCGGAGGCACACGATGACAGCGGCGCAGCACCGTATCGTTCAGGCCAATGGGGTGCGGATCCACCTCGTGGAGCAGGGGACAGGCCCGCTCGTTCTTCTCATCCACGGATGGCCGGAGCTCTGGTACTCGTGGCGGCACCAGCTGCCGGCGCTCGCAGATGCGGGATATCGCGCGGTCGCGATGACGAGCCGCGGTTACGGGCGCTCGTTCAAACCGACTGACTGGCGCGATTACCGGCTGTCGCAGACGGTCGGTGACGTCGTCGGTGTGGTTCAGGCGCTCGGTGAGAAGCAGGCCGTCGTCGTCGGCCACGACTGGGGGGCCCCGATCGCGTGGACCGCGGCGTGGGTCCGGCCGGACCTCTTCCGCGGAGTCGTCGGCATCAGCGTTCCATTCGGCGGGCGGAACTTCCTCTGCTTGCCCGGCGATCCCGACGGGGGACGGAACCCCACGGAGCACCACCGTGCGATCGCCGGCGACGACCAGCTCTTCTATCAGGAGTACTTCAGCATCCCGGGGCTCGTCGAAGGCGAGGCGGAGCCGGACGTCCGTGGCTGGTACCGCGACCTCGTCTACTCCGCCTCGGGGGAGGCGCTCGGGCCGATGTTGTCGGGTGTGGACCTGTCGAGCGACGAGGCGATCGTTGGATTGCTGCGGCAGTCGCTCCTCTGCGTGCCGCGCGGCGGGAAGATCCGGGACCGGTTCCTCGGCTCCGGCAAGATGCCGGCATGGCTGTCCGAGGAAGATCTCGACGTCTTCGCCGCGGAGTTCGAGGGGACGGGATTTCGCGGCGGCCTCGATTACTACCGTGCGATCGAGCTCTCGTGGGCGGATCTCGCGCCCATGTCAGGGAAACCGCTCGAGGTGCCCGCCTTCTTCATCGGTGGCGAGTTCGACGTGGCGACGATTTGGGGCCGCGAGGCGATTCGGCGACACCGCGAGCGCATCCCACAGTACGCCGGCGACGTCGTCTTTCCGGGCTGCGGTCATTGGATCCAGCAGGAGCGGTCGCGGGAGACGAACGAGCACCTGGTGCGGTTCCTGGGGGATCTTCGGGGGAAATAGCTGCAATGGCAGGCTGCGTGGGCGAGCGGCCCCCTCTCCCTGGCCCTCTCCCCCGGTGGGGGAGAGGGAATGGAACCAGGATCACGCGGCGGCGAAAACCGCGCGCGACGCAGATCACGCGGAGCGGAACGTGCGCGGTCGCGATGACCGCCGACGATGTGTAAGGCCGAAATGGATTTGGCGTGGGCTTCGGCCTCTCGTCCGCCGTCGCGGCTCAGCGCGCCGCGAGACCCGAGACGCCTGGTGGCAGGTTGCTCGGCGTCGCGCCGATGTGGGTCAAGGTTCCCTGGTCCACGCGATAGGCGTCGATGTGGCTCGCGCCCTCGAAGACCGACGGCACCAGCACGTACAGGTAGCGGCCGTCCCGCGTGAGGGCCATGTCCGCCGGGAAGCCGGCTCCGGTCGGAGTTTGCCCGAGCAGGGTGAGCTTGCCGCTTCTCGAGATCCTGAACCGCGAGACGGAGGCCGAGAGCGTGTTGGTCATGAACGCGTAGCGGTCGTCGCCGGTCGTCACGGTCCAGCAGGTTCCGCGCTGTCTCGCCGGCGCCTTGTCGATCGGCGCCAGCTCGCCCGTCGTGGTGAGGTCGTACGAGGAGGCGGAGCCGTGGAACTTCGACGCATCCGCCGGGTCTCCTGCCTCTCCGGCATTCGCGACGATCAGGGTGCCATCGGTCCGGTACGAGAACCCGAAGGGATTCTGGCCAGTCGCAGCGCTGTGCTCGGCCGGGCGCGGCGTATCGTCTGCGTCGAGGCGAAAGGTGTCGATCGCGCGTGTGCCGCGCTCGGTGACCGTCAGCAGGTGGCCGGCCGAAGCGAAGCCGATCTGCGCCGCGACGCCGTCCGGCCCGGGCGTGGACAGGGATTCCGTGGAGCCGGGGATCTTCGTGATCTGCCCGGCGGACGTGAAGCGGAAGCCGGTGACGTCGCCGCTCAGCTCGTTCAGGACGTAAAGCAGCTTGCCCTTGGTGTCGAGGCTGATCGGGAGGTCACCGCCCGAGGGCTCGCGATCGACGAGCTGCAATCCGCCCTGCGATCTGACCCGGAAGGAGCTCACCGTGTCGTCGCCGGCGTTGACGGCGAACAGCAGCTGGCCGTTCGCGGTGAGCTCCACGCCGCCCTGGGAGTCGAGGATCGGGAAACCGAACGGCGGGTTGGAGGCGGCGCCGACTCCGCCGGTCGAAACGCGCGCCTGCTCGGTCAGCGCGCCGTTGGGCGCGCGCTCGTACACGACGATCTCGTTGCCTGCGGGATTCTGGGTCTGAGTGTAGACGGCACCCGGCTCACCCTCGGCGCCGCAGCCGTTGGCCTCGGCTGGCCGCGCACCGAAAGCCAGCACCACGGCGGCAGCGACGATTGCGAACAGTCGTCGGGCGTGAAGAGAACGCTTCCCCTCGATCATGATTTTGCCTTCCTGGGCGCGCCTGGCGACCCTGCGACACGCCTCGTGCGGATTTGACGAATTGACCGACGCTATTCGAAGCGTGAGCTGTCCGTCAACGCGACTGGGCAGGACCTCGCCCCGCCGCGCCCTCACCCGGCGCTTGCGCGCCGCCCTCTCCCAGGATGGGGCCCAGGATCGGAGAGGGAATCAGAATCGGTCGTTGCCGGCCACCCTCCTTCGAAGGGTTCGGCATTTGCCGCGTCGCCGGCGAGCGGCCTTCGTTCCTTTACGTCTCCAGCGGGGAGAGACGGATGACTCGAAAGGGAGAGCTCTATCGCCCCATCAGCATGTGGATCAGCCCGCCGCTCGAGCCGTCGCTCGCCTCTCGCTTCGGGGAATCCGATCGCGCGACCTGTCGCCGGGCGACTCGCGGGACGGTGAGACCGGGGCACCTTCTGCGAACGAAGTCGAAGAAGTCGGCGTCGTCATCGAAGCGAAACATGTCCGACTCGCCCTTCGTGCCGCGGTAGTCGAACAGGTCGCCGGTCGAAACGCGGCACTCGCGCCCTCGCGCATCGGCGATGGTCGCGCCGCGGCCGCGGAGAAAGGGATTGCCGCCGACGGCCTGAATCTTCACCTGGATGCCTGGATAGTAGACGCGGGGCGGCGTCTTGATCGCGCCCTGACCGCGAATCGACAAGCCGCTCGCCTGAAGCAGCGCTCCCGTCGGTCCGTCGAAGCGCAGCCAGAACCCGGGTCCGTTCAGGCGAAACCGGCCCCCGGGCTCGTCGTCGACCCAGTAGAGCTTGCCCTTCGCGTTGGTGCGGTCTCGCGGGAACGCGAGGATCACCGTGTGTCCCATGGAAGAATGGCGCGCGTCGCGGAAGAGGTCGGTGACCATCAGATATGCGCCGGTCGTCTGCGCGCGGCCGACCTCGATGTGTCGTACGGAGTTGTCGCCGAGGTCCTGGCGGAAGCTGTAGCCGAAGAGCGTCGCCTGCGAGAAATCGCGCGTGTCCTTCGGGAACAGATGAATCTTCCCGTAATAGCTCTTCTGTCCGGAACCGTTCGCGACCGACACCTCGCCGAGCAGTCTGCCGCGATACCCCGGCGTGTTCGGGCCGTAGCGGCTCTGGCCGGAGATGCGAGTGGTGACGCGGCGGCGAACGAAGTAGTTGCGCGACCCGCCGTCCTGCCAGCCGCCGATCTGATCGACCATGCCGGGGCCCTTCTCCTCGGGACCGCCCACGAGGTCGGTCTCCCATCCGTCGGCGCGGCTGTACGCCTCGACCACGCGATCCGGGTCGTCGTCTTCAGGCGCGGTGTCGGGAAGCAGGTCGGCGAGAACCGGCGCGGGAGGCGACTCGGCGTCCGCAGGCGCGGGGATCACCGCGGCGTCCGGGGGCGCCGATTCGACTACGGGAGGAGGAGGAACCGCCGATGCCATGGTCCGTGGCGCACGGAGCTGTGCCAGGCGTGCGTCGAGCTTCCGGCGAAGCTCGCTCAGGTAAGGATCCGGTCTCACCTGCGGGCGCCTTGCGGCGCGTCTCGGGATGACCTTCTGCGGCGGCGGCTCCGCGAGCCGGCCGGGCGCCTTTGCAGCTTTCGTAGGTGATTCCGGTCCCTCGACCGCCGGATGAGTGGACGGAACGATGTCGACCAGGAGCGGTGCCGCCCCGCGCCAGATCTCACGCTGCCCCTGGAGGTAGGCGAGCTGGAGAAGCAGCAGGAAGGAGAGGTGGACGGCGAGCGACAGCTGCAGCGGTGTGAAGAAGCGGGAAAGCCGCATGTCGCAGGATGAAGTGTAGTCGAACGGAGGACGAATCGCCACGGAGCGTCGAGCCGATCCTGTGAATACCGGGAGAGCGTCACTACAATCCGCGACGATGGAGAGCCTGGAGCGGATCGCGGAAAGACACGGAATTCGCCTTCTCTTGCAGTTCGGGTCGACGGTCACCGGGCACGTACATCCGAACAGTGACACGGACCTCGCGGTGCTTCTCGAGCGGCTGCCCACGTCGTTCGGCGAATACGGCCGCCTCACTTCCGACCTTCAAGAGGCGTTCCAAGGAGCGTTCCATGGCCGCGAAGTCGATGTCAGCGTCGTCAATCACGCCGACCCGCTCTTTCTGAAGAAGATCCTCGAGAGCTGTCGACTCCTTCATGGCGACCCCCGCGACCTGCAGCGCCTGCGGATCTACGGGTTCAAACGGTACCAAGACCACCGGCGTTTTCTCGATCTGGAGCGACGGTACGTCCGCGATGCCGTACGGCGGCGCGTCTCGTGACGATCGACCGCGACCTCGTCACGCGGAAGATGGCGCTGATCGTCGAGGACCTCGTCCGGGTCGAAGAGCTCGCTCGGAAGGACCCTGGGGAATACCTGTCCGACGACACGGCCGAGGTCCTCGCGGAGCGTTATCTCGAACGCATGATCGGGCGAATGATCGACATCAACTTTCACCTGATCACCGAGAGTGGGCATCCGCCGCCCCGGGACTACTACGATCCCTTCGTTCGGCTCGGAGGGCTGAAGATACTGCCGGCGAAGCTCGCGTCCGACATGGCTGGCTGTGCGGGTCTGCGAAACCGGATCGTCCACGAGTACGACGACATCGAACCCACTCGTGTGCACGGGGCGCTTCGCGATGCCGTGCGCGACATGCCCAAGTATCTCGAGCACGTTCGCGAGTTCGTCGAGCGGGGCGGCTCGTGACCTCCTACCGGTCCGGGTCCATCCAGCGATCGAAGTGGATGTAGAGGATCCGCGACCAGCGAAAGACGGCCGGGACGAACGGCAGGAAGAGGATCACCGCCACCGGCAGCGCGTGCTCGAGCGGCCAATCGCCGGCGGCGAAGAAGACGACGGCCGTGAGCACGCTGAGCAGCGGCACGGCGAGCGCATAGCTCACGTACATCGCGCCGAGGAAGTATCCGGACTCGCGCTCGAAGCAGAGACCACACGTGGGGCACTCGGGGTTCATCGACATGCGCCCGCGGAAGATCTTGCCGTCGCGGCACCGGGGGCAGAGGCCTGCGCGGATGGCCGCGCCGGCGCTCAGCCGGGGCTTCGGCACGAGACGGACGACCTTTCTCGGCGCTGCCTTTTCCACGACTCTTCTGGAGGTAACCCCAAAGGAGCCACGAGGAAAGGCTACTCCGCGGTCGCGGTCTCTCCGCGCTGCGCTTCGTTCTTCGCCGGCGGTCCGAAGGCGAGGAACAGATCCTCGTCCTCGCCGAGGCCGCCGGTGAGCCCGTCACGCCCGAGGGTGCCGAGCGCGAAGCCCTCGCCGGTCCGGTAGTACACGTAGAGCCGGTGCCACGGGTCGAGGAACCGTCGATCCTCGGGTTTCGCCGAGCGCTGCCACGCTTCGAGATCGGGATAGCTACCGAACTGCGCGCGGTACCGCTCGACGAGCGGCGCCAGAGACAGGATCTGCTCGCGCGCTCGCTCGCGAGCGAACCGTACCTGGTCCTCCGGCTTCGGCAGCAGGGTCCAGGCGAGCGCCACGAGCGCCGCCGTCAGCGTCAGCGAGGCGACGACCAAGCGCTGCTTCTCACGCGGGGAGTGAAGCTCGCTGCGCGCGATTCGCCACGCGCCCCAGAAGGGAATCCACACCGCGAGCGTGAGCACTCGCCGCTCGCTGTCGACGAGCTCCTCGAGCTCCCGGACGGCGACGTCGGGGCCGACGTGCTCGAGCCGTGGTGATGCCGGGGCCCGCGGCACGTCCAGCACGTCGAGCACGACGACGGGCCTCGCGGCGACCGGCTTGCCGCAGGCGACACACATCTGCGTCGCCGAATCGGATGCGGCCTCCTGCTCGGTCTCGCAGTTGGAGCAGCGCACCCGCACGAGCGGCTGACGATACCAACTCGGGGACGCCTGCGGAACCGTTGCCGGTGCGTTCCGGATCGACTACACGGGATCCTTCCACGGGATCTCTCCACGAAGCTTGCCGCGATGAGCGTCTCCCACCGCGTGTGCGTATCGAAGGAGCATCTCAAGTTCTCCGCGGCCCACTTCATCGCGTACCGCGGCTTTCGCGAGGCGCTCCACGGCCACAACTACCAAGTGTCGGTGCGTCTCGAGGGGCGAGTCGGCGCCGACGGGTACGTGGTCGACTTCGGCGTGATCAAGCGCGCGGTGAAGCGGATCTGCGAGTCGCTCGACGAGAAGGTTCTGCTCCCGGAGGCGAGCGACTGCCTCGCCATCACCCGCGAGGGCGGCGACGTGCTGGTGCGGTACGAGGACGGGGCGCGATTCTCCTTCCCGGAATCGGACGTGCGGCTGCTGCCGATCGTCCATTCTTCGGCCGAGGAGCTCGCCGGCTACGTGCTCGATCGTGTCGCGGCCGAGCTTCCGGACCTGGCGGACCGGGGCATCGGCTGGGTCGAGGTGGGAGTCGCGGAAGCGCCGGGGCAGGTGGCGTACTGCCGCCGGGACCTCGCCGTCTGACTCGGGATCCGGTCAGCTGCCAAGGGCGTAGAAGTGCCAGCTCTCGCCGGGATCGAGGCGGATCACCGCGCTCGACGACCCCGGAAAGCGCCGCTCGATCGATTTGACGAAGTCGGCCGCGGCCTCTCCGTTGGCGATCAGCATCGGCAGCGGGCCGATCATCTCGTAGTGATACGGGATCACGCGATGCGGCTTGAGGATGCCGAAAGCGCGCGCGGCCTCGTCGGGCGTCATGTCGAGCAAGGCGCCGAAATAACGGATCCCGCCGACGGGCAAGAGCGCCACGTCGATCTTCGGAAAGGCCTCGGTGATCGACCAGAAGAGCTTGGGGTCGAAGCGAGTGTCGCCCGCCACGTATGCCGTCACCTTGTTCGCCTGCAGGATGTAGCCGTTCTCCCGCACCGAGTGACGCGCAGGGACCGCGATTACCAGCGTCTTCCCGACCAGCGTCTGCTCCCAGAGCTCGAGCTCGGTGACGCGCCGGTAGCCGAGGCCGCGGAGCTTGCCGGCGAGGCCGGGGGGGACGATCACCTGGACGGTCTTGTCGCGGTAGCTCCGCAGCGTGTCCTCGTCCAGGTGATCCGAGTGCCGGTGCGTGATGAGGATCGCCTGCATGCGCGGGAGCTTGTCGAGCGCGAGCCCGACCTCGGCGCCCAACCCGACCGGGAAGGTCGGCGAGTACCACGGGTCGACCAGGATGCGCGTGCCGTGGAAGTCGAGGATCACCGAGCCGTGAACGAGCCGCGTGACGCTGAGGTCGGCATCGGACGGATGGTAGCTTCGCCGGAGAGCGATCTTCGGCGCGTAGCAACCGGCGAGCAGGATCGCGAGCAGCGGCGCCACGGCAACGCTCGCTCGCGGGCGGAGGCGCAGCATCGGGCGGCTTTGTAGTGAAAATGGAAGTGAAAGCAACGTCACGTGCGCCCGTGCTGCCGGAGCGCCTCGTAGAGGACGATCGCCGCCGCGTTCGCGAGGTTCAGGCTCCGGACGTGCGCGTTCGACATCGGGATCACGTAGGTGCGGTCGCGGTGCGGCTCGAGGATCTCGGCAGGGAGCCCTCGGGTCTCGCCGCCGAAGACGAGGAAGTCGTTCTCACCGTACTCGACGGACGTGTAGGAGCGCTCGCCGCGGGCGGAGAACAGGCGAAGCGCTGCGCCCGGATTGCGCTCGAGGAGCTCGTCCCAGGAGGGGTACGTGAAGAGGCGCACCGATGGCCAGTAGTCGAGGCCGGCGCGGCGGAGGTAACGGTCCTCGAGCGAGAACCCGAGCGGCCCGACGAGGTGGAGCGGCGTGTCGGTTGCCGCGCAGAGCCGCGCGGTCGTCCCGGTATTGGGCGGGATCTCCGGCTCGACGAGCACCACGTGCATCAGCGCGCGCGGATCGGAAAGTCGCCGTGCGACGTCCGCAGCGCGAATCCGCCGCCGACCTCGGCCATCGCCGGAGCGAGCTGCGATTGCGCGCTCCGCAGGAAACGCGCCTCGTGCGCGCCGTCCTTGACGCGGCAGACGAGGGCGTCGTCCGGCCCGACGGTGAGCGTCCCGGGATCGAGCGGCTCGACGCTCTCGTCGTTCAGCACCACCGAGAAGCCGCCCGCGGGATCGCCGTCCACGCGACGCACGACGAACGGCGTATCCTCGACCTCGATCGCCGCGCGCTCGTCGCCCATCTGCAGCTGATAGCCGCCCTCGGGGCGCTTCTTCAGCGAGCGGCTGAAGAGCAGCGCGATCCGCGGGTTCACGATCCGCTCGCCGTCGCTGTACCAGTTGCCGTCGCGCCCGAAGCGGATGTCGTGGCTCTCGATCGCCCAGAAGCCAGCGGCCGGCATGACGCGAGAGCACCACGGGCGGCGGGCTCCGTCAACGACCGCCGCTAGCGACCGCGCCGCAGTTCATCTACCTTCCGTCGCTCATGGTTCCGGTCCTGATCGAGCTCGGCCCGGTGTCGATCTACACGTTCGGCGCGCTGATGGCGCTCGCGTTCCTGGTCTCCGGCTCGATCGTCGCCGTCGAGCTCGAGCGCAAGGGGATGGATCCCGAGCACGCGTGGTCCATCCTCTTCTGGGCGGCGCTCGGCGGCCTCGTCGGAGCACGGCTCTTCGTCGTCTTCGACGATTGGCGGGGCTTCCTCGAACATCCGGTGTCGATCCTGCTGAGCGGCTCCGGGTTCGTCTGGTACGGCGGGCTCCTCGGCGGCGTGCTGAGCGTCACCCTGTATCTCCGTAGCGCAGGCCTCGCGTGGCTCCCCGTGGTCGACGTGCTCGCCCCCGGGCTCGCGATCGGCCACGCGATCGGGCGCATCGGCTGCCAGGTCGCCGGCGACGGCGACTGGGGGAAGCCGACGAGCCTCCCATGGGGCATGACGTACCCGCGCGCGGTGATCGGCTGGACGGAGTGGGCGCGGAGCGTCGGGCTGCCGCCGACGGTGCGCGTGCATCCGGCGCCGGTCTACGAGTCGCTTGCCTACTCGGCGATCTTCCTCGTCCTCTGGCAGCTCCGGCGCCGGGCGCTTCCAGCGGGCTCGCTCTTCTGGGCCTACCTCGCGCTCTCGAGCGTCGCGCGGTTCGCCGTCGAGGCGGTACGGATCGAGCCGGTGGTCGCGACCGGGCTCACGCAGGCGCAGTGGATCGCGATCGTGCTCTTCATCGTCGGCACCGCGATGTTGGTGTCGCGGCGAATGGAGCCCGAGGCCCCATGACCTCGCGCCGTCTCCGGGTCGTGTTCTGCGCGATCTTGCTCGCGGTCGGCTGCCGGAAGGCGCCGCTGACGGCCCCGGAGTTCATGCTCTCGGATCTCTCGGGCAAGGTCGTTCGCCTGAGCGATCTACGCGGCAAGGTCGTGCTGCTGAACGTCTGGACCACCTGGTGCCCGCCGTGCGTTCAGGAGATGCCCACGCTCGAGGAGCTGGGGCACGCGATGCGAGGGAAGGACTTCGTGCTTCTCGCCGTCAGCCAGGACGAGCAGCCGGACGCCGTGCGGCCCTGGGTCGACAAGAATGGTCTCGACCTCGCGGTGCTGCTCGACCCGCGCGGAGCCGTCGGCCACGATTACGGCGTCACCGGTTATCCCGAGACCTTCGTCATCGACCGCCAGGGCCGGATCGTCCACCACCACATCGGCTTCCGCAACTGGTCGGAGCCGACGGTCGTGAGCGCGATCGAGAAGCTCCTCGCCACGGGCGAGTGGACGCCGATCTCCTGACTGGTCGGCGACCCTCACCCGGCGCTGGCGCGCCACCCTCGCCCTCGCGAAAGAGCTCGGGGGCGCAAGATGTTGCTCACCAGTTCGCAACGCGCCTCCTGGAAGGGAGAGGGGATTGGATCGGCAGAAGGTTCGCAAGGTCTCCCTCTTACCCTCTTCCTTCCAGGTAGAGGGGATCGGATCGGGAGAGGTTCGCAAAGCCTCCCCTCTTACCCTCTCCCGTCCTGGGAGAGGGTGGCCGAAGGCCGGGTGAGGGCGAGCGCACGGCCGAACCTGCGGCGATCACTTCTGGATGACGATCCGCCAGGCGGACGAGACTGCCGCCACCTCGATGACGTCGTAGCCCTCGGCCTCGGCCGCGCGCGGGATGTCGCGCACGCCGCGCTCGTCGTCGACGAGCAGCGCCAGCGTCTCCGACGGCGACAACGTCTCCAGTCGGACCTTCGCCTTCGCCCAGTTGAGCGGGCAGCGAACGCCGCGGAGATCGAGCTCCGTCACCGCTCGAGAGCTCTCCGCGCCTTCTTCAAATCGTTGACGCGGAGGTAGAGCCGCGCGCGCGTCGCGATGCCGACCGTGCCGTAGAGATAGTCGATGTTGACCCGGGCGCGCGCGAGCCGGCGCGCCACGTCCTCGAGCGCACCCGGACGGTTCGTCAGATCGATCTGCAGAACCTCCTTGGTGATCACGGGCAAGTCGCGGGCGGCGAGAACCGCGGTCGCCTTCGCCGGCTTCGGCACCACCATGCGCACGATCGCATGATCGATGTGATCGACGACGGAGATCGCCTCGAGGTTCACTCCCTCCTCGCGAAGGTTCTTGCAGACGGCGGCGAGGACGCCGGACTTGTTCTCGAGGAAAAAAGAAAGCTCCGTTACGACACGCATGCAGTCCTCCGGTAGCGATTGCTCGACCCATACCAACGAGGTGCACCCCCTTCAACGCGCAGGGGCGAACCGGGGACTCGAACGCATCGGGCCGTCCGGCTCCTGGACTCCCTCGGGGCTGGGCACTACTGTTCCGACGGAACACGTCGCCGATCATGGATTTCCGTCTCACGCCGAAAGCCGAGGAGCTCCGCAGCCGGGTCGCGGCGTTCCTCGAGCGACACGTGTTGCCGATCGAGCCGGAGCTCCTCCAGGAGCGCGAGCTCCGGCCCACCATCGAGGAGCCGTATCCGCCGCGGATGCGCGCCCTGCGTGCGATCGCCCGAGGGGAAGGTCTCTGGAACCTCTTCCTGCCCGACCGTCGCTATGGCGCGGGCCTCACGAACGCGGAGTATGCGCCCGCGTGCGAGGTGATGGGCCGCTCGCCCGTCGCTTCGGAAGTGTTCAACTGCGCCGCGCCCGACACCGGCAACACGGAGATCCTCGCCGAGTTCGGCAGCGAGGAGCAGAAGAAGGAGTGGCTCGAGCCGCTGCTCGCCGGGGCGATCCGCAGCTGCTTCTCCATGACCGAGCGAGAGGTCTCCGGGGCGGACCCGACCGGGCTCACCACGCGCGCCGTTCGCGACGGCGACCACTGGGTGATCGACGGCTCCAAGTGGTTCACGTCGGGCGCCTACGGCGCGCGCTTCGCGATCGCGATGGTGGTGACGAGCCCCGAGGCACCGCGCCACCAGCGCATGAGCCAGATCATCGTGCCGACCGACGCGCCGGGGTTTCACGTCGTTCGTGCGATCCCGGTGATGGGACACTCGGGCGGCAGCGGCCACTGCGAGGTGCGTTACGAGGGCTGCCGCGTGCCCGCGCGGAATCTCCTCGGTCCGGAAGGCGCGGGATTCGCGATCGCGCAGGCGCGTCTCGGACCCGGTCGCGTGCATCACTGCATGCGGGCGATCGGTGCGGCGGAGCGAGCGATCGAGATGATGTGCCGGCGCGCGAACGAGCGTGTCGCCTTCGGCGGTCCGCTCGGAGAGAAGCAGTTCGTGCAGGACATGATCGCGCGCTCGCGGATGGAGGTCGACCAGGCGCGGCTGCTCACGCTGTATGCCGCCTGGAAGATGGACACCGCGGGAAAGCGCGAATCGCGGCAGGAGATCGCGATGATCAAGGTCGTCGCCGCGAACGTCTACATGAAGGTGATCGACCGCGCGATCCAGGTGTTCGGCGCCGCCGGCGTTTCCGACGACACGCCGCTCGCGCTCCTCTGGCGGCAGGGACGGATGCTGCGGATCGGTGACGGGCCCGACGAGGTGCACAAGATGGTGATCGCCCGCCGCGAGCTCGCGCGCTTCCCGGCGGTGGATCGGCCGGCGGGAGCGGCGTCGTAAGCGGAGGGGTTCTCGGCGGATTCGACCGCGAGGATCTCCCGGTCAGCTTCGAGCGATCCGCAGTCCCGCCGATCCGAGCCGCCGGAAGCCATCGACATCCATCGTCGCTAACGCGGCATCGGCACGAAGCGCGACCGCAGCGATCATGCAATCGATCAGCGTGCCTCGCCGCCGGCCGCCGGCATTGAAGAGCTCGGCGGCGCGTTCGGAGTCCTCCACGAGAAATGCTTCCGGCTGCCCGACGATGCCGGCGGCGAGTGCTTGCTGCTCCTGATCCACCGGTCCGCAGAGAAACTCGGTCCACGCGATCGTGCTGATCCCGACCGGCTCATGGTTTCGCAGCCACGTTCGCAGCCGTGCATCTTCGGACGAGCCCGGCTGGAGAGATCCGATGAGGAAGCTCGTGTCGAGATGAATCATCGATCACGGGATTCGGCACGAGACGAGGAGGCGCGCCGTTCGGTTCGTGCGGTTTCGACCCAACGACGCCTCTTCGCCGGACTGAGCCGTAACGACCGCTGAAGCTGGTCGAGCGCCTGGAGACGATCGTCGATGGGGAGGGGAGATCCCGCGGCACTACGGATCGCGCGGCGGAGCGCTTCTGATTTGGAGACGTTCCAGCGCCGGGCGATCCGTTCGAGGATACGAACCGTCTGGACGTCCAGCGAATAGGTCGACTTGATCGTCGTCATGGCCATACTTAACCAGTATGGCCTTACCAAACCCGTGGTCAACCGCCCGGCCAGCTCTAACGATCCCCGCCTGTGCATTCCGACGGAATCGAACCGGGTGAGCTTCGTTCCTCGAGCTTGCCTCGCGGAACGCCGGACGTAAGAGTCGGTGGTAGAAGGTGGTGGGGCCCGCCTGGGGAAGCACGCGCGCGGGCGACCCATGTCATCGAAGGCAGCGCCCGGTTGGGGAGCTCGAGGAGGAAGGCGAAATGAAATCCATACGCTCGATCGGTGTCGTCGGCGCGGGCCAGATGGGCCGCGGGATCGCGCAGCTCGCCGCTGCCCACGGTCACGACGTGAGGATGGTCGACACGAGCCTCGAACGCGCCACGGCCGGGCGCGACCGAGTCCGCGAGGACTTGGGCCGCCTCGCGCAGGCGCGGAAGCTCACCGGGACGGCCGTCGACGAGATCGTCCGCCGCATCCATCCCGAGAGCAGCATCGGATCGCTCGCCGAATGCGACCTCGTGGTCGAGGCCGTGAGCGAGCACCTCGGTCTCAAGCAGGACGTGTTCCGCGAGCTCGACCTGGCCGCGAGTCCGGCGGCAATCCTCGCGAGCAGCACGTCCAGCATCTCGCTCACCAAGCTCGCGGCGTCGACGCGCGCACCCGAGCGCGTGATCGGGCTTCACTTCATGATTCCGGTTCCGGTGATGAAGCTGGTCGAGATCGTGCGCGCGCTGCAGACCGACGACGAGACGTACGCGGTCACCTGCGACCTCGCGCAGCGGCTCGGCAAGACGGTGGTCACGACCAAGGACATGCCGGCCTTCATCGTCAATCGCTTGTTGATCCCGCAGCTGAACGAGGCCTGCTTCGCGCTGACGGAAGGGCTCGGAACCGTCGCCGACATCGATCTCGCCGCCCGGCTGGGGCTGAACCACCCGATGGGTCCGTTCGAGCTCGCCGACCTGATCGGGCTCGACACCGTGCTGACCATCGCGGAAGTGCTGCAGCGTGAGTTCGGCGACGACAAGTACCGGCCGCCGGCGATCCTGCGGAACTACGTCGCCGCCGGCTGGCTCGGACGGAAGACCGGCCGCGGGTTCTACCGCTACGACGAGGCGGGCGTTGAGAGTCGGACTGCGCGAGCGGACTGACGCACGCCGGTTCGCTCGTCGCTCGGCGCAGCTCGCCGGTCATCCGCGCGAGGAGATCGAGGCGGGAGGGCAGCGCCCGCGCTTCCCCGTTCCGCGTGACGACCCGACGAAGGCACCCGGCGCCACGACGCCGCTCGCCGGCATCCGTGCGTACGACATGAGGCGATCCCTACCGTCGGCGCGAACGGCTGATTCGGGTCAAATGGAGCCGCGGCGAAAGACCGAACGCAGATAGACCGCGAGGCCCGTCGCTCCACCGGCGGAGACGATCGCGCGCACCAGGGCGGAGGAGTCTCCGGCCTGCCAGCCGCGGAGCTCGTAGAACGCGT
>JAXDLK010000158.1:0-18023 GCA_034666665.1 Candidatus Binatota bacterium
CGGTCGCGTCGGGCACGATCACGTAATCGAACTCGAGGCCCTTCACCTCGTCGATGTCGGTGACGTCGATTCCCGGCTCGAAGCCGAACTCGCCGTGGACCACCAGACGGGTGGCCGGGTGCTCGGAGAGTACCTCATGGAAGCGCCGGGCGGCGTCCGCGCTCGCGGCGATCACCGCCACGGAAGCCCGCGGCTCGCGTTCCGTCAAGTCGCGAAGCGCTCCGGCGAGGAAGAGATGCGCCTGCGCTTCGGTCGGCATGTGGAAGAGCCCGACCGGGGCACCGTCGCGCGCGGCGCGCGGCGGCTCGCCTGCGGCCGCGAGCGGACCGAGGATGTGGCGCGCGAGCTCGGCCACGGGGCGAGGGCAACGATAGGAGGTGTGCAGCCGGCACGTCGATGCGGCACGGGCGCCGAGCGTCTCGAGCGCGGTCTCCCAGCCGGCGAAGCTCGACGCCGTCTGCTGCGCCTCGTCGCCGGCGAGAGTCACGCTCGCGGCTTCCTGCAGCGAGCGGCCGAGGACGTAGAGCTCGAAGAGGGAGAAGTCCTCCGCCTCGTCGACGACGAGGAGCGAGACCGGTCTTCCGAGCGGGCCACCGCCACCGCTCGCCCGGCGAGCGTACAGGAAGAGCAGCACCGGCAGGTCCTCCACGTCGAGCGTGCCGGCGATCTCTTCGGGCGTGCCTTCGGCGATCGCCAGCCCGTCGATCGCGCGCTTGCGCTCGGGATCGGTGACGGCGCGGAGCCGGCTCTCGAGCGGTTCGTCGAGCTGTGCGGTCGCGTGCCGCAGCGTCTCCTCGATCGCCGTCAGCGGCAGGTCACCGGCGGCCTCGGCGACGACGGACTCGAGGAACGCGCGGTCGGTGAGGGCGTCCGCCAGCCGGGCGCGCAAGCTCGCGAGCGACGGCTCGGACGCAGCCGGTGGGATTTTTCTTCCGAGCGCGCGCTGGAACGCCGGATGTCGTTTCAGTCCGACCACCAGCGACGGGGCGTCGACGCAGAGCCGGAGCGGCTTGGCGAAGACGCGACGGGCGAGGTCGGTCGCCCATTCGTCGACCGTCTTGACGTGGCCCGGCCCCACTCCCAGTGGCTCGAGGAGGCGGCGCGAGAGCCGGGCGAGGCCCTCCTCGGGAACCAGGACCGCCGCTCGGGAGAGCGGATAGCGCCGCGGATCGACGGCGGCGATGGTCGCCAGCCGGTGGAGCGCGACCGTCGTCTTGCCGCTCCCGGCGCTGCCGAGCACGAGCAGCGGCCGCTCCGGCGGCGCGGACACCGCGTCGTGCTGCTCGCGATCGAGCAGCGCGGTCACGTCCGCCGGCCGCGCCCGATCCGCAGCGCCCGCACCGACACCGAGGATCCCCGGGCGCGCGGCCGCCCCTGCGCCGCCGCTCGCCAGCGACATCGCCTCCCGCCCGATGCTTCGCCAGATGCCATCACCGCCGCGCTCCACCGCGAAGCGGTCGCCGACGATCCGCTTCAGCTCGCCGCGGTCGATCACCACGATGCGGCGCGCGAGCACGACGCCTTCGGCGAACCGGCCGGGAAACTGCTCTTCGTACGGATCGCCTTCGCGATAGCGGTAGAAGATCCGCGCCACGGGGGCGACTCGCCAGTCGATCACGTGAACGCCGGCCCCGGTGTCGAAGAAGCTCGTGCGGCCGAGGAGGTAGTCCTCGGGACCTTTGCCGTCGTCGATCTTCAGGTGGGCGATGTACGGCGAGGAAGAATCCGGGAGAGTCCGCTGCGTGCGGCGTCCGGCGAGCCGTTGTCGAACCGCGAGCTCGTGAAGCAGCGCGGGCAGGTCCGCCTCCGAGGCTCGCGCAGCCTGCTCGCGGAGCGACGTCAGCGCCTCCATCGGATCGCCGGCGCTCTGGCGTCGCGATACGCGCCCGCGCGCTCGCGCGAGCGACTGGTGGACGCGCTCGAGGAGCTCGGTCTCCTCCGCGACGGCGGCGGTCTCCTCGGGCGAGAGCAGTGGCGACGCTTCGGTCATGCGAGCTTCCAGCCTTGCCGTGCCGGAGCCGCGACGGCAATCGGTCCCGCGTTCGCGACTCCGCCGCTTTGCGACAGCAGGCCGGGAATGAGATAGCGGCCGGGACGCGCGCGCGCCGGTTTCCAGGCCACGCGGAGATCGGAGGACCGATGGCGATTCGAGGAAGCTGCCTCTGCGGGGACGTCGCGTTCGAGGTGAACGGCACCAGCGACGTGATGGGCCACTGCCATTGCTCGATGTGCCGGAAGTCTCACGGCACGGGGTTCGAGACCGCGATCGGCGTCGACGCGAAGAACATCCGCTGGATCCGCGGCTCGGAAGGCGTCCAACGGTTCGAGTCGTCGCCGGGGAACTTTCGCGCCTTCTGCGCGCGCTGCGGCTCGGAGGTGCCGAACCCGACCGCGACCGGTCAGACGTTCGTCTCCGCGGGGCTCCTCGACGACGACCCGGAGCTCCGGCCGGGCGCGCACATCTTCGTCGCCTCCAAGGCGCCTTGGCACGAGATCGCCGACGCGCTTCCTCGGTTCGAAGGGTTCCCACCCGGCATGGGAGAGCCGGCCGCGTTCTCCCGGCCTTCGGAGGTGGCGCCAGGGAAGGTCCGCGGCAGCTGCCTCTGTGGCGGCGTCGCCTACGAGATCGACGCGCCGATCTCCGGGCCGATCATCAACTGCCACTGCTCGCGGTGTCGCAAGGGTCGCGCCGCGGCGCACGCGTCGAACCTGTTCGTCGACCCGGCGCGCTTCCGCTGGCTCCGCGGCGAGGATCAGCTCTCGTCGTACAAGGTCCCGGACGCGGAGCGATTCACGCAGGTCTTCTGCCGCACCTGTGGCTCGCCGGTGCCACGCATGCATGCCGGTGGCACACGCCCGGTCGCCATACCCGCGGGCTCGCTCGACGACGATCCGGGGATCCGCGAGGAGATGCACATCTTCGTCGGCTCCAAGGCGCCGTGGTACGAGATCGCCGACGCACTGCCGCAGCACGAGACCTATCCACCCGGAACCTACCCTCCGGCCGCGACGCAATCGCGAGCGTAATTGGCAGCGCGGAAGACGACCCGGCGCGCTCCGGCACGCCGGGTCCACACGGGTCTCGAGGTGCTCGCGCGGGCACGGCCGAAGTGGCTGCACGGGCGACGCGTCGGTCTCCTCATGCATCCGGCGTCCGTGACCGCGGACTTCGTCTCCGCGCGCGACGTCGTGCGCGATCTCTGCGGCGATCGCCTGCGCGCGCTCTTCGGACCGCAGCACGGCTTCGCCGGCGAGAAGCAGGACAACATGATCGAGTCCGGCCACGGTTTGGACGCCGAGCTCGAGATCCCGGTCTTCAGCCTCTACGGCGAGACTCGCTCGCCGACGCCGGAGATGCTCGACGGCATCGATCTCTTGGTGGTCGATCTGCAAGACGTCGGCACGCGCGTGTACACGTTCGAGTGGACCACGGCTCTGGCGCTCGAGGCCTGTGCGGCCGCCGGCAAGGAGGTGGTCGTCCTCGATCGGCCGAACCCGCTCGGCGGCGAAGCGCTCGAGGGCAACCTGATCCGTCCCGGTTACACGTCGTTCGTCGGTCTCTATCCGGTCCCCATGCGCCACGGGCTCACGCTCGGCGAGCTCGCCGCTCTGGTGAATGCGAGGATGACCGACGGTGCGGACTCGCCGGCGCCGCGGGCCGACGGTGTCGGCATTCGCTGTCCGGGTCGCTGCGACCTCACCGTGGTGCCGATGGAGGGCTGGCGGCGAGAGATGCTCTTTCCCGACACGCGGCTCCCGTGGGTGTTGCCGTCGCCGAACATGCCGACGTTCGATACCGCGTTGGTCTATCCCGGCCAGGTGCTCCTCGAGGGCACGAACGTATCCGAAGGACGCGGCACGACGCGGCCGTTCGAGATCTTCGGCGCTCCGTGGCTCGATACCTCGAGAGTGCGGCGGCGCTTCGACGAGCGGCGGCTACCCGGCGTCGTCCTTCGCGAGCACTCGTTCGAGCCGACGTTCAACAAGTGGGCGCGCGAGCTCTGCCGCGGGTTCCAGATTCACGTGACCGAACGTGCCGCCTTTCGGCCGTACGCGACGACGCTCGCGCTCTTGCAGGACGTCATCGCCGAGCATCGGCAAGAGTTCGCCTGGAAGCAGCCGCCGTATGAGTACGTCACCGACCGGCTGCCGATCGACGTGCTGCTCGGCGACCCGGCGGTCCGGGAAGCGCTCGACACCGGCGGCGACCTCGTGGCGCTCGAGCAGTCGTGGCGCGCCGAGGTCGAGGCGTTTCGCCACGAAGCGGAGGCGGTGAGACTCTACGCCTGAGCGCCGCCGTCGCCCGGCGCGAAATTCTGCGCGGGGCGCGCGGTGCCGCGGTCGTATGGACCGGTCCGGTTGTACGGGCGGCCCATGGCGCGCGCGAGCGCCTGACGCGTCCGCCAGGAGAGGTACGCGCTCGTGAACGGCACGGCCTGACCGGGATCGAGAAAAGGATTCTTGAGCTTGCCGAGGCGGATCAGCGCGAGAGCCTGCTCCGCGACGCTCACCGGACAACCCGCCATGCGGAAGACCGGCTCCTTCGATGCGCGCCGGAGCTTCCAGTTGACCTTCGCCATCTTGACGAAGATGTCGTCGTGCTTGGCGGCGAGCGGATCCTTCGTCGAGCGGTCGCGGTAGACGCTCGGCATGTCCACTTGCTTGCCTGCGATCTGCCCATGGTAGCTCGCGCAGTCGCCCATGAAGATGACCGGCTCACCCTCCTTCGCTTCGATGGGCCCGTCGTAGGCGCCGAAGACGACGTGCATCTTCGGCGTCTTGGCGTCGGTGTCCTTGTCGTAGAGGCGCAGCACCTCGATCGCCTCCTCGAGAGCGCCCGGGCAGCCGCCCCAGCAGTATCCGGAATCGCCGGGCGGGGGCCCGCCATAGGCGCGCAGGTTCGTACCCTGGAAGTAGTCGTCGACGCGGATCAGGCCGCTGCGAAAGCTGCTGGCACGCCGCTGCGCGTCGGCGAGCGACACGTCGCCGGTGACGCGGATCTTCTCGGGCTCGACGGGTCCGAAGCCACGCTCGTATGCGAGGCGGATGTGATCGACGCTCAGCGGGTCGATGCCGATGATGCGGCAGCACACCGCGTCGAACGCGACCTGGTTGTTGCCCAGGATCACGAGCTTCATGTCGAACGGGATCGGCGTCAGCATGCGGCCCTCGCCGGCGACGATCGCGTCGATCGCGATGAGCTGCGGCTGAACGACGTATTGTAGATCCGCCACCTTCTGGTTCAGGGAATCGTCGTGATCGATCAGGCGATGACGATCGTCCTGGATACCGATGTAGTTCTTCATGCTGAAGGTGACGGTCGTCCACGGGTGCGCCTTGAACTTGGGGCAGTTCACGAAGAAGTCGGCCGCTGCAACCGGCTCCGGCGTGAAGATCGCATCGCGGAGCCGGCCTTCGTGGTAGAGCGGGATCTCCACCTGCGAGACTTCGTCGAAGTGATAGGCGCGAACGCCGCCGACGCGATCGAGCATCTCGTAGTATCCCGCGCCCTTGAACCCGTAGCGCGTCGGGAACGTGATGCCGCAGCGCTCGCCGAGCGCGATCTCCTTCACGTCGCTGCCCGCACGGTCCTTCAGCGCCAGCAGAACGCCCTCGAGGAACTCGGGGCGCGTGTACGTGTGCGGGAAGTACGGGCCGGAGGCGACGCAGTTCGGCTTCACCAGCGTGCGGCCGAACGGCCGGAGGTCGAGCTCGTGGAGGGCATCGCGCACGATGCTGCGGATACGGGCAGCGTCGTAGTCGGGACATTCGCGGATGATGACGGTCGGCTCGGTGCCCATGAGGTCCTCCCCCGTGTCGGCGACGGGAGCGTGACCCACTCCCGGCGTGAAGGCAACGCCGCCCGATCAGCGATCCGGGCCGATCGCGTTCGCCATCACCAGATCGCCGCTCGCCGTGACCACGTCGCGAAAGAACTCGGTCTCCTGCGGGTCCTCGGCGACCTCGTCGAGGCTCGGTGCGAACAACGGATCGACGTCCGCAGGCGCGCCCCAGCACCGGTTCCCGCGGGCTCCGGGATAACACGCGCGATCGGCGGTGCGATAAACGATCGCGCCGCCGTTCTGATACACCGATGGGCTGCCTCCGCGTGCGCCGAAGAGGCCGCGCCCGATCCACGTGACCGGGCCGGCGACGCCGGCGGCTTCGGCGATCGTCGGCGCGACGTCGATCTGGTGGACCGGCGCGGCGATCTCGCCGGGCTCCGCCATGTCGCGGGTCACGATCGCCACCGGCACACGCAAGGCGAGCTCGATCCGCTGGATCGGGGTGAGCCGCACGTGCGGCGCGAGCGCGGTACCGTGGTCGCCGAGCAGCACCACGAGAGTGTTCCGCGAGAAGCTCTCGGAGAACAGGCGCGCGAAGAAGGCTCCGAGCGAATGGTCGAGGTAGCGGAGTCGCGAGAGATACGCCTGATATCGCGGCGCGCGGCGGGTCGCACGCGCCAAGGGCTCGGGAAGCTCACCTTCGGGAATCACGGTGAACGGCGAGTGCGAGCTGCTGGTCGAGACGCTCGCGAAGAACGGTCTGCCCTCGGCGGCCGTACCCGCGAGAACCCTGACCACCTCGGCGAGAAAGGGCGCATCGGCGATGCCCCATTTGCCGATCCTCTCGGTGATTCCGCGCCCGAGGAAGTGTCGCAGATCGTAGAAGCGATCCGTGCCGTGCAGCGACTCGAAGACGCTCTCGTTGAAGGCGCTCGCGTGGTAGGCGGTCGCCCACACGGTCGCATACCCGTGCTCGCGAAAGAGCCTCTGCAGGCAGCGCACATTGAGCCCTGGGCGAACGACGTACGCAGCGGGTCCGGTGATGTTGTCGAGAAAGGAGCAGAGGGTGGTGAAGTGCGCGCGGACGCTCGGCACCGACGTCAGGCTCGAGGCGTACGCCTGACGGAAGAGGATCCCGTGGCGGGCGAGGACGGAGCGTAGCTCCGGGAACACGGCCGGCCCGATCTCGGGGTGGAGGAGCTCGAACGCGCGTGCGGTCTCGAGGAAGAGCACGATCACGTTGATCGGGACGCTGGAAGCGAGCCCGAGGCGCTCGCGAAGCTCGGCCGTCGCCTGCGCCGAAGGCGCGAAACGGGTGTGCAGCGGCCACCGCGATTCACTGGCCAACACACGGGTGCGAAGCGATCCGGCGTCTGCCGAGTCCCGATAGCGAACCAGCACGCGTGCGGCCGCGTCGGTCGCCGATCTCCCGGATGAACGCAGCAGCGAATCCTGCGACAGACGGTTCTGTCGCGTGGCGTTCAGGATCCAGACCTTCAGGATGTGATCGCGGAACGTCACCCGCCGCGGATCGACGAGACCGAGCGTGATCGGCGTCTGGTAGAGGAGGGCAGCAACCGCCAGCGTCGCAGCGGCGACGGCAGTCCGGCGTCCGGGTCCATTCCGCGCTCGCGCGGGCTCGCGCGAGCGAAGCACCGGCGCGGCCACCGAAAGCACGAAGCAAACGGCGCTCGCGCCGATCGTCCAGGCCGCGGCGAGGTCGACGATCGAGTCGGACACCTCGCCGAGCTGCCGCCAATCGAGAGCGACGACCCACCACTCGAGCCGCCCGCCGAAGAAGCGAAAGTACAGCCGATCCGCGAGCGCGCTCGTCCACGCGATCGTTGCGCCGACGGTCCACACCGGAAGCTCGGCGGCAGGATGGAGCGCGCCGGCGAAGAGGGCGAGTGAGAGCGCGACGAGCGCCACGGCCAAGTCGTCGACGGCGCCGAGAGGGAGGCCAAGCGACGAGGCGCTCGAGAGATCGAGCTCGGCATCGAGCAGGCCTTGAAGGCGAAGGAGCAGGAAAGCGAGGTGGAGAAGAACCGTTCCGGAGAAGGGCCACCGTGCGAGGCGGCCCGCGAGCGACACGCCCGGACATGTGAATCCGCCGGCCGGCGGGGGCGTCGCCGACTGCGGCCTCCCGATCATCCGAGAGCGCCGGCGAAATGGCGGCGGTTCGCGCGCATTCCGGTCGCGGTCTTAAAGCACCCTCCTCTCGACGGGCGCAACCGCGCCGGCGCGGTTGCCGGACCGCCGTCGAGGTCGCGAGCGACCGATGGACGCAGTGCCTCACGGTGATGGTACGCCGAGCGTATCGCCGAGGACGTCGACGTAGGCTTCGGCCGGAAGATCTTCCGGGTTCTGTTCGGCAGCCAGCCCCGCGACCGTCTGCACCGCGCGTTTGCGGGCGTTGAACTCGTCGATCACCATCGGCGGCAAGCCGGCATCCTCGAGGATCGACGGGAAACGCCGCGGCGGCCGGCGGTGGTGCGTCCCCTGCTCGAAGCCGTAGGCGATCTCGATCAGCCGCGGCTCGTCCCATTTCCGGCCGTAGATCTCGATGCCGACCGGGAGCGGCGGATCGTCGCCGGTGAAGCCGGCGGGGACGACGATCGATGGCCCCGTGGTCGTCGATCCGAAGCTGCAGTTGCTGCCGGAGGTCCCGGTCTCCTGGGGCGGCGCGGTCACCGGCGGGAACACCAGCGCATCGAGGCCGAGCCGGTTCATCTGCTTCTCGACGTACGCCCGCTGTGCGGCGCGATCGGCGAGCTTCTGGAAGTAGCTCGGCGAGGTGGTGTCGGCCGACGCGACGGACAGGACGAGCAGCGCCTGGATCACGGGATGGACGCGGCCGCTGGCGATGATCTCCAGCAAGTTCTTTCGCGGCGCATCGAAGCTCGCGAGGTACTCGTCGATCTGTGGCTGGAACTCCTGAACGATCACCGAGATCGACTGGAAGTCCGGCAGCACCACCGGATCCACGATCGTCGCGCCGAGCTTCTTCATCTCGGCGACGGCGTGCTCGACGATGCCGATCACCTGCGGGTCGCTGCCGAAGGCGTTCGTGCTGCCGTACGAGCGCAGCACGCCGATCCTCTTTCCCGCGAGGCCGTTGGCCCTCAAGAACGGTACGTACGAGACCGGCCGTTTCGCCTGCGGATCGAGGGTCTTCGCATCCGCGGGGTCGCGGCCGGCCATCGCGTCGAGCATCAAGACCGCGTCGCGCACCGTTCGAGTCATCGGACCGGCGACGTCCTGCGAGTGCGAGAGCGGCACCAGTCCATCCTGGGAAACGAGCCCGACGCTCGATCGGATCCCCACCAGGCTGTGATTGGAGGAGGGAAGGCGGATCGATGCGCAGGTGTCCGAGCCGGTTCCGAGCACCGCGAAGCTCGCGCCGATCGCCGAGCCGGTGCCGCCGCTCGAGCCACCGGCGTCCTTGCGGCTGTCGTAGGAGTCGCCGACCCGGAGCGTGCGGCTGTTGAAGCTCGCGGTGAAGTACGCGAACTCCGTCATCGTCGTCTTGCCGAGGACCACGGCGCCCGCCTTGCGCAGGCGCGCGACCGTGAACGCGTCGTCCGGCGGCTGCGAGCCGAGCATCGAGAGCGATCCGGCCGTGGTGGTGTGATCGAACGTGTCGTAGAGATCCTTGAGCAGGAGCGGCGCGCAGTGAAGCGGGCCCTTGAAGCCGTGCTTCGCGTAGTAGGCGTCGAGCTCGCGCGCGATCTGTCGCGCGTGCGGGTTGATCGTGATGACCGCGTTCAGCGGCGGCTCACCGGAAGTCGGATCCACATCGTAGCGGTAGATCCGTGCGAGGTGCATCTCGGTCACCTGCTCGCAGGTGAATTTCCGGGCGGCGATGCCCGCACGGATGGCATCCACGGTGAGCTCTGGCAGGGTATCCGCGGCCGTCGCGCCGGACGGCGCGAGAGGCCGACCACCGAGAACGGACGCGAGCACCGCCAGCGCGATCGTCGTCGGTCGCATGGTCGGTCCTCCTCGAATCGTTTGAGGAGGGGCCCTCGCAATCGTCAGGCCAAACCGATCACGGTCAAAACGCCGGCAACGCGTGACGCGCGGCGGCCGAGGCTGCTGCTCACGCAGCAGTCGCCACCGTGGCTGCCGACGAAAGCGGCGCTCGGAGGGGGACGCTGCTGAATTCGAGGAATTCGACTCGGCGTGCCACCGAATTCCGCAAATTCAGCAGCGTCCCCTATGCCGCCCGCTCGCGCGCTACGGACGGTTGACGGATGAGGCGCGGCGGCGTTGCTGCCGCCGCGGCTACTCACTTGACGTGCTGACTTACTAGCTTCGTCAGCTCGAACATCGTCACGCGCGACTTGCCGCCGAGCACCGGCCGGAGCTTGTCGTCCGCGTTGATCGAACGGCGATCCTTCGAATCTTGCAGTCCGTTCTTCTTGATGTAGTCCCAGATCCGCTTGGTGAGCTCGGTCCGCGGTATCGGCTTGTCCCCGACGATCGCCGCGAGCGCCTGATCCGGCTGTACGGGCGCCAAGAAGGCGGCGCGCCCCGCCGATGCGCCTCCCCGCCCGCTCTTTGCCGACGTCTTCTTCGAGGCCGAGGAGGATTTACTGCTTCCCCCGGACTTTGCCTTCGTCGATCCGCTCGTCGTACCCTTCTTTGCCGCCATGCTGGCTCCTCCGTGTTTCGGGACCTGATAACACCGATTCGCGAGCTTTGCTCGCGTCCATCAACACGGGGTCGATTCGGAGGACGCGGCAGCGAAGTCGGCATTGACCGCGCTCGCAGCGCCATGCATCGTGAACGTCTCTCGCTGGTCCGCCGCGTGATCGCCGGAGGGGAACATGAGGAACGTCGATCTCTCGCATGCCGACGCAGTCGACCTGCCGCTGTCTAGCGGTCGAGCCGATGGCAACGAGCCGGCGCATTTCGTTCAGTTCTACGACGACGACACCTTCCTCGTGGATTCCGTGAGCCGGTTCGTGGCGACCGGTCTCAGCGCCGGAGACGCAGGCGTGGTGATCGCCACGCACGAGCGGCTCGAGGCGCTCGCCGGCCGGTTCGCCGCGTTCGGGCTCGACGTCAGGGGCTTGCAGGAACAGGGGCACTACGTTCCGCTCGATGCGGCCGAGACTCTGTCGCGGTTCATGGTCGGCGGCTGTCCCGATGCGGCGCGATTCGAGGACGTCGTCGGCAGTGTGATCGCGCGGGCGGCGGAAGGGCATTCACGCGTCCGTGCCTTCGGCGAGATGGTCGCGCTGCTCTACGCCGACGGTCGAGCGGACGCCGCGATCGAGCTCGAGCGGCTGTGGAACGACCTCGGCAAGAAGATCGACTTCTCTCTCTGCTGCGCCTATCCGATGCACCTCTTCGGCAAGGAAGGGCACGAGCAGCCCTTTGCCGGCGTCTGCACCGCGCACACGCACGTCGTACCGTCCGAGGGCTACGCTGCGCTCGAGACGCACGACGAGCGGCTGCGCACGATCGCCGAGCTGCAGCGCAAGGCGAGCGCGCTCGAGGCGGAGACGGCCGTCCGCAAGCGGACCGAGGAAGACCTGAAGGGCAAGCTCGAGCTCCTCGCGGCAGTCGATCGGCGGAAGGACGAGTTCCTGGCGATGCTCGGGCACGAGCTCCGGAATCCGCTCTCCGCCGTCCGCAATGCACTCGTCACCGCCCGCCTCGACGAATCGCGTCGCGCCCGCGCGCTCGAGATCGCCGTGCGGCAGGCCGATCAGCTGGCGAGGCTGGTGGATGACCTGCTCGACGTCGCGCGCATCACCCAGGGACGGATCGCGCTCCGTGCGCGGCGGATCCGCTTCGACGGCGCCGTGGAGCGCGCGCTCCAGACCACGCGACAGATGGTCGAGGAGCGCGGACATCGTTTGACGCTGTCGCTCGCCGAGGGCGACCCCGAAGTACAGGGCGATGCGACCCGTCTCGAGCAGATCATCGTGAACCTGATCACCAACGCCGCCAAGTACACGGAACCCGGAGGACGGATCGACGTCACCTCCGAGCGGGATGCCGGCCGCATCGTTCTCCGGGTCCGCGACGACGGCATCGGCATCGCGAGCGAGACGTTGCCCTTCGTGTTCGACCTGTTCGCACAGGCCGAGCGCGCGCTCGATCGAGCGGACGGCGGCCTCGGCATCGGCCTCACGGTCGCACGTCGGCTCGCGGAGCTCCACGGCGGGCACCTCGAGGCGCGAAGCGACGGCCCCGGCAAAGGAGCGGAATTCGCGCTTTCGCTCCCCGTGCTTCCGCCGCGATCGAGGTCGGTGGCGACTTCTCCTGCGAAGGAGCCGGTCCCGCGCGTGGGTGGCGTGGCGGTGCTGCTGGTCGAAGACAACCGCGACGCCGCCGAGAGCACGACGATGCTGCTGGAGGTCCTCGGGCACGCCGTGGCAGTCGCACACGACGGACCCGCAGCGCTCTCGTCGGCGACGTGCTCCCCGCCCGACGTCATGCTCGTCGATCTCGGTCTCCCCGGTATGGACGGATACGAAGTGGCGCGGCGCATCCGTCGCCAGCCGTCACTCCGCCGCACGGTCTTGGTCGCGCTCACCGGGTACGGGCGCGCCGAGGACAGGCAGCGGAGCGCGGCCGCGGGATTCGATCACCACCTGGTGAAGCCGATCGACGTCGAGGCGCTGGAGACGATCCTGGCCGGCGTGAGAAAGCCGTCGCTCACCGCCGGATCGTCCTCTGACGGCGCCGTGCCCGCGCGCCGCTAGTGGGACACTAGGTCTCACCCCGCGATCTGCGGAGTGCCGGCGATCGGCCGGGTCGGGTCGATCACCAGCCAGCACGCGGCGGCGAGCAGGTAGCAGACCGCGACGCTCGCGAGCGGCGCCTCCCACGAGCCCCAGCGCGACAGGGATTCCCCGACCACGATCGGGGAGAGCGCGCCGCCCAGGTTGCCGAAGGTGTTCATGGCGCCGCTCACCACCCCGGCGTTGCCGCCGCCGATCTCGAGCGTGACCGCCCAGGCCGGCGCCACCGCGAATGCCGATGCCCCGGCGGCGGCGGCGAGGAGCCAGGCGGACGCGAGCGCGCTCGTGGTGGTGATCGCCCCGGCGATCGCCGCGGCGGCGATCGGAAGGCCGACGAGGCCGACGGCAGAGCGGCCGCGACGAGCACCCCATGCACGGGCGAGATGGTCGCTCGCCCAACCGCCGAAGAATACGCCCGCGGCGAGAGCCAAGTACGGAAGGGCCGCGAGCCAGCCGGTATGCTGCAAGTCGAAGCCGCGGGCCCGCAGAAGGTACGTCGGCAGCCAGGTCAGGTAGAAGTACCAGCCGTAGATCGTGAAGAAGTACATCAGGCAGAGCGCGACCAGCGTCGGGCTGGTGAAGATCTCCCGCCATGGGATCGCCGCCGGTTCCGCACGGCGGCGGCGGACCGCCGCGATCGCCTCGAGCTCGGCGGCATTGACACCCGGATGGTCTGCGGGATCGTCACGGAACCACCGCCACCAGGCGATCGCCCAGACGACGCCGATCGAGCCGAAGATCGGGAAGGTGGCTCGCCAGCTCATGGACCGGAGCATCACGACGACGAGCGGCTGCGTGACCGCGCCGCCGAGAGCGGCCACCATGATCAGCAGCCCGAACGATCGGCCGCGCTCCGCGTCCGACAGCCACCGGCCGTACGCCCGCGTGGTCGCGGGAAACATCCCGGCCTCGCCGAGCCCGAAGAGGAGCCGCACGATGATCAAGGACACGAAGCCGGTGGCGGCGCCCGTGAGCGCGGTCATCATGGACCACCAGAGGACGATCCGGGTCAGAGTGATGCGAGCGCCGTAGCGGTCCGCGAACCAGCCGCTGGGCACCTCGAAGAGCGCGTACGCGAACGTGAACGCGCTGAAGACGAAACCCATCTGCGCGTCCGTGAGCCCGAGGTCCGCCCGGATCGCCGGAGCAGCGGTGGCGATCGACACTCGATCGAGATAGCCGATCGCCGCCATCACGAGCGTGAATGCGACCACGCCGTGCCGCACACGGGTCGCTGCGGCCGAGCTCGCGGCCTCGGCAGTGGCGGCGCCGTTCACGCCGCTGATTGTCGTCCGTTGCCCCGCGCGACCGCAAGACCGCCTGCCTCACCAGGTTCCGGGCGGAGCATCTCTGCTCGCCAGGGAGCAGTCCACCTGACGCCGCACCGGCCTCGGCGGTGAAAAGTGCCGCCGTCCGGCCGCTGCCGGGGTGGCCTCTCCCTTGCTGTTTCCAGAGATGGAGGCTTTCGCATGCACCTTCGTCCGGACCGGCTGTCGAGCCTCGACCAGTTCTTTCTCTCCGCCGAGGGCCCGAGCACGCCCATGCACATGGCGGCGACCCTCGTCTTCGATTCCGGCCCGCTCCGACGTGGCAGGCGGACGGTCGACGTGGCGGCGCTCCGCGCCCACGTCGCGTCTCGACTCCACCGCAGCATCCGATACCGCCAGCGCCTGATGCGGACGCTGGTCGGTGGCCGGATGGTCTGGATCGACGACCGAGGGTTCGATCTCTCGCGCCACGTGCATCACCGGCGGCTCGAGCGCACCGCGCGGGAACGCGACATGAGGAATGCCGCGGCCGACATCGTTGCACGCCCGCTCGAACGATCGCGACCGCTGTGGGAGCTGACGATCCTCGACGGGTGGTCCGAGCAGAGCTTTGCCGTGGTGATGAAGATCCATCACTGCATGGCCGACGGCATCGGCGGAGTCGATCAGCTCGCCGCGCTGCTGAGCGCGGAACCGGACGAGGCCCCGGACGACCCGCCCGGCTGGCGACCACGTGCGGGTCCGGACCTGCTCGACCTCATGGTGGAGGATCTCTCCGGCGTCACGCGAGCCGCCGAGGAAGCCCTGGATTTCCTCGGGCACGCCCTGCGTGAGCCCGCGGCGACCGGGACCTCTCTGCAGCGAACGCTCGGCGCGGTCTCGACCGCCGCGCGCGCGATCGTTCATCCGGCGATGCGCACGCCGATCAACCGCGCGGTCGGGCCCGAGCGCCGGCTCGAATGGCTGGCGATGCCGCTCGCCGAGATCCGCTTCATCAAGCGCCGGCTCGGCGGGACCCTCAACGACGTCGTGCTCGCGATCGTCACCGGAGCCCTGCGGCGCTACCTCGGCCGCCGCGGTGTCCGCTTCGGCGTCGGCGAGGGAGAGGTCCGTGCAGCGGTTCCCGTCAGCATGCGCGAGCGAGGATCCGCGGCTGCGAATCAGGTGTCGCTGTGGCTGCTTCCGCTGCCGGTGGACGAGAGCGACCCCGTGGCGGCACTCGCCCGTACCCGCGCGACGACGTCGCGGCTGCGCGGTTCGGGCGAGGCGCGGGAGCTCTACTCCTTGCTCCGCCTCGCCGAGGCGCTCGGTCCGACGTTGTCGGAAGCGGGCGTGTATCTCGTGAAGCAGCTGCTGCCGTTCAACGTGGTCGTGACCAATGTGCCCGGCCCGAAGGGGCCGCTCTACATGAACGGCGCGCGGCTGAGGGCGATACATCCTTGCGTCCCGCTGTTCGAACGGCAGGGTCTCGGGATCGCGCTCCTCGGCTACGACGGCACGCTCTTCTGGGGTTTCCTCGCCGACCCGGAGATCCTTCCCGATCTCGAGGAGCTCGTGTACGCGGCCGCGGTTTCGTTCGGCGAGCTTCTCGACCGTGCGGCGGCGGAGCAGCCGCCGGTCGAGGCCGAGCGCTTCGAAGAGACCGCCGAGGTTCTCTCCGCCTGAACGGTCCGGAGTGCCTCGAGCGAGAGGGCCGAGCGTTCGCGCTCGGCCCTTTTCCCCACGTCCGCCGAGCTCGGAGACGGCATGAGGCTCCGATGAGAGGCGCTAATCCGGTCGTAGTCAGGAATTCATTTGCGTGCGTGGCGCGAGCCGGTACGCTCTTGGTGACACGCCGAAGTGCGTGCGGAGGCGACGGTTTCATGACGAAGAAGTACCTGGTCGCCAGCGATTTCGATCAGACGCTCAGCTTCAACGATTCCGGGATCGTGCTGAGCGAGCTCCTCGGCATCTCCGGCTTCGACGAGAAGGCGGCGGGTCTCGCGCAGCTGAACCTGGTGCAGCAAGGCGGCGAGCTCGCATATCTGCTGCGGCACGATCCCGAGTTCCGTCGTGTGCGCCGCGAGGACTTGATCGAGGTCGGCCGACACGTCCGCCTGAAGCGGAACATCGGCCTCCTGACGACGTTTCTCGAGCACGGCATCGATGGCCATTGCTTCGACTTTCACGTCGTCTCGGCAGCGCCGGAGGAGGTCGTCCGCTCCGCGCTCGACGGGCTCGTTCCGGCGGACCACATCATCGGCACGCGCTTCTCGTGGGATCCGCAATCCGGCGAGATCGAGTCGATCCTCCACGTCCCTGCGGGGTACGGAAAGGTCGCGGCGGTGGACGGCCTCCGCGCGCGCCTCGGTCTCCCGCGGAGCCGCGTCGTCTACGTCGGCGACGGTAGCTCCGACGTCCACGTCATGCTGCACGTCAACCGCGGCGACGGCTTCACGATCGCGGCCTCGGAGGCGAAGTACATCGCGCAGATCGCGCAGCGTACCGTCATCAGCGACGACGCTCTGAGCGTACTGGTCCCGATCCTCGAAGAGATCGTCGGCTGCGCCGCAAACGACATCCGCCGCCTCTTCGAGGCCCAGGGGTTCCTGATCCAGGAGTGGGACAAGGTGAGGACGGACTGGCTCACCATCAGCGCCGGCGATGGTGACGCGAGACGGAACGACGCCTGAGCGCGCGGTCCGAGCTGGCGGCGCCAGGATGCTCCTCGCCGGCTCGGAGCCTCCCAGGATGCGACTCACCAGTTCGGCGCGGGGGCATCTTGCGCCCCCGAGCTCTTCCGCGAGCGCGTTTGGAGCGGTGGGGTTGGCGGAGGGAACCGATCTGCCGTTCTCCGCCGGGCGTTGACTCGGCTCTCACCGCCTTGGCAGAACGGCGCCATGGGCGTCGAACTGAACGGCATCGCGCACATCCAGCTCACGGTCAACGACCCGGGTCGTTGCGTGCCCTTCTGGGAGAAGCTCTGTCACTTCTTCGGCATGCGCACGCTGATCCGCGGCGACGGCGTGGTCTACTGCATCGGCAGCCGCACCGGCATCCTGGTGCGCGGCGTGCCGCAGGAGAAGGACGGCGGCGCCTTCGACCAGGACCGCTCCGGCCTCCATCATTTCTGCTTCCGCGCACGCAGCCGTGAAGACGTCGACGCGGTCCACCGCTTCCTCGTCGGCGAGCTGGACGCGCGGATCGTTCATCCGCCCGAGGACGGCTCGCACTTCGCGCCGGGATACTACTCGGTGCTCTTCGAGGATCCGGACGGGGTTCGCGTCGAGGTCAATCACGTCCCGGGCAAGGGACACCTCGGCCCGGGCGGCCGCCTCGGGCCCGGTGGAGAGGGACCCGCCGACCGATACGGGAACGACGGCCTGACGGACCGCGGGACGGCGAAGCGCTGAACGAGGGAAGAGCGATGGTCGAATCGACGCTCAACTACCTGGCGGACACCGGCGAGAGGCCGTTCTTCTATCAGTACGAGCCGCCCGCGGGTGAGCCGGTCAGAAACACGCGCGGCGATCGGCGCGTGGTCGCGATCGCGGACGCACGGGATCTCGCGCCGGAAGCGACGCTCGACCGGGAGGGGTTCGGACTCGTCCCTCACGCGACGGCGGTCGAGGACGTCCGCGATTCGGCCGCGGTCCGGGGTGGCTACTATCCAGAGATCGAGGCCCTGGTGAAGCAGGTCACCGGCGCGACGCGCGTGGTCGCGTTCGATCACAATCTCCGCTCCGGCGCGAAGACCGACCGGCTCGCCGGCGGCGTTCAGCCACCCGTACGCTTCACCCACAACGATTACACCGAGCGCTCCGGGCCGCAGCGCGTGCGCGACCTCTTTCCCGAGGAAGCGGACGCGCTGCTAGCGAATCGTTTCGCGGTCATCAACGTGTGGAAGCCGATCCGGCGGCGGGTCGAAGAGGCGCCGCTGGCGGTGTGCGATGCCCGGACGATTCGCCCCGAGGATCTCATCGCCACCGATCTCCGCTATCGCGATCGCACGGGAGAGGTGTACGCGCTCCGGTTCAACCCCGGTCACCGCTGGTTCTACTATTCCCACATGCGGGAGGAGGAGGTGATGCTGCTCAAGTGCTTCGACTCCGACCTCCGCCGCGCGCGGTTCACCGCGCACTCCGCGTTCGACGACCCGACGAGCCCTCCCGACGCGCCGCCGCGCGAGAGCATCGAGGTCCGGACGCTCGCGTTCTTCGGGCCGGGTTCCT
>JAXDLK010000159.1:0-24242 GCA_034666665.1 Candidatus Binatota bacterium
CGGTTCGCCGCGCACCAGCTCAGAGAGCGACGCGATCATCACCTACCGTGGGTCGGGCGGTCGCTGCTTCGCGGCCCGCGGTCGTCGCGATCCAGCGTCGGTCGTACACCCATCGGGGAAGCGATCAGCCGCAGGACCTGAAATCCGCCGTTCGCGTACGCCAGCGGGTCGGTCGCGCCACGGTCTCGCGGGACGATCCAATAGTCGATGCGGTACCGGCGCCGGAGCGTCTCGACGCGTTCGCGGTCCACCCCATCGTAGCGGATGCGACCGACGTCGATCGCGCGGAGGCGCGCGAGCCATTCGGTCACGTAAGACGGTTGCCACAGCATCGCCGCACCATCCTTCCACGTCACGAACACCGACCGGCGCGACAGGCCGCGGAACGCACCCCATCCCGGCGTGTATGGGTCGATCAAGAAGACCGCGTCCTTTGCGGTTCGGTGGCAGGCCCACTCGGCGACGTCGCGCACTGCCGGGGAAGGCCGCCGCAGCACTCCTCCGAGGACCTCTGGCCGTGCGGCACCAACGCTCGACGCTACCACCGACCCCCCGTCCGACACGCGCGATACCCATGCACCGCTTCCGGCCAACAGGACGGTGACGATGCAGCTCACGATCGCGGCCTGCGAACCTGGGCCGGCTTCGATCGTGCGGCTGCCGGCGCGAAGAGCGCGGTGTGCGATCGCGAAGACGAGGATTGCGACGAGCGCCAGATCCGCACGCCGGAAACACGTACCGACCACGAACACCGCCAAGACGAAGATCGTCCCCCGGACGAGGGCGCCGCATTCGCCGGCGGGCATGCGTTCGCCTCGTTCGACGACGTTCGCGAGCACCGCGATCACGTACACGATCGCGTAGCAGGTCCACAGATCGAGTGATCGCGCCGGCTGAAGCGCGATCAGGCTCGGAATTCGCACGGCGCGCGCGTCCACCACCGCGGCGACGAACCAGAGGAGATAGACGATGCTCCAGGCGAGCGTGAAACGAAAAGCGCGCGAGCGGGCACCGTCTGCCGCCACCGCCGCAAGCGGAATCCCGATCAGCAGGGCTGCGAGCTTCGTGAGCTGTGCCCGCGGCCAGTACTCGGGGAAGAAATGATGCGGGTAATAGGTCTCGAGGGCATGGACCCAAACGTCGAAGCCCACTGCGGATGCACCGATGACGCGCGTGGAGCGTACGAGCACCGGGGACGCGACGACGGCGAGCAGGGCGAGCGGCCCGATCGCGCGACGCAGCTCTCGCCCCCGGCCCTCCGCGATCGCGGCCGCCCCCAGGTAGGTGAGCGCAAACGCGCCGTACATGAGGTTGCAGTCGATGCCCAGACCCGTCCACACTGCACACGTCCACCATCGGCCCTCGATCAGCGCCGCCATCCCGAGCAGGAACAGAGCGACGGCGATCGCCGTGTGATCGAGCTCGGAGCTGATGATCGTGCCGCTGGCGAAGAGCGGTTCCGGCATCAGCGCCATCATCGCGGACGCGCCGACGACGGCGAGGTTGCTCTGCGGCCTCACCGCCCGAGCGAGCCTTCCTGCCGCCCAGATCGACAATCCGCGCTGCACGAACGAGAGCGACAGGAACAAGGGCTCGACCGGAATGAAGCGAGCCAGCGGCGCGACGACGTACCACAGCATCGACACGTAGTTCGGCAGCGTCGCTGCGAAGGGATCGTGCGGATAGGCGGAGGGATCGTCGATCAGGACGACCAGCGGTACGTGCAACTCGTCGTTCAAGTAAGGAGCGAGTACCGCGACGCCGGAAAGCAGGATCGAGCCGGCGTACAGCGCCAGCTGCATGGGAAAGATTCGAGCCGGCTTCACGCGGTCGGCTGTGCGGTCTCCGACGATGACTGCCTCCAACCCGGTGACCTGCGCGATCGATCGACGGGAGGTGCCGTCATGAGGAAACATTGCGTCGGCGTCGAGAGATCCCCGCGTCGTTGCGCTTCGTGTAGCCGGCTCTCGACCGCCCGTTCCGTCAAACGCAGACGGCCTCCTCGGCGGTCAGCCGGGAGGCCGTCAGTGCGACTGGATCATTGCGGGGGCAGGATTTGAACCTGCGACCTCGAGGTTATGAGCCTCGCGAGCTACCAGACTGCTCCACCCCGCGCATCGCTGCGACATCGCAGCTTGGACCTGGTTGACTATCGGCGCCCCCTCGCGAAGTCAAGGTGATGTCCGCCTGCGTCGCGCCGTCTTCGTCTGCCGCGGGATCAAGCCGACCTCCTGGCGCAGGCGCTCGACCTCCTCGCTGGTGAGCTCCCGGATTTCGCCGGCACGGAGCTGCCCGAGGCCGAGCGGCCCGAAGCGCACCCGGACCAGCCGCTCGACGGGAAAGCCCACCGCTTCACACATGCGACGGATCTCGCGGCGGCGGCCTTCGCGGATCGTGATCCGCAGCCATGATTTCTTCGGCAGCCGGATCTCGAGCTCCACCTGCGCGGGGCCGGTGACACCCTCTTCCAGTTTGACGCCCTTGCGGAGCCGCGCCACCGCTTCCGCGCTCGGACGACCACGAACCTTCACGCGGTAGGTGCGCGGGATGCGGTAGCGCGGATGCATGAGCCGCATCGCGAGCTCGCCGTCGTTGGTGAGCAGCAGAAGCCCGGAAGAATGGAAATCGAGGCGACCGACGGGAAACACGCGCGCGGCCGACCGCGGCAGCAGCTTGGCAACCGTGGGCCGCCCTTCCGGATCGTCGAGCGTGGTGACCACGCCATCCGGCTTGTGCATCAGCAAGTAGGCGCGCTCCGAGGGTCTGACTCTCTCCCCGTCGAGGCGGACGTCGTCTTCGATCGGATCGGCGCGCACGCCGAGCTCCGTCACGACCGCACCGTTGACGCTCACGCGACCGCTGCGGATGAGCTCTTCGGCGGAGCGGCGCGACGCGATGCCGGCGCTGGCGAGCACCTTCTGCAGGCGCTCAGGACGCGTCGGAGGGATCGGCGGACGCATCGGCATCTCGCGTCGAAACCGGTTCCTCTGTGGCCACGTCCCCGCCGCCGGCATCGGTGATGGTGAGCTCCGAGCCTTCCGGCGCGAGCGACGCGAGGGCGCGCTCGAGCCGCTCGATGGGAGCACCGACCTCGCCGAGAGGCGGAAGCGACGAGAGGTCCTTCAAGCCGAAGAGCTCGAGGAACTCCGCGGTGGTGCCGTAGAGCAGCGGCCGCCCGACCGCTTCCTTCCGCTCGGTGACGCGCAGGAGCCGGCGTTCGAGCAGCGTGGCCAGCACCGCGTCCGCATCGACTCCACGGATCGCCTCGATCTCGGCGCGCGTCACCGGCTGGCGATAGGCGACGATCGCCAGGGTCTCGAGCGCGGCGCGCGACAGGCGGAGCGGGCGCAGCTGATGGAGCGTCTTGACGAAGTCGGCGTGGGCGATCGCGGTGCGGAGCTGCCAGCCGCCGGCGACCTCGAGCAGTCGGAACCCGCGGTCGTCCCGCTCGTACTCCCGTGCGAGCTCCTCGAGCACCCGCACGATCTCGCGGCGGTCGTATCCCGGAAGCACCTGCGCGATGCGGGCGACGGCCAGCGGATCGCCGGCGGAGAAGAGCAGGCTTTCCAGGATCGAGCGCAGGCGCGGCGATCCCTCGGCAGGCCGTTCGCCTGCTTCCGCGTCACTCACGGTACTCGTCACGGAACTCGTCACGGAACTCGAGCTCCTCCCGTCCGCGGGCGTCGTCGGCGAGCGCCAGCTCGATCGGGTCGAACGATCCCGCCTGCACCGCGACCACGACCGAGCGCCGGACCAGCTCGAGGAGCGCGAGGAACGTGACGATCCACTCGTGGCGTGTCGGCGACGCGGAGAGCAGGCTCTCGAACCGCACCGGTCCCCGATCGAGCTGCTCGAGCATCGTGCGGATCCGCGCGGCGATCGAGATCCTCTCCGGAACGATCGATTGGGTGCGCTCCTCCGGAAGCCGCGCGAGCATCGCCAGGAACGCCTGGAGGAGGTCGTCGACCGAGAGCCTGCGGAGCGCCCGCGGCTCGCCCGATCGGTCCTCCGGTGCCGTCGGCTCACGCCGGAAGACGTCGCGGTCGAGAATCTCGCGTTCGGCGAGGCCCCGCGCCGCCTCGCGGTAACGCTGGTACTCCTCGAGCTGGCGGACGAGATCGCTTCGCGGATCCTCCGCTTCGTCCTCCTCGGACTCCCCCGGCGGCAGCAGCATCTGCGATTTGATGTGCAGCAGCGTCGCGGCCATCACCAGGTACTCGCCGGCGAGATCGAGGTTCAGCTCTTCGAGCAGATCGAGCATCGCCAGGTACTGGCCGGTGATCTCGGCGATCGGGATGTCATGGACGTCGACCTCGCTCCGCTTGATCAAGTGCAGCAACAGATCGAGCGGCCCCTCGAAGATCTCGAGTCGGAAGCGAGGGCTGGCGAGCGCGGACGCGGAAGTCGTTCTCATGCGAGACCCATCGCCGTCCGCACTTCGCCGAGGGTCGCCGCGGCCACCTCGCCGGCGCGCCGGTTGCCGTCCTCGAGAACGCCGTCCACGACATCCGGGCGCGCGTCGATCGCCCGCCGGCGCTCCTGGATCGGCTGCAGGTCGGCGATCACGTGGCGGATCATGATCTTCTTGCATTCGAGGCAGCCGATCGAGGCGGTCTTGCAGCCGCGCTCCTGGTACGCGAGCTCCTCGGGCGTGCAGTAGATCTTGTGGAAGCTCTGGTACGCGGGGCAATCCTTCGGATCGCCGGGATCCGTCCGTCGCGCGCGCCGCGGGTCGGTCATCATGCGCGAGAGCTTGGCATCCACCTCTTCCGGGGGGTCGGACAGGAACACGGCGTTGTTGTAGCTCTTGCTCATCTTGCGGCCGTCGGTTCCGGCGATCTTCGGAGCCTCGCTGAGGATCGCCTGCGGCTCCGGAAAAACCGCGCCGTAAACGTGATTGAAGCGCCGGGCGATCTCGCGCATGAGCTCGAGGTGCGGCACCTGATCCGCGCCGACGGGCACTCCGGTCCCTTTGTAGAGGAGCACGTCGGCAGCCTGAAGCACGGGATAGCCGAGGAGACCGTAGTTGAGCTTCGTCATCTCGCTCTCGTCATCCGACTGGATGAGCCCGAGCTCCCGCGCCTGCTCCTTGATCGTCGGGTTCCGCAGCAGCCAGGGCACGGGCGTGATCATCGAGAAGAGCAGATGCAGCTCCGCATGCTCGCGCACCGAGGACTGGCGGAAGAGCACGGAGCGCTCCGGATCGAGCCCGACGGCCAGCCAGTCGGCGACCATCTCGCGGGTGCTCGCAGTGACGCCGCGGGTGTCCTCCCACCCGGTCGTGAGCGCGTGCCAGTCGGCGACGAAGTAGAAGGTTCGATAGCTCTCCTGGAGGCGCACCCAGTTGCGCAGCGTGCCGAGGAGGTGGCCGAGGTGGAGCCGCCCGGTCGGGCGGAAGCCGCTGACGAGCGTCTCACCCGCCATGACTCGCCCGGAACGGCGGCAGCAGGATCGAGAGCAAGAGCTGGATCGGCGCGTGCAGAAAGACGCCGAGCGAATTCGTCATCAAAAGCGCGATCAGCACCAGGAACCCGAACGGCTCGATCCGCTGGAACCGCCTCGCGAGCGCTACCGGCAAGAGTCCGGTCAGGACCCGGCCGCCGTCGAGCGGCGGAATCGGCAACAGGTTGAACACGCCGAGGAAGACGTTCATCTGCACGCCCGCGAACGCCATCAGCGCGAGCGGATGGACGACCGAGCGCGCGATCGTTCCCGCGCCGTCCCCGGACGTCGAGAGCAGCACCCGCAGAGCGACCGCCGCGCCGACGGCGATCACCAGATTCGTCAGCGGCCCCGCCGCCGCGACCAGCACCATGTCGCGCCGCGGGTTCCCGAGGTTCTGATAGTTCACCGGCACCGGCTTCGCCCACCCGAAAAGCAGTCCGCTGCCGGACACCAGCAGAAACAGCGGGACGATCACCGTGCCGATCGGGTCGACGTGCGCGAGGGGGTTCAGCGTCAAACGTCCGCGCAACGCCGCGGTGGGGTCGCCGAGCCAGTTCGCGACGTAGCCGTGAGCCACCTCGTGAAAAACCACAGCAACCAGAATCGGGAGGATCCAGAGCGAGATCTGCTGCAGCGAGTCCTGCACCCGCGCGAGCTTGTAACATCGGGGTATCGGAGGCGCAACGCGAGCTCCCGCAACGCGCCGTCACTCGTCTGCGGCGGCGCGCTCTCGCCGCTGCGCGCGCGGATGATGCCGGCGATGCACCTCGCGGAGCCGCTTGCGCGCGACCTCGGTGTAGATCTGCGTGGTGCCGACGTCGACGTGGCCGAGCATCGCCTGCACGGCGCGGAGATCCGCGCCGCCTTCGAGGAGGTGGGTCGCGAACGAGTGACGCAGGCGGTGCGGGCTCACGGCCGGAAGGCCGAGGGTGCGCGCGCGTGATCGCAGCATCTTCCAGAATCCCTGACGCGTCATGCGGCGCCCGCGGCGGGTGACGAAGACGTGTGGACTCGCGCGGCCACGCAGGAGCGACCCTCGATCCTCCACCAGGTACGCGCGCAGGGCATCGCGCGCGCGGCCGCCGATCGGCACCGCGCGCTCCTTGCTGCCCTTGCCGAAGGCGATCACGTATCCGCCGTCCAGGTTGACCTGCTCGAGGCGGAGGCAGACGAGCTCCGTCACGCGAAGCCCCGCACCGTAGAGGGTCTCGAGCATCGCTCGGTCGCGTGCGCCGAGCGGCCCGTCGACGGCGGCCTCGAGCAAGGTGCGAACGTCTTCCCGCGACCACGGCCGCGGGAGGCGCCGCGGAAGACGCCCGAGACGGAGCTCCGCGGCGGGACTTCGAGGGACCGCTCCCTCCGCTTCGAGAAAGCGGAACCAGCCGCGCGCCGCCGAGAAGCGGCGCGCGACGGTCGCGGCGCCGAGCTTCTCGGACCGGAGCGCGCCGAGGAACTCCGTCAGATCGGCGGGGCGGACGTCCTCGGGGGCGAGCCGCCGGCGCCGCGACAGGAAGCCCGCCAGCACCGCCAGGTCACGCCCGTACGCGTCGAGCGTGTTCCGCGAGAGCCCACGGGACGATGCCAGGAACGCGAGATACGCGTCGACCCACGAGTCGAGGAGCGCCGGCTCACGCGTTCGCGGCATCACGCTGCCGAGCGTTCTCCTCGAGCGCGCCACGGACGCCGTCACACACTCGTGCGATCCATTCCGGATCGGTCAGCTTCTCGCCGGAGCTGCCGTTCACGTAGAACACGTCGTAGACGTGCCGCAGCACGGTCGAGATCCGCGCCAGGTGGATCGTGCACCCGAGCCGATGGAGCGCGTAGGTGATCGCGAAGAGGACGCCGACGTCGTCCTGCGTCGAGACCTCGAGCAAGCTGTGGTGGTCGGATCCCTGGTTGTCGATCGTCACCGACGTCGGAATGCGCGGGACGAACTTGCGCGTCAGGATCGAAGGCCGGCGCGTCTCCGCCACCAGCGACTCGACGGAGACCTCCCCGCGAAGGACCGCGTCGAGCGTGCTGCGAACCGTCTCCCATCGCGAGTCGTCGAGCACGCGCCCGGACGGCTCGGCGTGCGAGACCCGGAACACGTCGAGCACGGTACCGTCGTCGCCGGTCGTGATCTGCGCGGCGAGGATGTTCATCCGATACGCCGCGAGCACGCCGGCGATCATCGAGAAGAGTCCCGGCCGATCCTGCGTGCAGACCGTGAACTCGCTGAACTCGCGATCCGGAAAGTGCCGCACCGAGGTCGCGAGCCCGCCGCCCGCCTCCCGGTATTGACGAACGACTTCCAGATGGTGCGCGAATCCTTCCTCGTTCGCGGAGAAGAAATAGCTCGGCGGCAGCGTCCGCAGCATCTCCTCGGCGAGGTCGCGCACCCACGCCTCGCGTGAAGCCAGCGCCTGCCGCAGCCGCTCCTTCCTGCGCTCGAGCCGTGCCGCGCGGTCTTCCTCGACGAAGTCGCCCTTCTCGAAGACCTCGAGTGTGCGGAGATAGAGCTCCTCGAGGAGGTGCTGCCGCCAGTTGTTCCAGACGTTCGGTGCCACCGCGCGCATGTCGGCGAACGTCATCACCGTCAGCTTCTTCAGCGTCTCGACGGTCCCGAGGGTCTTCGCGAAGTCGATCACCACGCGCTCGTCGTCGAGGTCGCGGTGCTGCGCGACGTGCGACATCAGCAGGTGGTGCCGGACGAGCCGTTCGATCTCGGCGACGTCGTCCTCGTGGAAGGCAAACCGCCGCGCGGCCTCGGCGGCGAGTCGCGCGCCCCGGTCCGAGTGACCATGCCCGTGGCCCTTGCCGACGTCGTGCAGCAGCATCGAGAGGTAGACGATCTCGGGACGCTCGACCTCGTGCATCACTTGCGTGAGCAGCGGCAGATCGCGCCGGTGAGCACCGGCCGCGAGACTCTCGAGCTCGGCAACGGCGCGCAGCGTGTGCTCGTCGACGGTATAGATGTGATAGAAATCGCGGATCACCATGCAGCGGAGCTGCCCGAACTCCGGCAAGAGCTGATCGAGCACCTCGAGCTCGTACATCTCGCGGAGCGACTCGCAGACGCGGGCGCGCCCGCGCAGAATCTCGCGGAACGCACGCACCACCGCCGGTGACTCGCGCTCGGCGCCGAGCAGGGGAACGGAGTCGCGCACGAGCTGGCGTGCCCGGGCGCCGAGCGAGGCCCCATGGCGCTGCGCGTCGAGGAAGATCGACACGACGTTCACCGGCTGGGCCTTCAGCAGGTTCGGATCTTCGATGGTGATCTCGCCGTTCACGATGCGCACCCCGGGACGGATCCGCCGGCCGAAGATCTGTGACAGACGCCGGTACGGGCTCGCTCGCTCCACGCAACGCTCGATCACCAGCTTGGCGAAGCGGCTGACGTTCGCGGCGTGCAGGTAGTAGTCGCGCATGAAGCGCTCGACCGCACGGCGCTCGTCGGCGTCGTGGTAGCCGAGCACCTCGGCGACCCGCTCCTGGTACTCGAACGTGAGGTGGTCCTGGTGCCCGTCGGCGAGGAAGTGCAACGTGTTCCGCACTCGCCAGAGGAAGTCGCGCGACTCGATCACCGTGGCGAGGTCGCGCTCGGGAACCACGCCCTTCTGCACCATCTCACGGAGGGTTCGCACCTTGAACTTCACGCGCGCCATCCAGAACGCGGTGTGGAGGTCGCGGAGACCGCCGGCGCCTTCCTTCAGGTGTGGCTCGAGCAGGTACACCGAGTCGCCGTAGTGACGATGGCGCTCCGCGCTCTCGGCGAGCTTTTCGCGGAAGAAGCGGCCCGCGTTCTGCCGGAGCACGCTCTCCTCGATCGCCTTGTCGAACTCCTTGCGCAGCATCTCCTCGCCGCAGAGAAACCGCGCGTCGAGGAGCGCGGTCTTCACCTTGAAGTCCGATGCCGCGAGCCGTACGCATTCCGGGACGTTGCGTACCGCGTGGCCGACCTCCAGGCCCGTGTCCCAGAGGCTGTAGAGGATCTTCTCGGCCACGGTCTCGACGAACGGGCTCACCTTCCACGAGTAGAGGAACAGGAGATCGATGTCCGAGAAGGGGCTGAGCTCCGCCCGGCCATAGCCACCCTGCGCGAACACTGCGAGCTTCTGGCTCGGACGGGCGTTTCGCGATTCGAACTCGGCGACCGCCGCGTCGAAGAGGTAGCGGATCAGACGGTCGATCACCTCCGTGTACGCGGCGACGATCTCCGCCCCGCTGGCCCCCGCGAAATGGCGCTCGCGCAGAGCCTCGCGGGCCCGCAGGAGATACGCCTTGGCAACGGCGCCGAGGCTTTGGCCACCGGCCGGCGGCAGCTCGAGGTCGGTGCGTGGGAGCTCGGCGGTGACGGAGGAAAGTTCCATCGCGGAGACCGTCCTCCACTATCGAGGAAGCGTTCGCCGGCCACAACCGAGGTCAGCCCGGGTGGAGCCGTGGCGGCGACGTCTCGTCAGAGGTTCTTCGCCATCCGCGTTTGCGTCACGTAGCGCTGGATCCCGTCGAAGATGCCTTCGGCGAGCGTCTCCTGGTAGTCCCTCGAATTCAGTCGAGCCGCCTCCGTCGGGTTCGTCAGGAACGACAGCTCGACGAGCACGCATGGCATGTAGGCGCCGACCAAGACGTAGAACGGCCCTTCCTTCGCGCCCAGGTTCTGAACGTCGGAGTATCGCTCGCCGAGCTCGAGCACGGCCGCACGGCCGATCTCTTCCGCGAGCACGCGCGACTCCTCGACCTTGTAGGTCTGGCGAAGGTCGCTCAGGATGTACGAGAGATCGGGGATCGCGTCCTGCAGCGTCGGGTTGCGCGGATCCCAGCGGAGATCGTTCTCCATCGCCGCGAGCCGGAGCGTCCCCCGGTTGTGCGTGTTGTTCAGGTAGTAGACCTCGATCCCGCGCGCCTCGCGCCGCGGGCTCGCGTTCGCGTGGATCGAGACGAAGAGGTCCGCGGACACCGCATTCGCGAGCGCGGTCCGCTCCTCGAGCGTGAGATAGCGGTCGTCGCGGCGCGTGAGGAAGACATCGAAGGTGGTGTCGCTCTTCAGCCGCGTCGCGAGCATGTGGCTGACGGAGAGGACCACCTCTTTCTCGACGACCCCGCCGAGACCGTAGGCGCCGGGATCCTTGCCGCCGTGCCCGGGATCGATCATCACCTTGAGACGTTTTGCGGCAGCGACGGGCGGCGGGACCGGCGATTGGGCCTGTGCCTGTGTCGTCCGCGCCCCGCGCGGCACGTCCGGCGGATCCGTGGCGACCGCTCCGGAGCGGTGCCGCGTCTCCGCCACCGACGGGACCGTCTTCACCTTAGCCCCGGCGGTTTCGTCGGCGCTGTCGGCGCGAACGACACGCGTCGCAGGACGCCGCGGGGCTTCCTCCGCGCGGAAGTCGATCACCATGCGGTACGGATCCGGCAGGGTGAACACCTGATACGCGGCGCTGCGGGTGAGGTCGACGACGATCCGGGCCGTGCCCGCGTCGAACTGACCGGTGCGGATGCCGCGAACCAGCGCATCACCGACCGCGAGAGGCTCGCGGGCCTCCGGTCCGATCACCGCGCTCGGCACATCGATGACCAGCCGCTCCGGCAAGCTCGAAGGCCCGTGTGCCGGGACGGTCATGACGCTGTAGCGAGTCGCCTCCGACAGATCGACGACGATCCGGCTGTAGGCCACGGTGCCGACGTAACGGATGCGCTCGACCATCACGCCTTCGGCACGCGCGGCCGTGAGGATCGAGGCGAGCAGCGCGAGCACGGGGAGAACCCTCTTCATGACTGCTCCCGCCCCTGTCGCGCCTTCTCGACCAGCTCGGCGAGCTTGGCGAGCGCCTCGATCGGCGTCAGCGACAGCGGCTCGACGGTGCGGAGCTCTTCGACCAGCCGCGCGGCGGTTTCGTCCGCAGCGGCGAAGAGCGCGAGCTGTCGGACGCCGTCGGCGGGCGCCGGTCGTGTGGCGCCGACCGTCTCGCCGCGCTCGAGCGCGGCGAGGATCTCTCGCGAGCGGGCGATCACGGGCGGCGGAACGCCGGCGAGCCTGGCCACGTGGATGCCGTAGCTCTGACTGGCCGGTCCGGGAACGATCCGCCGGAGAAAGAGGATCTCGCCCTTCCACTCCTTGACCGCCACCGAGTGGTTCACCGCGCGCTCGCACGACCGCACGATCTCGGTGAGCTCGTGGTAGTGCGTCGCGAACAGCGTCTTCGGCCGATGCGGCGAGGCGTGCAGATGCTCCGCCACCGCCCACGCGATCGAGATGCCGTCGAACGTGCTCGTGCCGCGGCCGATCTCGTCGAGCACGACGAGCGACCGCGCGGTCAAGTTGCGGAGGATGTGGGCGGTCTCCTTCATCTCGACCATGAACGTGGAATCGCCGCCGGCGAGGTCGTCCGAGGCGCCGACACGGGTGAAGATCCTGTCGACGATGCCGATCCGGGCACGCGCCGCCGGTACGAAGCTGCCGATCTGGGCGAGCAGCACGAGCAGCGCGGTCTGCCGGAGGTACGTCGACTTGCCCGCCATGTTCGGCCCGGTGAGGATCACGATCTGCGCGCGATCGGGATCGAGCTCGACGTCGTTCGGAACGAACCGGCCTGCGGGGAGCATGCACTCGACGACGGGATGCCGTCCTTCCCGGACCTCGAGCACCGGCTCGCGGACGATCTCCGGCCGTACCCAGCGCCCGCGCGCCGCGACCTCGCCGAGCGACCGCACCGCATCGACCCGACCGAGCGCGGCGGCGGTTCCGGTGACGCGCGGCAGGTCGCGCGTGGCGCGGGCGCGGAGCTCCTCGAAGAGATCGGTCTCCAGACGACGGAGCCGCTCCTCGGCGCCGAGCACCCTCGCCTCGTAGTCCTTGAGCTCCGGAATCACGAACCGCTCGCCGCCGGCGATCGTCTGCTTTCGCTGGTAGTCGGCCGGGACCAGCTTCAGGTTCGTGTTCGTGACCTCGATGTAATAGCCGAACACCTTGTTGTAGCGGACCTTGAGGGACGCGATCCCGGTGCGCGAGCGCTCGGAGGTTTCCAGCGCCGCGATCCAGTCCTTGCCGTCGCGGCGAAGCCCCCGGAGCTCGTCGACCTCTCGCGAGTAGCCGCCGCGGATCACCTCGCCGTGACGCGGCGAGAGCGGCGGATCCTCGACGAGGGCGCGGCGGATCTCGGAGCGAAGCTCGGGGAGGGGGGCGATCTCCTCGCGCGCGTCCGCGAGTGCCTCCGCCCCGGCGTTCGCAAGACGATCGCGGGCGTCCGCGGCGCGATCGAGGGCATCGGCGAGCCGCACGAGGTCGCGGGGCGAGGCGGTGCCCGCGCCGATCCGCCCGGCGATGCGCTCGAGGTCGCCGATGCCGGTGAGCGCGGCGGCCAGGTCGTCGCGCAAGACCGCGCCGTCGAGCAGCTCCTCCACGGCATCGAGCCTGCGACCGATCTCCGCCGGCTCGAGCAGCGGGTAGAGAAGCCAGCGCCGGAGCGTGCGCGCGCCCATCGGCGTCGACGTCTCGTCGAGCGCCCAGAGCAGCGATCCTCGGACCTCACCACGGATCGTGCGCACGAGCTCGAGGTTCCGGCGAGTGGTCTCGTCGACCACCATCACTCCGTCCGCACGATCCGCGACCGGCGCGCGCAGGTGATCGAGGCCGACGAGCTGCTCCTCGAGATATCGCAGGACTCCACCGAGCGCCCGCGCCGCGACCGGGCGCTCGATCCAGGCAGCCGCCGAACCGTGCGTCGCCTCGTGCCAGCTCCGTAGCCGCTCGGCATCGAAGGACGAAGCGGGACGCGCGCTCACGCGAATCGTGCCGCCGAGCACCGTGGTATCGGGCGCGACGTCGCCCTCGCAGTAGATCAGCTCACGCGGGCGGAGCCGCGAGAGCTCCTCGCGGAGAGCGACGGATCCGTCGATCTCCATGCCGCGGAGCTCGCCGGTCGTCAGGTCGGCGACGCCGATTCCGCTCCGCTCGCCGTCGGCGAAGATCGCCACCAGATAGCTCGGCTCCCGCGGCTCGAGGCTTTCCTCTTCGAGCACGGTGCCGGGCGTGACCACGCGCACGACCCGCCGGTCGACGATCCCCTTGGCGGCGAGTGGATCGTCGTGCGCATCTGGCACCTGCTCGCAGATCGCTACCTTGTGTCCCGCCTGCACCAGCTTCTGCACGTAGGGCGCGATCGAGTGGTGCGGCACGCCGCAGAGCGGCACCGGCACCTCGTCGCCCTTGTTCCGCGAGGTGAGCGTCAGCTCGAGGAGACGGCTCGCCCTCTCCGCGTCCTCGAAGAACATCTCGTAGAAGTCGCCGAGCCGATAGAGCAGGATCGCATCCGGATAGCGTCCCTTGACGTCGAGGTACTGCTGGATCATCGGCGTCAGCTTGACGCCCGATGGACCGCGCTCCGCGACCGCTGCAACCGCCTCGGTCATGCGCGTGCCCGCCTCCGCTCCGGCGCTGCCGCGGCGTGGCGGCGGCCGAGGCGCTCGATCCTCGTCCGCAGCTGCTCGACCATCGGACCCAGCGCGAGCGAGAACACGAACTGGCGCTCGACGACGTCCAGGATCTTCTTCCGATCGGAGGTGACCAGGAAGAGGCGCTCGCCGTCGGTGACGAGCTTCAGCCGCGTCAAGGGATCGAGAACCTCGGGAAATGCGTCCCGCACGACGGCCAGGCCGCGACGGATCTTCTGCGGCGCGAGACCGCGCTCGATCAGCGCGCGAACGACCGAGAGACGCACGAGATCGAGGAACGAGTAGAGGCGGCGGGTACCCTTCCCCGCCGCGGAGCGGGCGGAGGGCTTCACCAGGCCCGTCTCGTCCCAGTACTGGATCTGGCGCGGCGTGACGCTCGCGATCCGGCAGACGCTTCGGCTGTTGAATACGGCGTCCATCCAAACCCTCAACGCTTCGCTGGGAAAACCATCAAGGCTTGATCCGGCGAAGCCGAACCCGGGCAGTGACTCGAGCAGCGAAAAACACCGATGTTTTCCGTCGCGGACCATACGAGATCTCCGCCTCGGCGGTCAAGACGATCGATTCACAAGCGGCCGGCGGCGGTGTAGAGAATGCGCCCGTTGCGCCGCCGCCCCCTGATCGGCATCTCCGCCTACGACCTGGCCGGCCGGCCCGAAGCGTACTACCTGCCCAAGGGATACGTGGAGGCGGTGCGCGCCGCCGGCGCGCAGACGCTGATCCTACCGCCCGGAGAGCCGGACGTGGACGTCTTCCTCGACCTCGCCGACGGCGTGCTGCTCTCCGGCGGCGGCGACGTTCACCCCGACCGGTACGGCGGGGCCGCGCACGACACGATCTACTCGGTGTCGCCGGAGCGGGACGAATTCGAGTCGGCGATCGTGCGGCGAGCACTCGAGCGCGGCGACCGGCCGCTCCTGTGCATCTGCCGGGGGATGCAGGTGCTGAACGTAGCGCTCGGCGGCGACCTCCACCCGCACCTCCCCGACGTGTTCGGCGAACGCGTCGCGCACCGCGATCCGGAGCGGATGCCGACGACGCACGGCCTGTCGCTGGAGCCGCAAAGCCGGATCGGCACCATGCTCGGCGTCAGCGAGACCAGCGTGCGGTCGCGCCACCACCAGGGGATCCGCAGGGTCGCAGGCGATCTCCGCGCCGTCGCCTGGGCGCCCGACGGCGTCATCGAAGCCGTCGAGCACACGAGCCACCCCTTCTGCATCGGCGTCCAGTGGCATCCGGAGCTCCAGATCGACGACCCCGTCGAGCAGAGGCTCTTCGCCGCGTTCGTCGCCGCCTGCCACGCATGACACCGAGCCCCGCGGCCTACCTTCATCCGGTGCTGGCGGTCATCGCGCTCCTCTGCGCCGGCTACGCGGGCGTTCTCGGGCTCCGTGGCCGCGGCCGTCCGCGGCGGAACGATCTCGTGCGGCACGCGCGGATCGCGCCGGTCGCGTGGGTTCTGATGATGGCGAGCTGGGCAGCCGGCATCGCGTCCGTCTATCGCTGGCGCTCTGACCTCGAGCCGGCGGGCACCGCGCACTTCTGGCTCGGCACCGCGATCGTCGTGCTGTTCACGGCATCCGCTGCGAGCCAGCGATGGATAGAGCACCCGCGCGTCCGGGCGATCCACCCCTGGTTCGGCGCTCTGGCCCTCGTGCTCTGCGGCTTTCAGGTGTTTCTCGGCCTCGGCATCATGCCGTGAGCCGCAATGCGGTCCTCCCGCGCCTCGTTCGAGATCCGGAACCCTCTTGCGGTCCGCTCGCCGCGGAAGTTCATGTACCGCGCGCGGGCGGGACGTTACGGGTTCAACGCAGGTCGAATCCGTCCGACGAGGAGACGGTGAGTGCCGCTTCTGGCCCGCCGAGCTCGCCGGCGAGCCGTCGCACGTGGCCGGTGGCGCCCATCTCCCGATGATGTCTCAGTGCCACCGAGAGCCTCTGCTTCCCTTCGCTCTCGTCTCCCCGGGAGAACGCCACCCTCGCCCGCGCCTCTTCGGCCGCTGCCTGGAACACTCTCGCGCCGCAGTAGCGTGCGACGACCTCCGCCGCGTCGAGCGCCCGCTCGACGTCTCCGCCTCCGGCGGTCGCCTGGGACAGGAGCACTCGCGCGCGCGCGAGGTGCGCCTCGGCCGCGCCGAGCCTCCGCTCTCCCCGTGCGAGTCGCTCCGCCTCGGCCGAGAGCGGAAGCGCCCGCGCGAGATCTCCGCGACCGAGGTGCGCGAGAGCGAGCCGGCCGAGGAGAGACATCCGTTGCCCCGGGGAGAGACCGTCGAGAGTGGCGACGCGCTCGGCGTCCTCGAGAGCGTCGAGAGCTTCGTCGAAGCTGCCCGCGAGGAGATGCGCGCCGCCGAGCGCGAGTCGCGCCGTGCCGCGGAAGCCGTTCGCGCCCATCGCCTCGGCGATGGCCAGCGCCTCGAGGGCGTGCCGCGCGGCATCCGCGGCATCGCCGCGGTAGAGAGCGAGCCGGCTCGAGCACAAGCGCGAGATGCACTGGTAGGAAAGATCACGCGCCTCGTCGGCAACCGCGGACAGCCGCGCGATTTCGGCCGCGGCTTCCGTGAGCCGTCCCGTTTCGGCGATGATCATCGCGCGGTTCGCGGCGGCGCCCAGGTAGCGCCGGAGAACGAAGCTGTCGTGAGGCTTGGTGTCGCCGAGGAGCGCCAACGCCTCGTCGTACCGCGCCAGGGCTTCGAGCTGCTCGCCGCGCCACGTGGAGGCGTACCCGGCGTGGCCTCTCACGACGAAGCGGAGCTCCGGGTCGTCGATGCCGGCAACCACGACCTCGGCTTCCGCGAGCAGCCCTGCGGATTTGTCGAGCTTTCCGTTCTGGAGCGCGAGCGCCGAATCGGCGAGCAGGATCCGCACCCGAGACTCGTCGTCACCGATCTCGACCGCGAGTCGCCGCCCTTCCTCGAACGCGGAATCGATTTCCGAGGCGTCGAGGTCTTCGTAGTCGGCGGCGCGCAGAATGCCGATGCAGGCGGCGACCCGTTGGCGCGCGCTTTCCTCCGCATCGGGGATCGCCGCCGCGATCGATCGGACGGCGCGCCAGTGCAGCGCGGCGCTCCGGATCGCGTTCGCCTCCGACCATTCGGCGGCGCGACGATGCCAGCGCGCCGCCGGCGCGGCCTCGCCGGCGGCTTCCCAGTGGTGCGCCAGCAGGCCGGCGCGCTCGTCCAGCCGGTCGGCCTCGGTCTCCGTCTCGAGGAGCCGCGCGACCGCGGCGTGCGCGATGCGCCGCCGGTCCGCGAGCTGTGAGCCGTAGGCGACTTCCTGCGTGAGGGGATGCTTGAACGCCCACTCCACCTCCGGGAACAGCACCTCCTCGAGCACCAGATCGCGCGCCCGGAGCGTGGCGAGCGCCTCCGCGAGCTCTCCGTCGAGCCCGACGATCCGCCGCAGAATCGACTCCGGAAAGCGCTTGCCGATGACGGCGGCCGTCTGCAGCACGCGGCGCTCGCGCTCGGGGAGTCGATCGATCCGCGCCGCCAGGAGCGCCTGGATCGTGGGCGGCACGCGGACCGCCATGAGGGGCCGCACCAGACGATACTCGCCGCGTGATCCTTCGAGACTGCCCGCCTCCACGAGCGATTGGACGACCTCCTCGACGAAGAACGGGTTGCCGCCGGTTCGCTCGCGGACGAGCTCGGCGATGCCGGCGAGACTCGGATCGCGGCCGAGGAGGTCGCCGAGCAGCTCCTCCATCGCGGCCGGACCCAGCGGCAGGAGCGGCAGCTGCTGGTAGGTCGGCTTCTCCATCCATGCGGCGCGGAACTCGGGCCGGAAATTGACGACCAAGAGAGTATGAGTACCGGAGATCGCCTCGACGAGCGTGTCGAGAAAGCTCGCGGTGCCGTCGTCGAACCAGTGCAGGTCCTCGAGCAGGATCACGTTCGTCGCGCGCTGCCCGAGCGCACGCAGACATCGGGCGACGACCGCGAAGAGCTGCCGCTGGCGATCGGCGGGATCGAAGACCGGCGCGGGCCGCTCGGGATCGGGGACGGCGAGGAACTCGAAGAGCAGCGGCAGGGCCTCCTCGAAACGAGCATCGACCAGCACGAGAGTACCCGCGATCTTCCGCCGCGTCTCGTCCGGCCCGTCGCGGTCGTCGACGCCGAAGACGCTGCGAAGGAGCTCGAGCAACGGCAGGAACGCGAGAAGCTTTCCGTGAGCGACGCCGCGGCCTGCGTGATCGGCGACGCCCCGCGAGCGACACCGATCGAGGAACTCGGCCGAAAGCCGGCTCTTGCCGGAACCCGCCTCGGCGACGAGGCCGACGACCTGCCCTTGCCCGTCCGACGCGCGAGCCAGGGCCGCCTCGAGCGCGGCCATCTCGCCGGAGCGCCCGACGAAACGAGAGAGCCCGCGGGATCGCGACACGTCGAGCCGGGTGCGCATGCGGCCCACCCCCTCGAGCGAGAAAACGCGGACCGGTTCCTTCACTCCCTTCAGGCGGAAGGCGCCGAGATCCGCGACCTCGAAGAAGCCTCGGACGAGCGCCGCGGTGTGCTCGCTCAGATACGCCTTGCCTGGGTCCGCGAGCGTTTGCAGCCGCGCCGCGATGCCCACCACGTGACCTTGCGCGGTGTAGTCCATTCGCAGGTCGTCGCCGATCCGCCCGACCACCACCTCTCCCGAGTTGAGACCGATGCGGGCGGAGAACCCGAGACCCCGTTCGCGCTTGAGCTCCTGCGCGAAGCGCCGGATCTCCTCGCCGAGGTGCAGCGCGGCGTAGCACGCACGGTGTGCGTGGTCCTCGTGCGCGAGCGGAGCGCCGAAGAGTGCCATGACTCCGTCGCCGGTGTACTGGTTGATCGTACCTTCGAAGCGGTGAACGCCCTCGGTCAGGATGTCGAAGAAGCGATCGAGGATCCGGTGCCAGTCCTCCGGATCGACCTGCTCCGCGAGCTCCATCGAGCCGGTCACGTCGGCAAAGAGCACCGTCACCTGCTTCCGCTCGCCTTCGAGCGCGCTCCGCGAGGTCAGGATCCGTTCCGCGAGATGACGGGGGGTATAGGATCGGGAATCCGTGCGACGGGGTGCCGACGCCGGCGTCGTCGCGGGCGGCACCGAGGCGTCGCCGGTGCCGAGCGGAGCCCCGCATCCGTCACAGAACCGGGCGCCCGCGCGCAGCGAGTTTCCGCACTCGCGGCAGCGGACCTCGAGCGGTCGTCCGCAGGACTCGCAGAAGCGCGCCCCGGCACGGTTGGGGTGCCCACAAGCGGCACAGGAGGGCTCGAGCGACGTCATCCGCGAGGTATGCGGAACTTGCCACGTACGACGCGCCGAGGACAGCGTGACACCGCCAACCTCGGGGATGGGGGAATCGTGCTACCGGAGGAGCGGCTTCGCCGGTACGCCGACGGCGGTCAGGAACATCACGCCCCAGCGCCGAGGGTCGAGACCGAAGTACTCCGCCACGTCGTCGTCGAAGAACGTGAGACCTGTGGCGCCGAGGCCGAGCGCGTACGCCGCGAGATACGCTCGCCCGCCCGAGATCCCGCCGTCGAGCTGGGCGGCGCGATAGCCGCGGTCTCGGAGCGCACCGAGCACGCGGTCGAGATCCGCGATCGCATACACGTTGGCCGCCGCGTCCGCGGCGAGCTCCTGTCCGAGATCGAGATGTCCGGCGTCACGCCGTTCTGCTGCCGGAGAAAGGAGCTCGAGCTCGCCGGCCCGCGGCCGCCATCGGTAGCGGCCCGGCCTCAGACCGTCGACCGCGAGCGCGATGATGAAGAGATCCACCAGTGGCTCGGCTGGATCGGAGCGGTAATCGGCCGACAGCGGTGCGGCTGCACAGCGGAGGATCGTGGCGAGCGCCGCGAGCGAGATCGGCTCCGTGCGGAAACGCCGGCTCGATCCCCGGCGAACGACCACCTCCTCGAGCGGACGCTCTTCCGGATCGTTTGCCGGCGGGAGGGGGAGCCCGCCGCCGCGCTCGGCCACGGCCGCCGGCGCCATCTCGCGCCAGCGCCTCGCGTCTGCGCCTGCAGAGAGAGTTCCGGCAGAATGGGCCTCGCGGATCTCCGGATAGTCGATCTCGTGACGCGAGAGCGGCTCGGTCGCGAGCTCGATCCGCTCCGGCTCCGTCCCCGAATCGGGAGCGGCGCCGCTGTCGAGCTCGATCCGCTCGGGCTCCCGCGGCGAGGCGGCAACAGCGCCGCTGCCAATCGGGAGCAGCGCGATCACGCCCTCGCGGCGCGGGTCGAGGGCGCAGAGCCGCTCGACCGGCTCGTCGGCAAACCCGGCGACGACGCGCACCGGCCAGCCGTCGGCCGCCGCCTGCGCCACCACGTGCGCGACGATCGTACCGCCGTCCCAGAAGACGTGCCGGTACGCGCGCGCCTGATACTTCCACGCGTTCCGCCAGTACGTGCTGGCGAGCACGAGCACCAGCGGCGCGCCGATGACGCTCTCCTCGCCGCCGGTCGCCGCCGCGAGAACGCTGCGGCAGTCACCACTCCGGAGCCGCCGCAGCCCGGCGTCCTGCGGGCCGAAATGGTAGACGCCCGCCTCCACGTCGGGGAGATCGCCGCACACCAGATAGGCGTCCACGTGATAGAGCGCGCCGGTGCACGGCGCCGCCCGGAAGTAGTGGATCCGCCCATCGTCGAGCTCTCGGCGTCGGACGATGCCGAGGGACGCCTGCAGGATGCGCGCGACCGCGTCGGTGGACGGAAGCTCGCCCGCGCGGAACGGCGAGGGCGGGTCCAGCATCGCGCGAATCGCCGAAGTCCGGCCCGGGACCAGCACGCGAGCGAGCGGCCGACCTTCGAGACCGGGGTAGATCTTGAACGGAAGCGGCTGGTTCTCCCAGTCGAGCATGTGCCGCGCCGTTCGCAGGCGCTCGAGCGAGTGCTTCGTCGACTCGTGGTACGCGCGGGCCCGCGCCCCGGGTTCCGGCATCTCAGGGCGCTCTGGCCGGCGTCGTCGCCGCCGTCATCAGCGGTCCGCGCGACGCCGGCGGCCGGTCGCGGAAGAGAACCGCGAATGCCTCGCGCGCGAGGAGCGCCGCGAGCAGCAGCAAGACGACCGCGATCCACGCGTTCGGGTTCGTCGGCGGGGCGCCGGCGGTGACGGCGCGCACCAGCGGCCATGCCTGGATCGCGAGCGCCCACGACGTCATCAGCAGCATGAAGAGCATCGGCACGAACACGAGTGTGTAGCGGACACCGGAGCGCGCCAGCCAGACGCAGATCGCCAGGAGCGTCAGCGCCGCGAGCAGCTGGTTCGAGCTGCCGAAGACCGGCCAGATGACCGACCAGACGGGCGCCGGCTTCCCGCCGACGGTGACGACCGACGGCACGAGACCCATGTAGAGCGCCGGCGCCGCGACCGTCGCGAGCGTCGTCGCGTAGCGGCCGAAGTCCCCCCTCCAGCCGGTGAGCTCCTGCAGGATGTAGCGGCCGAGGCGGGTGGCCACGTCGAGCGTGTCGTAGATGAACGTCGCGAACGCGAGCATGCCGAACGCGAGGCAGAAGGACGACCAGCCGGGCGAGGCGCTGAAGATCCCCAGGAATCGCGCGATGCCGGTGGCGAAGATCACGTTCGGGTCCCGCGCGAGTCGCGGGTCGCCGGCCGGCAGGATCATCACCGTGGCAAGCGCCATCAACGCGACCACGCCCTCGAGGAGCATGCCGCCGTAACCGACGAGGCGCGCATCCCCCTCGCGGGCGACCTGCTTCGAGGTCGTCCCCGAGCTCACCAGTCCGTGAAAGCCCGAGCAGGCGCCGCAGGCGATCGTCACGAAGAGAATCGGGAAGAGCGGCAGCCCCTGCGGGTTTCGCCAGCCGACGAATGCGGGATAGGCGAGCGAGACGGGCTCGGGCAGGAACGAGCCGCAGACGATGCCGAGCGCTCCGGCGGCCAGCAGCACGTAGAGGAAGTAGCCGCCGAGATAACCGCGCGGCTGCAGCAGCAGCCACATCGGCAAGACCGAAGCCACGAAGCAGTAGGCGAGGATCACGTACGACCAGAAGAGGATCTGGCCGTTCTGGTCGAAGAAGTGACCGACGGAGATCGGCGCCTTCTGGCCCACCCAGATGATCGCGAACAGCGCGGGAACGAAGATCGCGGTGGCGACGCCGAGCGGCATCTCGAATCGGTAGAGGCAGACGCCGAGCGCGATCGCCAGAAAGAGATACATCAAGGACGAGCTCGCCACCCCGGGACCGACGCCCTCGACGACGAACTGACGTGCGGTCAGGTCGGTGAACGCGACGATCACGTAGACCAGCGAGAGCCAGATGAACGACAGGAAGAGCAAGTACGCGCGCTGGCTCACGTGCTCGCGCATGAGCTCGGTCACGGAGCGCGCGCCATGCCGCATCGAGGCGATGAGCGCGGAGAAGTCGTGTGCCGCGCCGATGAAGATGGCGCCGACGACGATCCAGAGGAGAGCCGGCAGCCACCCGAACCAGATCCCGGCGGCGATCGGCCCGACGATCGGTCCGGCGGCACTGATCGCGGAGAAGTGCTGCGCGAGCAAGATCGGCGGGCGCGTGGGGACGAAGTCGACGCCGTCCTCGAAGAGACAGGCGGGAGTCGGCGTCGCGTCGTCGAGATCGAACCGCGCGGCGACGATGCGGCCGTAGAAGCGGAACGCGGCCAGGAAGAGAAGTGCGGCACCGACGACGAGAAGCGTGAGATCCATGTGTCGCGCCAGGCGCTGTCGGGTGCGAAACTTTCTCGCACCTCCCCCGCGGCCGGCGCAAGATGGCGGCCGATTTTGTCGGACGCCACCGGCCCGATACGATGGATTTGCCATGGGCGTCGCCGAATCGCTCGAGAAGCTCGTTCGCTGGATTCCCGGCTTCTCCGGTTATCTCGATCGCGAAGGCTCGCGCGACGCGGACAAGGTCGTCCGCGAGCGCCTTTCGGCGACGCTGGAAGGCTACAAGCGAAACCTGAACGAGGTGAAGCGCCGGCTCGTCCAGCGCCGCGAGCTGCCGCCGCTCGCCGAGCTCGACCGCCTCGCCTCCACGATCGACCGGCTGGCGAATCGACTCCGCTACGCGGCCCGCGGCTATCACGGCGCGTTCGACCTCACGCGCGTCGATCGATCGGTCCTGGAGCGAGTGGCGGCCTTCGACGCCTCGCTCTTCGAGAGCTGCGAAGCGATCGCCGCGTCAATCGCGCCTCTCCGCGATCACGAGGGGGATCCCCTGCCGGTCCAGGCGGTGGCGAGCGCGCTCGACCGCTTCGAGGTCGCGCTCGAGGAGCGAGACCAGATGCTCGCGGGCGGCGCACGCGCCGGAGCGCGCGGAGCGCCTGGCGGAGAAGGATGACCTCGATGTCCGAGTTCCTCGAGATCATCGAATGGTTCGATGCGAACGGTGTGGAGATCGCCCATCGCATCCCGGAGGGCGGCTCCGGCGAGACCAAGTTCGGCGCGCAGCTCGTAGTCCGCGAGAACCAGGCGGCGGTCTTCTTCCGCGACGGCAAGGGTCTCGACGTCTTCGGCCCCGGCCGTCACACGCTGACGACGCTGAACCTGCCGATCCTGACGAAGATCCTCTCGCTACCGTGGGGATTCCAGAGCCCCTTTCGTTGCGAGACCTACTTCGTCAACCTCAAGGTCTTCACCAACATGCGCTGGGGGACGAAGGATCCCGTGGCGTTCAAGGACCGCGAGCTCGGGCTCGTGCGGCTCCGCGCCTTCGGCGCCTTCACGATGCGCGTCACCCAGCCGCTGCTCTTCGTGAACACGATCGTCGGCACCCAAGGGTCGTTCGAGACCGCGCACATCGAGGACTACCTCCGCGAGGTGATCGTCTCCCGGCTGAACGACTTCCTCGGGGAGTTCGTCGACAGCCTGTTCGATCTGCCGCGCCAGTACGACGAGATGGCCGCGGCGGTGAAGACGCGCCTGGTCGAGGACTTCGGCAAGTACGGCATGGAGCTGATCGATTTCTACGTGAACCGCATCACGCCGCCGGAAGAAGTCCAGCGCATGATCGACGGCCGCTCGGGAATGCAGGCGGTGGGAGACGTCGACCGGTTCCTCAAGTTCCAGGCGGCGAAAGCGATCGGCGACGCGGCGGAGTCCCGCGGCGTGCTCGGCGGCGGCGATGCCGCCGCGGGGATGGGGCTCGGTGTCGGCGCGGGTCTCGGCATGATGCTGCCCGGCATGGTCTTCCGTGCGCTCGGCGCCGGCGAGTCGCCGGCGAGCGATGGAGTGCAGTGCCCCGAGTGTCACGGCACGGTCGCGCTCGACAGCCGCTTCTGCCGTCACTGCGGGCATCAGATGGTGGTGATCCGCAAGTGCCCTCGCTGCGACAAGAACGTGACCGCGACGGCTCGCTTCTGCCCTTCCTGCGGCGTCGATCTCGCGGCGCAGCTCTCGTGCGCGAAGTGCGGCAC
>JAXDLK010000160.1:0-11398 GCA_034666665.1 Candidatus Binatota bacterium
ATTCCGGGATCACCCCCACGACCTCGCCGCCGCGTGCGAGCGCCGCGTCGGCGAGTACACCCATGAGGCCGACGCGGCCGCCGCCGTAGACGATCCGGACGGCGCGCTCGGCGAGGAGCTCCCCCAGCCGCGCGGCGGCGGCGCGGTGCTCCTCCTCGACTCGCGAGGACGAGCCGCAGAAGACGCAGACGGCGCGGAGGTCCATCGGCGTCGGTTCAGTCCGCCGGCCGCGCAGCCGGCGGGCGATGGAATTCCGCTCCGGGCTTCCATTCGGGCACCCCCTGCCGCGTCGCAACCTCGCGGCCGACGTCGAAGAGGAGATCCAGGTCCTCGATCGCGCCGGCGAGATCCCAGTCCTCGCGAACCACGTCGGACGGCTTGTGGTAGTCCTCGGCGACGTACCGCTTGCGCTCGGCGAGGCCCCAGCCCGGCGGTTTGCCGATGAAGTCGACGCCCGGCTCGAGATGGATGGCGGGCACGCCTTTCTTCGCCAGGCTGAAGTGGTCGGATCGGAAGAAGTAACCTTTCTCCGGCTCGGGATCGCCGACGACGCGCCGGCGCCGTCGTCTCGCGGCGCGCTCGACGAGATCATCCGCGGTGGAGAGGCCACGGCCGATCAGCACCACGTCCGTCGTTCGCCCGTGCACGTTCATGCCGTCCAGGTTGATCGCCGCCACGGTGCTCGCGAGCGGCGCCGCGGGGTGTTCCGCGTAGTAGCGGGACCCGAGGAGGCCCTGCTCCTCGGCCGTGGTCGTGAGGAAGAGGACGGACCGAGGCGAGGGTCGTCCGAGGTCGACGAACGCGCGCGCGAGCTCGAGCAGCCCGGCCACGCCGGACGCATTGTCGACCGCCCCTGCGAAGACTTTCCCGTCGCGAACGCCGAAGTGATCCCAGTGCGCCATGTAGACGATGTGCTCACGAGACCGCTCGGCGTCGCTTCCGGCGATCCGGCCGATCAGGTTCGCGGAGTCGACGTTCCGGAAGCGGCTGCGGACGTGGATCCGCGCGCGGATTCCGAGCGGCAGCGCGCGGAAGCCGGGCGTCGCCGCCGCCTTCTCAAGCGATGCAAGCTCCCGGCCGGCGAGCGCGACGACGTGCTCCGCCTCGGCGCGCGAGATCCAGCCCTCGACCGCGAGCCGCCGGTCCGCCGGATCGCGCCCGCGGAGATCGAACTGCTCTCCCGTCCACCCGCCGCGAACGACCTCCCACGGGTATCCGGCGGTGTCCGTGCGATGGACGATCAGGCACGCGACGGCGCCGGCCGCGGCCGCCTTCTCGAGCTTGTACGTCCAGCGGCCGTAGTACGTGAGCGCGCCGTCGCGGAACTTGCCTTCCACGGGCGGATCACCGACCAGGACCATGAGGACTTTGCCGTGGACGTCGACGCCGGCGAAGTCGTCCCAGTCGTACTCGGGGGCGGCGATGCCGTACCCGGCAAAGACGACGGGCGCGTCGACGCTCACCTGGGGCTCGAGCCGCTTCGTCCAGGCGACAAACTCCTCGCCGTAGCGCGGCGCAAGGGACTCTTTGCCGTCGAGGAACGACAGCCTCATTGCCGGATCGGGCGTGATGCCGACGAGCGGCACCGGCTGGCGATAGCCGCCGCCGGGTGCACCGGGAGAGAGCCCGATCTCGCGGAACTTGGCTTCGAGGTAGTCGATCGTGCGCTTCTCGCCGCGGCTCCCAGGCGCTCTTCCTTCGAAGCCCGGCGAGGACAGGGTGCGGATGGTTTGCAGCAGCCGCTCGGCGAGCGCACGTGTGCTCTGAAAGCCTACGATCACGTGCACGGTATCGGATACGCGGGCGCCGTGTCCGGCGAGCGCGGCGGTCGCAGCGAGGATCGTCGTTAGGACAATGGGGGCGCGCAGAGCGGCGGAGTCTCGCTGGAGTCTCCGCCCGAATCAACCTAGAAACGGGGACGTTGCGGCCTGGAGTGGCCTCCAATCGTCCGGGGTCGGACGAACCGCAGATCTTCCGTGATGGAGGGCCGCAACGTCTCGCGCCTATGATCTGGAACCGCGACATCGAGACCATGTCCCGCGCGGCTCTTGCGGAGCTGCAGGCGGAGCGGCTCCGCTCGACGGTCGATCGCGTGTACCGGAACGTGCCCTTCTATCGCGACCGCTTCGACCGCGCCGGAGTCGCTCCCGGAGACGTTCGCGAGGTCGAAGACCTGTCGCGCCTGCCGTTCACGCGCAAGACGGACTTCCGGGATCAGTACCCGTTCGGCCTCTTCGCGGTGCCGCGGGAAGACGTCGTCCGCGTGCACGCGTCGTCCGGCACGACCGGAAAGCCGACGATCGTCGGCTACACGCGCGCCGACCTCGAGACCTGGGCGGAGGTGTGTGCTCGGTCGCTCGCCGCCGCCGGCGCGGTACCTGGCGACGTGTTCCAGAACGCCTACGGCTACGGCCTCTTCACCGGCGGGCTCGGCATGCACTACGGCGGCGAGCGGATGGGCCTCACGGTGATTCCGGTGTCCGCCGGGAACACCGAGCGACAGATCCTGTTGCTGCAGGACCTCCGGCCGCGAATCTTCGCCTGCACACCGTCCTACGCGCTGGCGCTCGCCGAAGCGCTCGCCGAGCGCGGCATCGACGCGACCGGTCTCGGCCTCGCGACGCTGATTCTCGGCGCCGAGCCCTGGACCGAGGAAATGCGCGGCCGGATCGAGGCCGCGTTCGCTGCGCACGCGGTGAACATCTACGGACTCTCCGAGGTGATCGGCCCCGGCGTCTCCTGCGAGTGCGTCGAGGTGAAGCACGGCTCCCACGTGTTCGAGGATCACTTTCTCCCGGAGATCGTCGATCCGGAGACGGGCGAGCCGAAGGCGCCGGGCGAGATCGGCGAGCTGGTCCTGACCTCGCTCACCAAGGAGGCGCTGCCGATCGTCCGCTACCGGACGGGCGACCTCTGCTCTCTCGACCTGGAGCCCTGCGCCTGCGGGCGCACGCTCGCGCGGATGAGCCGGATCGTCGGGCGTGCGGACGACATGCTGATCATCCGCGGCGTGAACCTCTTCCCGACGCAGGTCGAGGCGGTGCTCGTCGAGTTTGCCGACCTCTCGCCCCACTACCGCCTGCTCGTCCGTCGCGAGGGCGAGCTCGACGCGATCGCGATCGAGGTGGAGGTGACGGCGGAGCTCCACGGCCGTGCCGCGGAGAGCGGCCTCGAGCCGCTGCGGCGCGACATCGGCCGCAGGCTCGCGGGGGTGACGATGCTGACGAACGTGGACATCCGATTCGTCGCGCCGGGCACGTTGCCGCGGAGCGAGGGCGGGAAGCTCCGCCGCGTCGTCGACGAGCGAAAGCCGAGTTAGCGGTTGAATTGGCACCCCCTCTCCCCCGTCCTCAGGGGGAGAGGGTTAGGGAGAGGGGGTTGCCGCGTTGAGCCCCTCTCCCGGCGCCTGCGCGCCGACCTCTCCCCTCTGGGGAGAGGTGAGAGAGGGACGGTCGTCAGGCGGCGCGGCCGTGGGTTTCGCGCACGACCTGTGCGAGATCGCGGAGCGCTCGCCCGCCGTCGCCGCGGAACGCCGAGCCGTGCATCACCGCCAGCATGCGCGGCTCGAGCTCGGCGAGACGCGCGAACGTGGCATCGGTGTACGGGGTGTACGGCATGTCCTTGCCGAAGGCGGTCCCTCGGCTTCCGAGGATCGCCTCCCGAGCCCGCCCAACGATGTCGTCCTCGGTCGCCGGCTCCGGATCGCCGGGATGGAAGAAGAGATCGGAGCAGAAGAGCGTTCGATCGGTCTCGTCGAAGAAGAGCCCCGCGTCCCAGCAGTGCGGCACGTGCGGCGTCTCGAGAAAGCGCAGCCGGTGGCGGCCGGTCTCGATCACCTCGCCGTCGGCGAGCATGCGCGGCGCGCGATCGGCGTAGTCGCCGAGCATCACCAGCGAACCGATCAAGCCCGCGACCGCCTGCGCCTCGGGTGCGATCCCCAGGAAGGAGTTCAGCGCGCCGCACTCGTCCGGCTCGAAGTGGCTGTAGCCGATCCAGCGGAGCGTCGCCGGGTCAATCACCCGCGCGATCGCCTCGCGCGTCTGCGGGAAGAGCTTGCGGAGCCCCGTGTGCATCAGGAACGGCTCGTCGTCGCGAAGCAGGAAGCTGTTGAACTGGATGCGAAAGTCGGGCGCGAAGATGGAAATGCGGAAGAGGTCCGGTCCGATCTCGGTGAGCGATGCGTCCATGCGAGTCTCCTTCCCTCCGCCGCGGTCGTCAGCGGAGATCGTCGAGCACGAGCGCATCCTCGCGATCGTATGCGATCTCGTTCGGGCGATGCATCGTGACTCCTTGGATGATCGTGCGGAAGCCGCGCCCGAGGAGCGTGCGGTACGCGGCGTGGCGAGCGGTGCTGACGCCGGCGACGAGCTGCGACGCGCCGTTCGACGCGGCGAAGGTCTCGCAGGCGGAGAGAAGTCGCTCGAAGGTTGCCGTGGCCTCGCTCCCCGGGCGAACGGCGGCGAACTTGAGGTAGGCGTTGCCGCTCCCGGCCTCGCTGCCGCGGCCGACGTGACAGACCGCGAAGCCGTCGAGCCGCGACCCGCTCTCGACGAGCACGGTCTCGCCGAGCGACTGATCGGCGACGGCGCGGATCTCCTGCGAGACGTCGAGGCCGGGGAAGATCTCGTCGGTGACCTCCCGGCACGCGGCGATCACGCCGTCGATGCCGGATACCCTCACCCGGCCTTCGGCCACCCTCTCCCGGGATGGGAGAGGGACATCGGATGCGGCGCCACCCTCGAGCCGCTTCGCCATCACCGCCGTCAGGAAGCGCGGCCAGAAGCCGAACTTCTGGTAGAGGCCGACGTGCTTCGTGCTCTGCGGGAAGGTGAAGAGCGCCGCGTGGCGTACGCTCCACTCTTCGAATCGATGCATCGTGACCTCGAGGAGTCGCTGAGCGACACCGCGGTTCCAATGCCCCGGATGAACCGTCAGCGGGCCGAAGAAGCCGAAGCTCCCCCAGCGGGTCGCGAAGTTCGAGCCCGCGAGCTCGCCGTCGACGTCCGCGGCGAACGCGGAGTCGGGATCCGCTCGCCACCGGGTGCGCACGTAGTCGGCGTCGCCGGCGAAGGCGAGCGGCTCGGGTAAGCCTAGGAACGTGCCGAACGCGAGACGGAAGACGTGGTCTGCCGGATCGAGGTCGGCGGCGGCGAGCGGGCGGATCGAGACTTCCACGGTCGGTTGGCACCGGCGAACCCGGGTGGTACCGGATGCCATGACTCGGCCCATCGCGGCAACGGTGGTCGGCGCGGTGAGCCTCGCCTTGCTGTCGATCGCCGCTCTGCCGGACGCCGGTGGGGCGCCGAGCGGCGAAGACGGCGCCTCGCAGTACCGTCTCTCGCGGGACGAGCACGCGCGCGCGGTCGCGTACTCCCGCTCGCGCTACCGCCTCTACTTCTTCGGCGCCGCGTACGGGATCGTCATCCTCGCCGGTCTGATCGCCGCGGGCGTGGCGCCCGCGCTCCGCGACGTCGCGCTCGCGGCCTCGCCCCGGGCATGGGTCCAGGCGATCGTCTACGTGCCTCCCTTGCTGGCGATCCTCGCGGTGTCCGGCCTTCCGCTGGAGGTCCAGCACCATCGGCTCGAGCTCGAGTACGCGCAGTCGATCCAGGGGTGGGCGTCGTGGTTCGCGGACTGGCTGAAAGGACAGGCGCTGGCGCTGGCGATCGGAACCTTCATGGTCTGGCTCCTCTACGCGATCGTGCGCGGCAGCCCGGAGCGGTGGTGGCTCTGGTTCTGGGTCGCGGCGCAGCCGATCATCGTCTTCCTCCTCTTCCTCGAGCCGATCGTCATCGCGCCGCTCTTCTTTCGCTTCGAGCCGCTCGAGGCCGCCGCGCCGGCGCTGGTCCAGGACATCGAGAAGGTGATCCACCGCGCCGATCTCGACATTCCGCGGAGCCGGATGTTCGAGATGAAGGCGAGCGAGAAGCTCCGCACGGTGAACGCGTACGTCGCCGGGATCGGCGCCTCGAAGCGCGTCGTCGTCTGGGACACGACGATCGAGAAGCTCTCGCGAGAGCAGACGCTCTTCGTCTTCGGTCACGAGCTCGGCCACTACGTGCTCGGGCACATCCCGAGGCTGATCGCGGCATCTGCGGCCGGGCTCTTCGTGTTCCTGTTCGTCGGTGCGCTCGCCGCCGACTGGCTGCTCGCGCGCTACGGCATCCCGTGGGGGATGCGCGGCCTCGACGACTGGGCGTCGCTGCCGGTGCTGCTGCTTCTCTTCTCCGTTTTCGGCTTCTTCGCGTCGCCGATCGCGAACGCCTACAGCCGCTCGCTCGAGCGTCAGGCGGACGAGTACGGACTCGGTGTGATCGACGGCGTCGTCGCCGATCCTCCGGCCGCGGCGGCATCGGCGTTCCAGGCGCTCGGCGAGATCGTGCTCGCCGATCCGGACCCGCCGCTGCTGGCGAAGCTCTGGCTCTTCAGTCACCCGCCGATCGCGGAGCGGATCCGCTTCGCGCGCTCGTGGCACGCGACGGCGGCGGCCAGCGGAGAACGGGCCGCGCCTACTCGATGACGAGGAGGAGCTCGCCGGTCTCGACCGCTTGACCTCGGGCGACGCGGACTTCCTTCACCGCCCCGGGGCCGGGCGCCTTGATCTCGTTCTCCATCTTCATCGCCTCGAGCACCAGGAGTCCCTGTTTCGCCTCGACTGCGTCGCCGACCGCGACCAGCACGTCGACGACCTTGCCCGGCATCGACGCCTTGATCTCGCGTCGGCCCCCCGCGTCCTCGCGGCCGCGCGCCGCGAGCCGGCGCGCGCGTTCCTCGGAGAGCAGCTTGAAGCGGAAGCGGCGATTCTGCAGGAGCAGGTCGAGGTCCTCGCCGGCGCGCGCGAGCGAGACTTCGTGGTTCCGTCCCTCGACCAGCAACGAGAGTCCGCCGGGGACGCGGCGCGCGTCGATGTCGCGGCTCTCGCCGTCGATCGTCACACGGTAGACGGAACCCGAAAGCGGCTCGACGCGGACCGGCACCTCCCGGTCCTCGAACTTGGCGACGAAGGTGCGCGCCGGCACGTCAGCTCCTGAGGGCGTCGCGGCGCGCGGCGATTCGCCAGGTGTTGCCGGTTGCCGCCGGAGCCGCCGCGGCGCTCTCCCGCCGGCCCCCGCCGTCCGCCGCGATCGCCGCCGCCGCCAGCGCGAGACGCTCGAGCCCCTCCTCCGCCGGCGGCAGGCCGTGGAACTCCTGCTGGATGAAGCGCGTGTCGAAGTCGCCCGCCTGGAAGCGCGGGTGGCGGAGGATCCAGCGGAGGAACTCGATGTTCGTCGTCGGTCCGTGCACTACGTACTCGCCGAGCGCGCGGTCCATGCGCGCGATCGCCTCGTCTCGCTTCGGCGCCCACGAGACCAGCTTCGAGATCATCGGATCGTAGTGGATCGAGACCTCGAAGCCTTCGTAGACGCCGCTGTCGTTGCGGATGCCGAGGCCGCCCGGCTCCCGTAGCCGGTGGATGCGGCCGGGTGCGGGCATGAAGTTGTTCTCCGGATCTTCCGCGTAGACGCGGCACTCGATCGCCCAGCCGCGCTGGCGGATGTCGTCCTGCCGGAACGGCAGCCGCGCGCCGGCGGCGACCTCGATCTGCGTCTTCACCAGGTCGACGCCGGTGACCATCTCGGTGATCGGGTGCTCGACCTGGATGCGAGTGTTCATCTCGAGGAAGTAGAAGTTCCGCTTCGAGTCGACGAGGAACTCGATCGTGCCGGCGCCGACGTAGTCGACCGCCTTCGCCGCCTGCACGGCGACCCGGCCCATGGCCTCGCGCGTCTCGGCGTCGATCGCCGGAGACGGCGACTCCTCGACGACCTTCTGATGGCGCCGCTGGATCGAGCACTCGCGCTCGTAGACGTGGACGATCTCGCCGTGCGTGTCGCCGAGGACCTGCACCTCGACGTGCCGCGGCGAATCGACGAACCGCTCGACGTAGATCCGGTCATCGCCGAACGAGGACTTGGCTTCGCTGCGCGCGGCGCGCGCGGCGGCGCGAATCTCGCCCTCGTTCGAGACCAGGCGCATACCCTTGCCGCCTCCGCCGGCCGCCGCCTTCAGCATCACCGGGAAACCGATCTCGAGCGCGGTCGCGACGATCGCTTCCTCGGTCTCGAGCGTACCGGGCGAGCCGGGGACCACCGGCACCTTCGCCGCGGTCATACGCTTCCGCGCCTCGACCTTGTCGCCCATGGCGTCGATGGCGTCCGGAGACGGGCCGATGAAGACGATCCCCGCCTCGCCGCACGCCTTGGCGAAGTGGGACCGCTCCGAGAGGAACCCGTATCCGGGATGGATCGCTTCGGCTCCGGCGCGCTTCGCGGTGTCGATCAGGCGCTCGGCGACGAGGTAGCTCTCGCGCGAGGGCGGCGGCCCGACCAGGTACGCCTCGTCCGCCATGCGGACGTGGAGGGCCTCGCGGTCGGCCTCGGAGTACACGGCGACGGTGCCGACGCCGAGCTCGCGGCAGGCGCGGATGACGCGTACGGCGATCTCGCCCCGGTTGGCGATCAGGATCTTACGGAACATTCGCAGCATCCGCGCGGCATCCGCCGCGCAACATCCGCGCAGCATCGAGCGTCGACTTGGAGGCGCAGTGAATCACTTCCTCATCAACGAATCCGGGCGGATAGAATCAGGGGCTATCGCCAAGATCAAGCCGCCGAAGGCGCGACGCGTCGAGCGCGCTAGCGCATGCGATCACCTCCTTCCAGATAGGCGTCCTGCCGGAGCGTCGCGAGCGGCGCTTTTCCCGGGCGAACGCCGAGCTCCCAGACGATGTCGTGCGGGGCCTCGCCGCGGGCGCGGACCTTGCCCGCGTGAATCCCGCGGCGGTGGTGTGCCTCGCACACGGCCCCGAGGTTATCGGCTTCATCGCCGCCTCCCGCCGACCGGAAGACGAAATGGTGAACGTGAAGGTTCGTGCGGGAGCTACAGGCAGGAACGAGGCAACGGTAACGGTCGCGCGTGAGAATCCGGTCGCGTGCGCGCCTTCCCTGCCGCTCCCACTCCGACGCGACGTGCACCAGTAGCCGACAGAGTGCGACCCACGGAGGCTCTCCGAGTTGCGACCAGGCAATGATCGTCTGGCGGAAGAGGGCGACGACGGACGCCGGTCCCGAGAACTCGAGCGGGTAGGACGCCGCGGGTCGCGGAGGCTCGCACGCATTTGCACTCGCGACCGGCCATGCGGCCGGGAACGCCTCTTCCATGCGCGTTTGCACCTCTCGCTCCAGACGATCGAGGGCGGCCCCGAACGGCGGGGGACAGGGCGTCTCGGCACCATGGCCGCCGATGGCGCGCATCTCTACCGCCCATCCAACCTCGTCGGCGAGCCTCCGCACCGTCACCCGCCGAGCGCGCTCGATCCACTGCCGTGTGACCGCCTCGTCACTCCGGCGGACGAGCGGCACGACGGTCATCGCGCGCACCCATGACAGCGCCCCTTCGCGGTAGGCTCGTCCGAGCGCCGGTAATTCTTCGGACTGCCTCGCGAGGGAGACGAGCGCGCGGGCCTTCCGGATCGAGATTCCGAGCCTCTCCTGCACGTAGAGCTCGAAGCTGCCAAAGCCGATCTCGGAGAGAAGGTGTCGGTTCCGGAGGAGGATCGCGAGGAGTCGGCCGCAGCGCCAGTCGATCCGCTGGTACGAGCGGACGATCTGACGCATGCGACGGTCCAGCTCGAAGGAATCGACGTGGTCGGCGCCGGCCGCGAGGCGATCCACGTCGTCGGGCATCGCTTCGGCGAGATCCGCGCCGGCGACGCCGAGCCGCGCGGCAACCCCGTCGGGTATCGGCGCCGGAAGGGGCGCCCGATCGGAACGGAAGCAAGAATCGGGGAGCACGCCAACCGATCGGCGAGCGCCTTCCCGACGTGGCGCTGCGTCGTCGCCGGGATCGCCGGAAGACGTCTGCTGCGCGACGCCGGACGTGGCTTCGGCGGCGATCGCCTCGACGCCCTTCCAGGTGGGCACGCTCGCTCCACAGACAGAGCGCGCGAGTTCCACGACCCTCCGGAAGAGGAGCCAGACGGGACCCGGCACCCGCATCCGGAAGCGGACGCGGGGCTCGCCATCGATCTCGGTTCCGTCGTCTTCGTGGATGCATTCGATCTCGGCGGCCGCGACGTGATGCGCCGCCGGCGCGAGCGTGGCGGGAGCGGAGTCTCCGCCGCGGACGAGCCCCTCGAGCTCGCGGACGGTCGATCCTCGCGCGATCTCGATCCACATTCCCTCGGTCTCGGGACGGGCGACCACCGCCAGAAGCCGCACCTTCGTCCAGGAGATTGCTCCCTGTTCGAAGCTCCGCGCGATCGACGGCAAGCCTCGGAGGCGGCCGGCCACGCGCCTGAGCGCGTCGGCTTCGCTGCCCGAGATTCCCAATCGCTCGCGCGCGTAGTCGCCGAGCCTGACGAAGCCGAGATCGTCGAGCCCGTCCTTCGTGCGGAGAAGCTCGAGAAGCACGCCCAGCGCATGTCGGCAGCGGCTTTCCTGACGCACGAGCGCTCGAAGCGCACGGTCGAGAAAGAGGACTGCATCGCGGGCGCCGTCGCGATCGGTATCGTGTGAGTCGACCAGCCGAAGACCGGGCTGTTCCTGCTTCGGGGCGTCGAACCCGCCCGCCCATGCCGTGATCGGCCGAGACGAACGCATGGCGAAACCATAGCCCATTCTAGGCGAACGTCAAGCGAAAACACGGTGACCGCCGAAATAATTTCTCTACGCGAGATTAGCGCTGCGCCGTGGCGTCCCCCGTTCGTTGCGCCCGACGAGCCGCCGGGCATAATTTGCGCCGCCGGAGGTGAAATGGAACAGGCGCGACTCAACTGGATCGCCAACTTCATCTGGGGGATCGCCGACGACGTGCTGCGCGACCTCTACGTCCGCGGCAAGTACCGTGACGTGATCCTGCCGATGACCGTCCTCCGCCGCCTCGACGCCGTGCTCGAGCCGACGAAGCAGGCGGTGATCGACATGAAGGCGGCGCTCGAGAAGGAGCGCATCATCAATCAGGAGCAGCCGCTGCGAGGCGCCGCGGGCCAGGCGTTCTACAACACGTCGAAGTTCACGCTGCGGGACCTCAAGGCGCGCGCGAGCCGGCAACAGCTCCGCGACGACTTCGTCGCTTACCTCGACGGGTTCTCGCAGAACGTCCAGGACATCCTCGACAACTTCGAGTTCCGCAACCAGATCCCGCGCCTCTCGAAGGCCGACGCGCTCGGGACGCTGATCGAGAAGTTCCTCTCGCCGGACGTGAACCTGAGCCCCACTGCCGTCCTGAACGCGGACGGTTCGGTGAAGCACCCCGGCCTCGACAACCACGGCATGGGGACGATCTTCGAGGAGCTCGTCCGCCGCTTCAACGAGGAGAACAACGAGGAGGCGGGCGAGCACTGGACGCCGCGCGACGC
>JAXDLK010000161.1:0-16052 GCA_034666665.1 Candidatus Binatota bacterium
GCGCCTCGGACGAGCGCGTCCACGGCGTCTCGCGGCGGTTCCGATTCCACGCGAGCGCGTTAGCAGAAGACCTCGGCGGAGTCATCGCCGCGTGCTTTACAAGATCTTCGGTTCTGCCATACGTGGCGGGGTTTTTCCCCATGAATCCGTATGTTTCCGTGGTCGTCCTCTTCCTCCTGTGTGGCGTCGTAGTCGGCGTCATGGTGTCTCTCAACACGCTCCTCGGGCCGACGGCGACGAACCGCGTCAAGTTCCAGCCGTTCGAGTGCGGCAACCCGCCGAGCGGCAGCGCGTTCGGGCGGTTCACGGTCAAGTTCTACATGCCGGCCATCCTCTTCATCCTCTTCGACATCGAGGTCGTGTTTCTCTTTCCCTGGGCGGTCGTCTTTCGAGATCTCGGGGTCTTCGGACTGGTCGAGATGCTCATCTTCCTCGCGGTGCTCGGCATGGGGCTTCTCTACGCGTGGAAGAAAGGCGCACTCGAGTGGGAGTGACGGTGCGACGCTGCGGCCCGCAGAGGCCATGGGCGCGGTGACCGACATCCTGCGCGCGCGCTTCGGGGACGAGATTCTCGACGCGCACGAGCGCCTGGGAGAGGAGACGGTCGTCGTCGCGCGTGACCACGCGCCGGCGATATTCCGCGTTCTCCGCGACGATCCCGCGGCCCGATTCGAGTTCCTGATGGACCTGAGCGCCGTCGACTACAACGGGCGCAGTCCGCGATTCGAGGTCGTCGCCCACCTGTTCTCGCTTGCGAAGCGGCAACGGCTGCGGGTGAAGGTGCCGATCGACGAGGCGGATGCCTGGGCGCACTCGCTGGTGCCGCTCTGGAAGAGCGCGAACTGGCTCGAGCGGGAGACCTGGGACATGTTCGGCATCCGCTTCGAGGGTCACCCCGATCTCCGCCGCATCCTCATGTATCCGGAGTTCGAAGGTCATCCGCTGCGGAAGGACTACCCGGTGATGAAGCGCCAGCCGCTCATCCCCGAGCGCGACCCGATCGACGAGCCCTGGCCGCCGCGCCAGTTCGGAGTGAAGGCATGAGCCTGCCTGCCAGCGCTCCGGACATCGCTCATGATCCCAGCCACGAGATCATGGAGATCCAGATGGGGCCGTCCCATCCGGCTTCTCACGGCACGATCAAATTCAACCTGCGGCTCGACGGCGAGACCATCGTCGCCTGCGACGTCGAGGTCGGATACCTCCACCGCGGCTTCGAGAAGATGTCGGAAGAGGGCACGTGGACGCAGGTGTTCCCGTACACCGACCGCATGAACTACGCGTCGCCGCTGATCAACAACGTCGGCTTCGCGCTCGCGGTCGAGAAGCTCGCCGAGATCGAGGCGCCTGAGCGTGCGCAGTGGATCCGCATGCTGCTCTCCGAGGTTTCGCGGGTGACGGATCACCTCACCTGTCTCGGCATGGCGAGCTTCGAGGTCGGCGCGATGTCGGTCGGCCTCTACATGAACGAGGCGCGCGAGTACCTCTACGACCTGGTCGAAGCCGTCACCGGCGCGCGAGTCACCGTCAGCTATTGCCGGATCGGCGGCGTGACGAACGATCTTCCGGCAGGCTTCGGCGCGCGGCTCGAAAGCGCCTTCGAGAAGATCCGCGCGGTGATTCGGGACTGCGACCGACTGCTCTCGCGGAACCGCATCTTCGTCGACCGCATGTCCGGCGTGGGCATTCTCACCCCGGAGCACGCGATCTCCTGCGCCGTCACCGGGCCGATGCTGCGCTCGACCGGGGTCGATTACGACGTCCGCAAGCAGTCCCCGTACCTCTACTACGATCGCGTGGAGTTCGAGGTGCCCGTCGGAACGCGCGGCGACAACTACGACCGCTTCATGGTGCGCATGGTCGAGATGGAGCAATCGATGCGCATCGCCGAGGAGTGCTTGCGGCGGATGCCGCCGGGTCCGGTGAAGATCGACGACACGCGCTACGCGCTGCCGCCGAAGCGAGACGTCTACAACTCGATCGAAGGCCTGATGAACCACTTCAAGATCGTCATGGAAGGCATCAAGATTCCTGCCGGCGAGGCCTACCAGGCGGTCGAGGGTGCGAACGGCGAGCTCGGCTTCTACGTGGTGAGCGATGGCAGCGGCCGGCCGTACCGGGTGCGCCCGCGCGGTCCGTGCTTCTTCGGCATGGCGGCGCTCGGCGAGATGCTGATCGGTGCGATGATCCCCGACCTGGTCACCACGTTCGGCATGGTGAACATGATCGGTGGCGAGTGCGACCGCTGAGGAGGGCGTCGAGGGCGTTCTCGTCCGGGTCCTGACCGCTCGACCAAGCGATGGAAAATCCCTCCGAAACCGCCTCCGCGGCGCCCGTGCGATTCTCCGAGGAATCGCTTCGCCGCGCCCGCGAGATCATCGGCCGCTACCCCACCCGTCGCGCGGCCGTCATGCCGGTCCTCTGGCTCGCGCAGCGCGAGTTCGGCTGGCTCTCCGCCGAGGTGCAGGAGCACGTCGCCGCGATCCTCGAGCTGCCGCTTTCGTGGGTGAGCGGCGTCGCCTCGTTCTATTCGATGTATTACAAGAAGCCGGTCGGGCGGTACCACGTTCAGGTATGCACGAACGTCTCCTGCATGCTGCGCGGTTCCGATGCGATCGTCTGCACCCTGGAGGAACGCTTGGGGATCCGCCTCGGCGAAACCACGCCCGACGGACGCTTCACGCTCGACGAGGTCGAATGCCTCGCGTCTTGCGGCACCGCACCGATGATGCAGGTGAACGAGGCGTACCACGAACGGCTGGACCGCGACCGCACGCTCGAGCTGATCGAGCGCCTGTCGCAGACCTGAGGCGATGCTCGTCGACGTCCTGATCGTCACCGTCAAGGCGCTGGCGGTGCTGCTCATCGTGCTGAACCTGTCCGCCTTGCTCCTGTGGGTGGAGCGCAAGGGCTCGGCGCTGATCCAGAATCGCATCGGCGCGAACCGCGCATCGATCTTCGGCCGCATGCCGATCAATCTCGGGATCGTGAACACGCTGATGGCCGATCCCCTGAAGATGTTCACCAAGGAAGACTTCGTGCCCGAGGGCGCCGACCGCTTCCTGCACGCAGCCGCGCCGTTTCTCGCGCTCTTCCCCGTGCTGGTGACCTTCGCGGCGATCCCGTTCGGCGACGAGCTCAGGATCGGGGACCGGGTGATCTCGCTCCAGGTGGCGGACCTGAACGTCGGCCTCCTCTACGTCCTCGCCATGGTGTCGCTCGGCGTCTACGGGGTGGTGCTCGCCGGCTGGGCATCGAACAACCGCTGGGCGCTGCTCGGCGGCATCCGCGGCTCGGCACAGATGATCTCCTACGAGCTGGCGATGGGATTGTCGCTCGCGTCCGTGGTGATGACGTTCGGGTCCCTCGATCTCCAGGCGATGGTGCGCTCGCAAGGCCAGAGCCTCGGGACGTGGAGCGGGCTCTCGTTCCTCGGTGTGCTGCCGGCGTGGGGGATCTTTCTCCAGCCGATCGCGTTCGTGATCGTCTTCACGTCCGGCATCGCGGAGAGCAAGCGCATCCCGTTCGATCTTCCCGAGAGCGAGTCCGAGCTCGTGAGCGGCTACTTCACCGAGTACTCCGGAGGGAAGCAGGCGGTGTTCATGCTCACCGACTTCGCCGAGATCGTGCTGGTGTCGGGGATCGTGACGACGCTCTTCTTCGGCGGCTGGCAGTTCCCGTTCCTCGGCCGTGAAGGCTTCACGTTTCCCGGCGGCTTCGGGGTGTCGCTGCCGAACGTCGTGGTCGCGCTCCTCCAGGTGATGGCCTTCCTCGGCAAGGTTTCCTTCCTCTGCTGGCTGCAGATCCTGATCCGCTGGACGCTTCCGCGGTTCCGTTACGATCAGCTGATGCGGCTCGGCTGGAAGGGACTCGTGCCGCTCGCGCTCGTCAACGTCGTCGTCACGGCCTTCGTGATCGTGCTCGCGCGATGACTGCGGCCTTCTTCCTCTTCCTCCTCTTCGGCGGCATCGCGGTGGTGTCGGCGCTCACCGTCGTCCTGCATCCGCACCCCGTGTACTGCGCGCTCGCGCTCGTCGTCACGCTCTTCCAGGTGGCGATCCTCTTCCTGCTGCTCGAGGCCCACCTGCTCGCCTTCCTCCAGGTGGTGATCTACGCCGGCGCGATCATGGTCCTCTTTCTCTTCGTCATCATGTTGCTGAACCTTCCGCGAGAGGCGGAGGTGACCCGGCCCGCCTGGCGGGCGACGGTGCTCGGCGTCGGCGGGCTCCTCGGCGTCGAGCTCGTGATGCTCTTCGCGCGCAGCCACCCTGCTCCCGCCGCTGGCGCGCTCGTCGGCGGCTTCGGCTCGGTCAACGCGCTCAGCCGCGAGCTCTTCTCGAGGTACGCCTTCTCGTTCGAGGTGACGTCGGTGTTGCTGCTCGTGGCGGTGATCGGCGCGGTGGTGCTCGCGAAGCGGAGGATCGATTGACCGAGGTGCCGATCCAGTACTGGCTCGGCCTCGCCGGCGTGCTGTTCGCGATCGGCGCGGCGGGCGTGGTCCTCCGCCGCAACGTGATCGTCATCTTCATGTCGATCGAGATCATGCTGAACGCCGCGAACCTCGCGTTCGTCGCGCTCTCGCGCCAGCTCCATTCGATGGACGGTCAGGTGATCGTGCTGCTGGTGATGACGGTCGCCGCGGCCGAGGCCGCCGTGGGGCTGGCGATCATCCTCGCCGGCTTCCGCAACCGGCAGACCGTCGACGCGAGCCAGCTCTCGCTGCTGAAGTGGTAGGGACGGTGGAGATCCGATGGTAGAGCCGGCGCCGATGCTCCGCGCGCTGCTGATCCTGCCGCTCGCGGGCGTGATCTTCAACGCGTTCTTCGGCGACCGCGCCGGCCGCCGTGCGGTGTCGCTGGTCGCGCCCGGCGTCATCGGCGTCGCCTTCCTGGTCGCCGTCTTTTCCTTCTTCCGACTGACGGGGCTGGAGGAGGGTGGGGCGCTCGCCGACCGGCTCTTCTCGTGGATCCCCGCGGGTCGAATCCAGCTCGACGCCGGACTCCGCCTCGATGCCCTCTCCGCGGTGATGGCGCTGATCGTCACCGGCGTCGGCTTCCTGATCCACGTCTATTCCGTCGGCTACATGGCGCACGACCCGGATTACGCCCGGTACTTCACCTACCTGAACCTCTTCATGCTCTCGATGCTGACGCTCGTCCTCGCCGACTCGATCGTGCTCTTCTTCGTCGGCTGGGAAGGGGTCGGTCTCTGCTCGTACCTGCTGATCGGCTTCTGGTACGAGAACGACGAGAACGCGTCCGCGGGGAAGAAGGCGTTCATCGTCAACCGGGTCGGGGACGCGGGTTTCTTGCTGGGCGTGTTCCTGCTCTTCTGGAGCCTCGGGCGGCACGACGTGTGGACGCTCGACTTCTCGGGGTTCCGCGAGCACGCGAGCTTGCTCACGCCGGAGCTCGCGACCGCGATCGGTCTCCTGCTGTTCGTCGGTGCGACCGGCAAGTCGGCGCAGATCCCGCTCTACGTCTGGCTGCCGGACGCGATGGCCGGCCCGACGCCGGTGTCGGCGCTGATCCATGCCGCCACCATGGTGACCGCCGGCGTCTACATGATCGCCCGCATGCACTTCGTCTACGACCTGGCGCCGGACGCGCTCGCGGTGGTCGCCTCCGTCGGTGCGGCCACCGCGGTCTTCGCCGCGTCGATCGGCCTCGTCCAGACCGACATCAAGAAGGTGCTCGCGTACTCGACGATCAGCCAGCTCGGCTACATGTTTCTCGGCGTCGGCGTCGGCGCCTACGCGAGCGGGGTCTTCCACCTGATGACGCACGCCTTCTTCAAGGGCCTGCTGTTCCTCGGCGCCGGCAGCGTCATTCACGGCATGGAGGGCGAGCAGGACATCCGGCGCATGGGCGGGCTCGCCGCGAAGATGCCGGTCACGTTCTGGACGTTCGCCGTCGCGTGCGCCGCGATCGCCGGCGTGCCGCTCTTCGCCGGCTTCTTCAGCAAGGACGCGATCCTCTTCCATGCCTTCCAGCGAAGCCCCGTGCTTTGGGCGATCGGGGTCCTCGGCGCCGGGCTGACGGCGTTCTACATGTTCCGCTTGCTCTTCCTCACCTTCCTCGGGGAGAGCCGCGTCGATCCGCACGTTCACGTCCACGAGTCGCCGCCGTCGATGACGGTGCCGCTCGTCGTCCTGGCCGTGCTCTCCGTCATCGGCGGGTGGGTCGGGCTGCCGGAGGTGTTCGGTCCCGACGTCTTCGGTGAGTTTCTCGCGCCGGTCGTCGGTGCCGCGGAGCACGGCGAAGCTTCGCACGCGCTCGAGATCGGGCTGATGGCCGTCTCGGTGGCGGCGGCCGCCGGCGGCATCGGCCTCGCCTACGCGTTCTATCTCGCACGGCCGGAGCTGCCCGCGGACCTCGCGGCCCGCTTCCGCGGACTCCACCGCTTGCTGCTCGACAAGTATCGCATCGACCAGCTCTACGACGCGGTCATCGTGCAACCCCTCGCCGGGCTCGCGCACTTCCTCTGGCGGTTCGTCGATACGCTTCTCATCGACGGCGCCGTCAACGGGGTAGGCGCTTTCGTACGCGCGCAGAGCATCACCTGGCGCGTGCTTCAGACCGGCAACGTGCAGCACTATGCGCTGACGTTCCTGATCGGTGTCGCCGTCCTGATCGGCGTCCTGCTCGTCCGCTGATCATGGAAGGACATCTGCTCTCCGCGCTGGTCTTCTCGCCGCTCGTCGGGGCCGTCGCCCTCGGCGTGGTCGGCGGGACCGACGCGCGCGCCATCGGCCGCACGGCGCTCGCGTTCGCATTCGTGCCCTTCGTGCTCTCGCTACTCGTGCTCGCCGACTTCGATCCCGCCCGCGGCGATTTCCAGATGCTCGAGCGGGCCGACTGGATCCCCGACTTCGGCGTCCAGTACCTCGTCGGCATCGACGGCGTGAGCCTCTTCCTGGTCGTGCTGACCACGCTCCTGACGGTGCTGGTGGTGATCTTCTCCGCGGGCGACGTCACCCGGCGCCTGAAGGAGTACATGGTGATGATGCTCGTCCTCGAGACGGGCATGCTCGGCACGCTGGTCGCGCTCGACCTCTTTCTCTTCTACGTCTTCTGGGAGGTCATGCTGGTGCCGATGTACCTGCTGATCGGCATCTGGGGGGGGACGCGACGCATCTACGCCGCGGTCAAGTTCGCTCTCTACACGATGGCCGGAAGCCTCCTCATGCTGGTCGCGATCCTCTACCTCGGATGGCTCCATCGGGAAGCGTACGGGAGCTGGAGCTTCGACCTTCTTCGTCTCTACGACCTGTCGATTCCGGCGGGCGTGGAGCTCTGGCTGTTCGCCGCCTTCGCGCTCGCGTTCGCGATCAAGGTTCCGCTCTTTCCCCTGCACACGTGGCTCCCCGACGCACACGTCGAGGCGCCGACCGGCGGCTCCGTGATCCTCGCCGGGGTGCTGCTCAAGATGGGCACCTACGGGTTCCTCCGTTTCGCGCTGCCGCTGTTCCCTCATGCCGCCGCCGCGGCGGCGCCGACGATGATGGCGCTCGCCGTGGTCGGCATCGTCTACGGCGCGCTGGTCGCGATGGTGCAGCCGGATCTCAAGAAGCTCGTCGCCTACTCCTCGGTCTCGCACCTGGGCTTCGTCATGCTCGGGCTCTTCGCCGCCAACGTCGAGGCGGTGGAGGGCGCCGTCTACCAGATGCTGAGCCACGGCCTCTCGACGGGAGCGCTGTTCCTCGCGGTCGGCGTCATCTATTCGCGGCGGCACACGCGCGAGATCGCCGCCTTCGGAGGCCTCTGGAAGGTGGTCCCGCTGTACTCCGTGTTCCTGCTGCTGGCGATGCTGTCTTCCGCCGGCCTCCCGGGGTTGAACGGCTTCGTCGGCGAGTTCCTGATCCTGATCGGCGCCTTCGGCCGTCACCCGATGTTCGCGGCGCCCGCAGTCCTCGGGATGATCCTCGGCGCGGTGTATCTCACGTGGATGTACCAGCGCGTGATCTTCGGTCCGTTGCGGCACGAGGAGAACCGGGCCCTCCCGGATCTGACCGGCCGAGAGATCGCCGCGTTCGCGCCGCTGATCGTGCTCTTCTTCTGGATGGGCGTGTACCCGCGGCCGCTGCTCGTCCGCATCGAGCCTTCGGTGAAGAGCATCGTCGAACGGATCGAGCGGGTTCGGCCGCCGGCGAGCACGGCGTCGGAGATGGCGCGGGTCGGCCGCCCGAGCAGCGCCCGCCCCGGAGCCGAACGGTGATCCTCGAGATCCCCGCGGTCGCGTGGCTCCCGCTGCTGCCGCTCTTGATCGTGCTCGCGTCGGCGACGGTCGTGTTGCTGCTCGATCTCTTTCTCGAGCCCGGGGATCGCGACGTGCTCGCCGGTCCCGCCATCTTCGGCCTGGGGGTCGCGGCCGTTGCCGCGGCGGTCCTCTGGGGCCGCGACGAGCAGACGCTCGCCGCGAGCTTCGTCCTCGACAACTACGCGCTCTTCTTCGACATGCTCTTCTGCGTCGCGGCGGGGCTCACGCTGCTGATGTCGGTCGACTACCTCGCCGCCGCGGGCGTGCGCTCCGGCGACTATTACTCGCTGGTGCTGTTCGCCACGGCCGGCATGATCATCATGGCCGGCGCCAACGACCTGGTGGTGATCTTCCTCGGCCTCGAGGTGATGTCCGTCGCGGTGTACGTGCTCGCGGGAATCGCGACGCGCGAGGTCCGCTCGAACGAGGCCGCGCTCAAGTATTTCCTGCTCGGCGCATTCGCCACCGGCTTTCTCCTCTTCGGCATCGCGCTGGTCTACGGCGCCACGGGAACCGTGCGCCTCGACGAGATCGCGGTCGTGGTGTCGCGCGGCACCGGCGAAGGACGCGAGCTCCTCACGCTCGGGATCGTGCTCCTGCTCGTCGGCTTCGGATTCAAGGTGGCGGCCGTGCCGTTTCACGTCTGGACGCCGGACGTCTACGAGGGAGCGCCGACGTCGATCACGGCGCTGATGGCGGTCGGCGTGAAGGCGGCGGGGTTCGCCGCCTTCACGCGCGTTTTCCTCGAGTGCTTCGGCACGGTCGCCGCGGACTGGACCGCGCTCGTCTGGGGGCTGGCGGCGCTGACGATGACGCTCGGCAACCTGTTCGCGATCGCGCAGTCGAACATCAAGCGCATGCTCGCCTATTCGTCGATCGCCCATGCCGGGTATCTGCTGGTCGCGCTGGTCGCGGGCGGTGAAGCCGGCGGCGCGGCGCTGCTCTTCTATCTCCTCGCGTACGCGGCGATGAACCTCGGTGCGTTCGCGGTGGTGATCGCTCTCGGCCGCGCGGGCGAGCCGAACGAGGCGATCGAGCGCTACGCCGGCCTCGGTTTTCGCAAGCCGCTGCTCGCGCTGGCGATGGGCGTCTTCCTGCTCTCGCTGACGGGCGTGCCGCCGTTCGTCGGCTTCGCCGGGAAGTTCTACGTGTTCACCGCCGCCGTCGCCTCCGGTCACGTGGGCCTGGCGGTGATTGGCGTGCTGAACAGCGCCGTGAGCGCGTACTACTACATCTGGGTGATCGTCATGATGTACATGCGCGAGGGAACGGACGAACCGTTGCCGTTCGCGTCGCGCCCCTATCTCGCGACGACGATCGGCATCGCCGTCGCCGCCACCTTGCTTCTCGGACTCTTCCCCGGGCCGTTCTTCACCATGGCCAAGAGCGGAATTCTCTCGCTGGGCTGAGCTACTACCCAAGGGAATCGTCGTGGCGCGCGGGGAATCCACGGCCGGCTCCCCCGCACCCGCGCTGCGCGCGGCCTTCCCCCCGTTCGGGGGGCGAGGCGAATTGGTTGCGGCCCGGAAGGGCCGCGGTGGGGAACCCGCTCCGGCGCGTCGCTTCCTCTGCTTCGGCGGATTCCGTTAGAATCTCCGTCGGACGCTGCGGCGGCCGATGGCGAATACCGTCACCTTTCTCCGGTTCTGCCTACTGTTCCTGATCATCGGGCTCCTCTACGGCGCACCTCCTGCGTGGCGCCTGGTCAACGCGCCCCTGGTGGTGTTGGTGATCGCCCTCGACGCGCTCGACGGGTATCTCGCGCGGCGTCGCGGCGAGACGTCCGTCTTCGGCTCCGTCTTCGACATCGCGGTCGACCGTGCGGTCGAGAACGTCCTGTGGATCGTGCTCGCGGACGTGGGACGTGTACCGATCTGGGCACCGGTCGTGTTCGTGACGCGCGGCGCGTTCGTCGACTCGATTCGCAGCCACGCGGTCGCCGATGGTGAGACTCCGTTCGGGATGATGCGCGGCAGCCTCGCCCGCTTGCTGGTCGGCGGTCGGTTCCTGCGTGCGTTCTACGGTACGCTGAAGGCACTCACCTTCGGTTTGCTGTTGTTCCTCGAACCGATGCCCGAGCTGCTGCCCGACTTCTGGCACCGGTGGTCGGCATCGCTCGAGAGCCTCACGTGGTCGCTCGTCCTGATCACGGTGATCCTCTGCGTCGTCCGCGGCGTGCCGGTGCTGTGGGAGTTCGTCCAGCGCGAAGCGGCGCCGCGACGTACCGAGAGCCGTCCGCGACGGCGCGGGACGGCATGAGGGCGGGAACCCCGCCGAGGCCACTTCCGCTTGACGGCAGAGACGGGCGGAGCGAAAGGGGACTCGATCGCCGTCGCCGGCGAGCCCTCGCGGAAGCACCATGACGCGGCAGAACTTCGGCGAGAGGCTGGGCACGATCCTCGTGCTCCGCTGGCTTCTCGTCATCGCGACCTCGTATCTGCTGATCTTCAGCCGGTCGCTGTCCGAGGTGTCCGTGCCGCTCGCGTCGTTCGTCGCCGGCTATCTCGCCTCGGGGCTGGTGGTGCCGCTGCTCGCGAAACGCTTCGCCGCACGCGAGGTCTTCTACTTCGCGGTGGTGCTCTTCGACGCCGTGGCGGTGACCGTCGGATTGACGCTCGCCCGCGAGACCTCGGGCGACTTCTTCGCGGTGTACTTCATCGTGCTGTTCGTCGCCGTGGTCGTCGGCCGCCTCGGCATCCTGCTGGTGGCGACGTTGCTGGTCGCCGGCGTGCATCTCGCGAGCGTCGGATTGATCCTCGGGCCGGATCACCTGCTCGAAGAGCGTTACGTGCTGCGGCTTCCGTTCCTCTTCGCCGTCGCCCTCTTCGTCGGCCACCTCGTGCAGCAGATCCGCGCGGCCGAGCGGACGATGGAGGAGATGCGCGAGCAGGAACGATTGAAGATGGAGCTGCTCTCCTCCGTCATTCACGACCTCAAGAACCCGCTCGGCGTCATTCAGCCGCTCGCCGAGATGCTCCTCGCCGGCGAGTGCGGGCCGCTCACGGCGCAGCAGGCCGATTTCATCCGCCGCATCCATGCGAGCGTCCGGCGGGTGATCACTCTCTCGCTCAACCTGATCGACAGCACGCGCATCGAATCGGGACGGTTGATGCTGCAGCGCTCCGCGGCTCGTCTGGTCGACGTCGTCGACGAGGCGGTCGCGCTCGCGAGCACCGCGAGCGAGCTCAAGGGCATCGACCTCCGCGTCGAAGCCGAGCCGGGGCTGCCGGCGGTGGACGTCGACGTGGTGCAGATCGAGCGCGTGATCGCGAACCTGCTCGACAACGCGATCAAATACACGTCGGCCGGAGGGTCGGTGCGCGTTTCCATCACGCGAATCGGCCGCGACGTGGTGCTCGCGGTGAGCGACAACGGCCCGGGAATCCCGCCCGAGGAGCTGCCGACGCTCTGGGACAAGTACCGCCGCCGGGCAGCCAACAGACGGGTGAGCGGCTCCGGCCTCGGCCTCTTCATCGTCAAGGCGATCGTCGAGGCACACGGCGGCACCGTGGCGATCGACAGCCGTGTCGGCGACGGCACGACCGTCACCGTACGGCTGCCCGGGGGGAACGACGCGGCAGCGGAGCTTTCCTTCGCGGGCGGCGCCGCGTGACGGGCTGCGCTCACGGCAGCAGCGTCGCAGGTTGACCGGCGGCCCGTGCGCCGACAAATCGCGGCAGGTTTCGTTTGCGGCACTCGATCCGCTTTAATGGTCGAGCGGTGTTCGAAGCGTGAGCTCCGGCTGGCGTCGCGAGGCGATCGGACAAGAGGCCACCGAGTTGCTGGTGAGGCGCTGCCGCGCCGGTCTCGGGATCGCGCTCGCCTCCATCATTCTATTCGCCATCGGCGACGTCTTCCTCGATCCCGACCGGCTCGTGCCGCTGTGGACGTTGAAGGGGGTACAGCTCGCGGCTCTCGCCCTCGCGTTCGTGCTCCTCGGTCTCCGGCCGGAGCGTGCCCGGTGGGTGGCGGTCGTCGTGGCGGCGATCCTCTGCGCGACGACCGCCGTCGCCGGTCGGATCGAAGGAGAGGCGACCACCACGGCCTTCCTGTTCGTCGTGCTGACGATGTGCACCGCGACGCTGCTTCCCTGGGGTGCCCTGCCGCAGCTCGCGGTGGTCGCTGCCGCGACTGTCGCGTTGCTCGCGACGGTCGAAGCGACGACGGGGCTCCGCGCCGCCGCGTATCCCTTCCTCGGCGTGATCGTCGCGTTCGCCGCGTCGGTCTACGTGGCGCACGTCTTCGAGCGTTACCGGCGGGAGAACGAGGAACGAACGAAGGCGCTCGGCCGGAGCGAAGACCGGCTCCGGCGCGTGTTCGAGTCGAGCCTCGATGCGGCGACGGTGCGGTCCCTGGACACCGGCAAGTTCGTCGACGTGAACCGCGAGTTCGAGAGGTTCTCCGGGTTCCGGCGAGAGGAGGCGATCGGCAGATCGCCTCTCGAGCTCGGCCTCTGGCCGGAGCCGGGCGCGTACGAGCAGGGGCTGCAGCAGATCCTCTCCTCGGGCGAGGTGCGGAATCGCGAGGCCACGGTGCGCGTGAAGGACGGAACGCTGCGGTTCGGCCTCGCCTCGGCGACCCTCGTCGAGCACGGAGGCGAGCGGCTGCTGCTCACGTTCTTCCGTGACATCACCGATCGGAAGCGTGCGGAGGAAGCGCTGCGCGACAGCCGCGAGCGGCTCGAGCTGGCGCTGGCGGCGGGCGACATCGGTACGTGGACGTGGCGGCTCGGCGGCGAGTTCGTCGCCGACGAGCGGCTGCGCGCCATCCTCGATCTTCCATCCGGCGCGGCGGCGGCGACGCTCGACGATTTCGTCGGGCGCGTTCATCCCGACGATGCGGGCCGGGTGCGCCGCGCGGTCGAGCGTGCCCGCGCCGAAGGGGTCGGATACGACATCGACTTCCGGATCCGGGTGCACGGCGGGGTCCGTCACCTGTTCGGCCGTGCCGCGGTCACGTTGGACCCCGCCGGGAACGCGCTGCGGCTGACCGGCGTCTGCCTCGACGTCACGCAGCGCAAGAACGCAGAAGCGCTGGCCGTGGAGGCGCAGGAGCTCGCGCGGTCGAACGAGGAGCTCGAGCAGTTCGCCTACGTCGCTTCCCACGATCTGCAGGAGCCGCTCCGGATGGTGGCGAGCTACACCCAGCTCCTCGAGCGCCGCTACCGGGGGAGTCTCGATGCCGATGCCGACGAGTTCATCGGCTACGCGGTCGAGGGTGCGCAACGCATGCAGCGCATGATCGACGACCTGCTCGCGTACTCCCGACTCACCGGGAACGGACGGCGCCGCGGTGCCGTCGCGTGCGACCGAGCCCTGGACGAGGCGCTCGCGAACCTGCGCGGGGCGATGGAGGACTCCGGCGCCGTCGTCGAGCGCGAAGCGCTGCCGACCGTCACCGGCGACGCCGCGCAGCTCACGCAGCTCTTCCAGAACCTGGTCGGCAACGCGATCAAGTTTCGACGTGAAGGCCCGCCGCGTGTGCACCTCTCCGCCGAGCGCAGGGACGACCGGTGGCTGTTCGCCTGTCGCGACGACGGCATCGGCATCCCGCCGGAGCAGCGCGAGCGGATCTTCGCGATCTTCCAGCGCTTGCACTCGCGAAGCGAGTATCCAGGCAGCGGGATCGGCTTGACCATCTGCAAGAAGGTGGTCGAGCGCCACGGCGGCGAGATCTGGGTGGAGTCGGAGCCCGGGCGCGGCGCGACGTTCTTCTTCACGGTGCCTGCGCTTCTCGACTGAGTGCTCGAGCGCCCGGATCCGGCGACCGCCCGAATGCTCAGGCTCCCGTCCGCCGGGATGCGTGCTATACGGCGTGGATGGGCAAGCGCCTCGCGGAAGCAACGGTTCGGCGACTGCCCATCGGTTCGCGCAACGGGGCGATTTGCGTGATCTGCGGCGGCGCCATCATCGAGCAGGAGAGCCACCTGCCGACGGCGACCTACCCGCACCGGCGCGTCTGCCGCACCTGCGGAGCCGAGTACCACACGACCATGCCTCAGACCGTGAAATACTGACCGGGCCTCCACGACACGACGCCGCACTGGGGTGGCGTTCGCGCCCCCCGACAGGCGCGCTTCCGCGATGTACCGGAGCGAAAGGAGCTGCGAGATGATCAAGGAGTTCAAGGAATTCGCCATGCGCGGGAACGTCGTCGACATGGCGATCGGCGTGGTCATCGGCGGCGCCTTCGGCAAGATCGTCGGCTCCTTCACGAACGATCTCCTGATGCCGCCGCTCGGGCTGCTGCTCGGCCGCGTCGACTTCTCGAGCCTGTTCGTCAATCTGTCGGGCCACCCCTACGCGACGCTCGCCGAGGCCAAGGCGGCGGGAGCGCCGACGCTCAACCTCGGCGTGTTCGCGAACACGGTGCTCGATTTCGTCATCATCGCCTTCGCCGTGTTCCTGCTCGTTCAACAGATGCAGCGCTTCACGCGCAAGGCGTCGCCCGCACCGGAGGCGTCCGCGCCGACGACCAAGGAGTGCCCGCAGTGCCTCGAGGTGATCCCGCTCAAGGCCAGGCGGTGCGGGCACTGCACCTCGGAGCTTCAGGCGGCGTGAAGCAGCGGACTGCGCAATCGGGCTGCGACGCCGGCGCATCCGAGCAGGACACGACGAACCCGGCACGGGCCGGCATGGGAATCGTCGGCGAACGCCTCGAGCGCTGGAAGTCCGCGTGGGAGAGCTGCGACCTCGAGCGGATCGTCGCGCTGTACGAGCCGGATGCCACCCATGCGAGCAAGCTCGTGCTCCGGCTGTATGCCGAGCTCGAGCGGCCGGTGCTGCGCGGCACCGAGGAGGTCCGCGAATACGTGCGACGCGGCCTCGCCTGGTTCCACCGGCTCGAGATCGAGATCGTCTCCGTCACCGCCACCGGCGAGCGCGACGTGGTCGAGTACCGCCGGCACTCGAACCTCGACGGCCCGAGCGCCGCCCATGCGATCGAGGTCATCGACTGGGCGGGCCCGCGAATCCGCTCCGCCGTCGTCTTTCACTTCTCCTGAGTCGTCTGCGGCCGGCGGAACACGACGTCACCGTAGGACGCCGACGCGGAAGCACCCGTGTCGTCGGTATCGGTCATGATCGCGACTCCGGAGATCGGCGGCGGGTCGTGGCCGAACGCGCCGCGGAAATCCTCGAGCAGGTTCCGCTGCTCCGTGACCCAGGTACCGACGCGCCCGCGGCCGCTCTCGACGACGATCATCATCGCTCGCGCGGTGTACGGGTTCGGCACCACGGTGCCGAGCGGGGCGCGCGCCTCCCAGATGTAGTTGATCGCCGCGCCGGGCGGGTATTCGCCGTAGTAGAGGCGCGCGGCCTCGAACTTCGCCTTCTCGAGAACGCTCGCCCGGCTCGGCTCGTACTCGAACGCGACGTAGAGCCTCGCAGGATAGTCGTCGCCCGACTTCTTCCGCACGTCCGATCCCTCGATCAGACCATCGATCTTCCACCGCCATTCGACGAGAGGGTACTCGCGCGCGTCGATGCGGAGCTTGCGGATCCAACCGGACGCGGCGCCGCGGCTCGTCGCGTGCACCACGACCACGCCGTCGATCGCCTGCAAACGATAGTCGGTCGCCCGTTCGATTCGCGGAAAGCGCAGCGGCTCCCAGCCGGGCGGCGGCACTTCTCCCGGCGTCGCCGCGGAGAAGCGGCCGACCTCGAGCACGGCGGGTGCCGCGAGCGCCGCCGAAAGCGCGACGCCGACGAGCGCGGACGTCATCGCCGCCACGCGAGCCACGCGGCGAGCAGGCGTTTGACGAATGGCGTCAGGCGGGTGCGGTTGTAGGTGTC
>JAXDLK010000162.1:0-7194 GCA_034666665.1 Candidatus Binatota bacterium
CCCGAGAAGGCTGCGTACGCGCTCGCGCGCTACAGCCGCTCCGCCGACGGCATCGCGGCGAGCCTCCGCTGGGTGTCGGAGCACTCCTCGGAGAAGTTCTGGGAGCAGTTCTACTTCGAGTACGGTCACGCCTCGATCGCCGACCTCGGCCACGTGGTCGTCTGCTTCGAGGGGATCTCCGAGCTGGCCGCGATCCACGTCGAGGACGAGAAGCTCTGGGACGGCCAGGCGAAGTCGAGCCGCTACCAGGACTTCGCCGCTCTGGGCACCTGCGTGCCGCCGGAGGCGAGCGGCGTCGAGCAGTCCTTCCGCGCCGCGGCCGACCGGCTGCTCGGCGCGTATCGCGAGATCCTGCCGCCGGTCGAGGAGCATCTGCGGCAGGGGAATCCACGGCCGGACGGGATGGGCGAGCCCGCCTACCGCCGCGCGGTCGCCGCCCGCGCATTCGACGTCGCCCGCTACCTTCTGCCGCTGGCGGTGCCGACGAACGTGGGCCAGGTCACCAGCATCCGCACGCTCGAGAAGCAGATCGGACATCTACTCGCCTCGCCGTACGCGGAGGTTCGCGAGATCGGCGAGCGGCTCAAAGGTGCGCTCGCGGAGCCGCCGCTCGACCTCTGGGGCGAGCTCCGCGGGGACGAAGCGTCGGCCGAGCCGCTGGCACCCACGCTCGCGCGCCACGCCCGCGCGAACGAGTACTGGCGCGAGACCTACCGGGAGCTCGAGGAGATCGCCGCGCGCGAGCTCCGTCTCGGCGATCCCGATCCCGCGCCGCTCGTCGACCTGGTGCCGGAGCACGGGCTCGAGCTCGAGATCGCGGCGACTCTCCTCTATCGCGCCTGTCGCCACCCCTACCGCCAGGTGCTGCGCGCGGTGTCGGACTGGACCGAGGCGCGCCGGCGCGAGGTCATCGATGCGGCGTTCCGGCATCGGCGGCGGGAGGAGCTTCTGCCCGAGCTGCAGTCGGGCTACGGCCTCGTCTTCGACGTGCTCATGGACGTCGGCGGCTGGCGTGACCTCCACCGCCACCGCCGCTGCCAGCAGGTGCGGCAGCGCTTCGGCTTCGACCACGGCTACGACGTCCCGGAGGTGCTCGCCCGCGCCGGCGTCGAGCGCGCGTATCGCGCGGCCATGGACGGCGCGGCGGCATCGGCGCGAGCTCTCCCCGCCGCGGCGGCGGCCTACCTGCTGCCGTTCGGCCACCGCATGCGCTGCCTCTTCAAGATGGACTATGCGGAGGTCGAGTACGTGTCGCGGTTACGCTCCGGCGTGAAAGGGCACTTCTCCTATCGCTCCGTCGCATGGGAGCTGAAGCAGAAGCTCGCCGAGCGCTACCCGTATCTCGCCGACAAGATCGAGGCGACGCCGCCGTGGATCGAGGATTCCCTCACGCGATGAGCGAAGCCGAAGCCGAGCTCGAGCGCGGCGTCGATCTCTTCAACCGGCGGCGCTACTTCGAGAGCCACGAGGTGTGGGAGGAGCTCTGGCGGAGCGCGGAGGAGCCGGACAAGCGCTTCCTTTCCGCGCTCATCCAGATCGCCGCCGCGCTGCATCTCAGGTTCCAGCGCGGCGGTGGCCGTGGGACGCGGAACCTGCTCGTGCAGGCGATGATGGCTCTGGAAGACTTCCGCCCGAGTCATCTCGGGGTCGACGTCGCGCGGCTCTACGCCGAGCTCGAGACGTTCACGGAGCGCGTCGAGGAGCAGAAAGAAAAAGAGCCGGGATGGCTCGACCGCTGGCTCGCGCCCAAGATCCGCATGGTATGATCGTCGCCGATATGAAGAACATCGCGCTGGCTCTTCTCCTCGTGGCCGCCGTCGGCTGCGCGCGGAGCGCGTCCGATCACCGAGGCCCCGTCGACCGCAGCGTCGACGCCGCCGAGACGACCGTCGACACCACCGGCGAGCACGTTCACGACGTCACCTCGAGCGCCGGGGACATCATCGTCTCGGCGGTGACGTTCCCGTTCCGCCTGATCGGCAACGTCTTCAGAGCGATCTTCTAGCACCCTCACCCTAACCCTCTCCCTGGAAGGGAGAGGGAACCGGATCGAGAGAGGTCGCGAAAGCCGCCCTCTTTCCTCCTTCCATCCCGCGTCGGCACCTTCGGCGCGGCTGTCGCATCTCTTCCCCGGAGATAGTAATCGGAGCTTCGCGCGGAAGGAGAGCACGATGAACCAGAGCGACGTCGTCATTCCCGAGGGGCAGCAGAACTTCTACGACCAGTTCCACTTCGCGCCCGCGGTCAAGGATCGGGACCGCCTCTACTGTTCGGGAGTGATCGGCATCGGGCCCGACGGGAAAGCATCGCCCGATCCCGAAGCGCAGTTCACGCAGGCATTCGAGACGCTGTCGTCGGTGCTCGCGGCCGCCGGGGCCTCGTTCTCCGACGTGGTGGAAGTGACCACGTTTCACGTCGGCCTGCAGAAGAGTCTCAGGACCTTCATGAGCGTGAAGGACAGGTACCTGAAGGCCCCGTATCCCGCGTGGACCGCGATCGGCGTCACCGAGCTGGCGATTCCCGGCGGCCTCGTCGAGATCAAGGTGGTCGCACGCCTGCGCGCCTGATCCGCGACGACACCCGACACGGGCGTCCGCGGGCGAGGGAGGCACGGTGATGGAACGAGACCGCGAATACGACATCGACTCGGTCGCCAAGCTCCGAGCGCTGATCGGTACTCCGCATCCGCTGACGCCGCTGAAGGTCTTCGAAGCGCTCGACGAGACCACGATCGCCTTCATCCGGCGCTCGCCATTCCTCGTCCTCTCCACGGCGGACGCCGACGGCAATCAGGATTCCTCGCCGAAGGGCGACGGGCCCGGGTTCGTCGCCGTCGAGGACGCGAAGACGCTGCTCATCCCCGAGCGCAAAGGGAACAAGCTGATGTTCGGCCTGCAGAACATCCTGGCGAACCCGCGGGTCGGCCTTCTCTTCATGATTCCCGGCACCAACGAGACGCTGCGGGTGAACGGCACCGCGGAGCTGACGTCCGATCCTCGCGTGTGTGAGCGGTTGACCGGTCGCGGAGCCGCGGCGTTACTGGCGATCCGCGTCACCGTGCACGAGTGCTTCTTCCACTGCGCGAAGGCGTACCTCCGCGCGCAGCTGTGGAAGCCGGAGACCTGGCCGCCGCGTCACGCGATCTCCTTCGGCAAGATGCTCGCCGCGAAGGCGGGTCTCGGCGACGATCAGGCGGGGCAGATCGACCGTGCCATCCAGCAGGATTACGACTCGAACCTCTGATCGCTCGAGCGACCGGCCTCGGCCACTTCTTCGAACCCCGGCGCTGCGAGCGAAGACCGCCCGGGACACCCCGACCGCCGACCTCGGTCGACGTCCGGCCGCGCCGCGATCATCCCGGCGCCCACCGCGGTGCATCTCCGGTGACAAATTCCGGCATGATGGCGTGATCGTGACTGCCTCGGGCATCCACATCGGTAGCGGAGCGCTGCAGCCCGCGCCGATTCGCCGATCGGGCGCGCCCGGCGCACGCTTTGCTTCGTATTTGCGCATGGCGCGAAGAACGGTCGTCCTCAGCCTTGCCCTCCGGATCCTGCTTCTCGTGTTCTCCGACGAGGCGCACGCCGAAATGTGGACCACCGCCTACTATGCCGGGTGGATGCAGCCCTACCTTCCGGCATCCGAGGTGGATTTCACGGCGGTCACTCACGTCATCCACTTCGCGATCATCCCCAGGGCCGACGGGACGCTGGACGCCTCCACGCTGCAGATCACGCCCGGGAGCTCCGCCGACGTGGTCACGCGGGCGCACGACGCGGGGGTCCCCGTGCTGATCTCCGTCGGTGGCGCGGGCACCGCCGGAGGATTCCGCGGTGCGACCAGCGCGGCGAATCTCTCGCGCTTCGTCGCGAACCTCGTCGCCTTCATGAGCGGCCGCGGCTACGACGGAATCGACGTCGACTGGGAGCCCCTCGAGTCGGCGGATCGCACGCAGTTCACCGCGCTCGCTCGAAGCCTGCGTTCCGCGCTCGACTCCCGCTCGCCGCGCCCTCTCCTCACCGCCGCCGTCGGCAGCGAGCCCGCTCTCATCGCGTCCGTGCAGGACTCCTTCGATCAGGTGAACCTGATGACGTACGTCCTCTCCGGCCCCTGGCCGGGGTGGGTCACGTGGCACAACTCTCCGATCTACGACGGCGGCTACCGCTTCCCCTCCACGGGCGGCCTCGTGCCGTCGGCGGACGGCATGGTCCAGAGCTTCGTCGATGCCGGTGTCGCTCCGGGGAAGCTCGGGATCGGCATCGATTTCTACGGCTTCGTCTGGGGTGGCGGCGGCGGGACGGCGACCGGGGGAGTGACGGCTCCCCGGCAGAGCTGGACGGCGACGCCGTGGATCTCCGGGGAGACCGCCTACTACACGATCCGCAGCGACTACTTCCGGGAGCCGTGGGTGCGTTCGTGGGACCCCGCGGCCGAGGCCGCATATCTGAGCCTCGATTCATCCGGGTCCTCGGGCGATCGCTTCGTCTCCTTCGACGACGAGACGACGTGCGCCCGGAAGGTCGCCTACGCGCGGAACAGGGGAATCGGCGGGGTGATGATCTGGGAGCTCGGGGGCGGGTACCGGGCCGATCAGGCCGCGGGTGAGCGCGATCCTCTCCTGCAAGCGGTGAAACGCGCTCGCCGGACCGTCACTCCGACGCCCGGCCGCACCGCGACCGCTCCCCCGCCGCCGACGCCGAAACCGACTTCGACGCCGACGGCGAAGCCGACGTCTACGCCAACGGCGAGACCGAGTTCCACAGCAACGGTGAGACGGACGTCCACGCCGACGGCGAGGCCGACGTCCACACCGACCACGCGACCGCCGTCCACGCCGACCGCGAGACCGACGTCCACACCGACCACGCGACCGCCGTCCATGCCGAGCGCGACGCGTACCCCGGCGCGCACCTCCACTCCCGCCCGCACCCCGACCGGGACGCCGGTCCCCGACGCATGGATCTATCGCGATTCCCTGGTCGCGCCGTGGGCCGACTGGTCATGGAGTGCGACGACCTCCTTCTCCGCGACTGCGCCCGTCTTTGCCGGCAGCCGCTCGACGCGGGTGGTCCAGCAGGCGTGGGGCGCGCTCAGCCTGCACCGTGGCGACTACGGTGCGGCGGCCATCGATCCTCGGAGGTACGCGAGCGTCCGCTTCGTCGTGAACGGCGGGGATGCCGGCATCCATCTCGCCGTCCTCCTCGAGGACGACGCCGGGAGCTTCTTTCCCGAGGTCGACCTCGGCGACGTCCCGCCGAACGTGTGGACGCAGGTCACCGTGCCGATGAGCCGGCTGGATCCGGCGGCAGGACGCTTCAGCCGGATCGACGTCCGGCATCTCGGCAGCAGCGGCCAGACGTTCTGGATCGACGAGCTCCGGCTGGTGGGGAAGTGACCCGTCGCGACGGCCGCGTCTGCAGCAGCGGTTCGACGGAAGACGCTCTCGAACGCGGCGTTCGATTCCAGCCCCGGCGCTACCGCTGCGTGTCGGGGCGAGATCGTCGTCGGTGGCCGCTCCGCGGGACGAGTCCTCACGACCGTTGACCAGGGAGCGCACATTCCGCGCCGCACGATCCGCCCCATTGCTCGAGGCATTGCAGGAGGCCGCCAGCGTGTCGCGGACGGAAGCGAAGCGGCTCCTCCGCTTCCGCGCGGTCTCGGTGAACGGACGGTCATCGGTCCGGCACGACACGCCCGTGGCACCGGGCGACGTCCTGACGTTTTCCGTGCCGAGCGGCCGCCTCGCGGCGGCGCCGGAAGCGCCGGCGTGGTCGCCCGCGATCGTTCACGAAGACGACGCGATCGTGGTCGTCGACAAGCCTGCCGGCCTCCTCACGATCGCCAGCGAAACCGAGAAGACGCGGACCGCGTACCGTGCGCTGAACGATCAGCTGAAGGCGGGCGCGCGGACGGCGCGGCAGCAGATCTTCGTCGTCCACCGGCTCGATCGCGACACGTCGGGCCTGCTGGTCTTCGCGCGCACGGAGGCGGCGAAGCGCGCGCTCCAGGACGGCTGGCACGGCGTGCGGCGGATTTACCAGGGGATCGTCGAGGGCATTCCAGACGAGCCCTCGGGCATTCTCCGCACGCGGCTCGCGGAGACGAAGTCGCTGCTGGTCCACGAAGGCGGGCGCGATGGCCGCGTCGCGGTGACGCGTTACCGGCTGTTACGCTCCGGCGCCGAGCGGGCGCACCTCGAGATCGAGATCGAGACGGGGCGAAAGAACCAGATCCGGGTCCAGCTCGCCGCGATCGGCCACCCGATCGTCGGCGACCGGAAGTACGGTACGGCGGGAACCACCGCCGGGCGGCTGGCGCTGCATGCGTGCGAGCTCGGCTTCGTCCATCCGGTCTCCGGAGAGCCGGTGTCCTTCCGGAGCCCCCTTCCGCCGACCCTTTCGCGGCTGCTCGAGACACGATCGAGTACCCGCTCTCGCTAGCGACAGCCCGGAGCGCGTCTCGTCTAGACCGGACGAGCTCACAAGTCGCCGACGAGACGGACCTTCTCGCCGATCTCGGCCATGACGGGCGGCGGGAGCGCGCCGAGCGGCCGCCGGAGGCGGGCCCGGTCGACGGCGCGGCACTGATCGATCATCACGTCGCAGTCGCGACGATTCCCGGCGACGCCGGCAGGCAACTCGACGCGGAGCACGCTCGCTCCGGTGAGGTGCGTCGTGCAGGGAAGGAGAAGACCCGAAGAGTTGATTCGCGGGCATGGCGCACGTGGTGGACGTATAACGTTTTCCGTTATACTCACGGTCGGTGATCAAGAGCTTCCGGGACAAAGACACCGGGACGCTCTTCAGCGGTACCCGCGTCGTGAAGTTCCGAGCGATCGAGCGTGTCGCCCGGCGGAAACTCGAGATGCTGAACGCTGCGAACAATCTCCTCGATCTAACGAAGCCGCCCGCGAATCGCCTCGAGGCGCTGAAGGGAGATCGGCAGGGGCAACACTCGATCCGCGTGAACGACCAATACCGCGTCTGCTTCGTCTGGAAAGACGGCGACGCCCACGACGTCGAGCTCGTCGACTACCATTGAGAGAAGGAGAGACTCGGATGCCCAAGAAGCTCGCACCAATCCACCCGGGCGAGATCCTTCGCGAGGAGTTCCTCGAGCCCCTGAATCTCAGCGCGAACAAGCTCGCCATCGAGCTTCGCGTCCCGGTCACCCGCATCGGCGAGATCGTGAACG
>JAXDLK010000163.1:0-7917 GCA_034666665.1 Candidatus Binatota bacterium
CCAACAACTACCGCGTGAAGTACACCTGCGGTGCGGCCGGTGCCCCCACGCAGATCTCGCCGATCGGCACCAACTGCGCGCCGAACCCGGCAGTCGACGGCGATGGCGACTACGTCGACGGGCCGTATCGTAATGCGACGGACTGTGGCGCCGGCCTGGACGGACAGGCCGGGTGGTGCAACCCCGGAGCCATCCGATTCGCCTGCATCGGCGAGGAGGAGATGTGCATCGGGGTCGCCCTCTACTACGCGTTGCCTCGCCTCGGCGGCGCCGGCAGCGACGAGGCGCAGAAGAACCTCGAGGACCGAAACCTCGACGGAGTCGGTACGCCGGGAAGCACTCCGAACATGGACGTCTCCGGCATCTGCCACGACTGCGATCCCGGCCTCTGATCGGGATCGAACAAGCCGTTTGCTGAAAAGGGCGGGCTCCTCCGGGAGTCCGCCCTTTTTTCGTTTCGAATCGTGGCGCGTGCGCCCTGTGAGTAGTGCTCCCGCCACAAAAATGCGGGCGAGCGGCTGTGAAATTATTTCTGGCCACACCCCCCCCGTACCTGTCACCATCATCGCTCCACGAAATCGCAGTCAACCGCTTCTCACCCGGCCGTCCGGCGAGGAGCTGAGACAGGGGGAACGATGAAATCACGCAACGCGTTCTGCGCGGCGCTCTTGGGAGCGATGTTTTTCGCTCGGCCCGTCTTGGCCGACTACGATTCTCATCCGGAGATCCGGCCCGAGAACCGATGCGGCATGATCCCGCCGGGGATCGGCGATCCCAAGGATCCGGGTGGCGTCCACTCGCTTCACTGCCAACGGCTCTTCTGGGATCTGCCCGCGACCACGCGAGTCGGCGCCCTACGCGTCGGTGCGCCGTTCGCGGAGGATCCCATTCCGCGGTTCCCCAACGGTGTGACGGATCGCATCCCGCCCATGTACATGCTGGACGCGAACGGCGACGGCGTCTCCGATAACGGCGAAGGCTACGACAAGCCGGGGCCGGGGAGGGTGCGCCTTTGCTCTGACGTCGACGACATCCCCTATTGGGAGCCGTTGCTGAACGCCGATGGCAGCGGCAAGGTCGGCACCGACGAGCTCGGCAATCATTCCGTCGCTGACCCGTCGAAGCCGCAGAGCGGTCCCCTGTTCAAGCTCACCTGCCGCCGTGGTGGCCGCACGTACTACGGACCGTGGCAGACCGGTACCGATGCGAGCGTCTTCGACCGGCAGGTGCCGGATCAAGCAGTCCGCTTCGAGAACACGGGACGCCTGAATCGCGACGTCGACGTCCGGCACGTGACCGACGAGCAGCATCGCGTCGAGTGGAACACCGGCACCGAGTTCTACAATCACTTCGCGAGCCATCACGGCACTTGCTACAACGCGGCCACCGCCACGTGCAGCAATCCCCAGGCGACCCAGCCGCGCGGGGCGTTCCAGCCGGGCGGTGCCTGCTGGGACTATCAGAAAGATGCGAACGGCCCGTCCGATCCCGGGGGCAAGGGCCGGTGCGACGCCGGCGACCCGGACCCGAGCTGCAGCGGCAAGCCGTCCACTCAGGCCTTCCGCAACGCGACACAGCTGCCCGGCCGGCTGGCGGTCGAGCTCCCCGGCGGCCGCGGCATCCAAGGCGTCGAGGACCAGATCTGGGGCTGCAACCATCACGTCGTGACCCAGCTTCCGCCCGGGAGCTACGGCATGACGCGTCTTGCCAACTATCGCCTGCAGAAGGGCGGCATCACCGCGGACTTCAATTACCCGAGCTGGGGGATCAAGGCCGGCCAGGTCATCGGCGGCAGCGTCGGCGAGATGGTCATCCAGTATTTCACCGAGCCGGCGAACGCGGACGTGAAGCCGGTGAACATTGTCTTCAACGTCATCGGCGACGTCGGCACCACCGCGTACCCGCCGTTCACCTGGAACTACCACGAGTCGCTCTGGTACCCGCCGTACGATGCGGCAGTCGGCTTGATGACCATTCACAGCCATCACCGGATGGTAAAGGGCATGATGAATCTCCAGGGCGGGCACGTTCCGCGGCTGAACAGTCCCGATCCGCTCTGCGGCGGCATGAAGGGCGGCGCCACGCCGACCGATCTCTACACCGACTGGACCTGGGAAGATGCGCCGGTCTGCGAGTACTGGAGAGATCCGGACGGCCCGGTGACGATCCGCAAAGGACAAGCGCTGCGCACGACGTGCTTCGTCAACAACGGTGTGACTCCCGAAGCCATCAAGCACGGCCTGGTCGCAGGCAGCACCGTGGAAGCACTACGGAGCTTGGGAGCTCCGATCCCGCAGCAGCCTGCCGCGGTTCCCGCTTCCACCTGGGGAGATCTCCTCGCCGGCAGTCCGGTCGGCGAGCAGTTCCTCTACGGCACACATCCGACGAACAACTACCGCGTGCGCTACGCTTGCGGTCCGGCGCCGGGAGTCTCAGCGCCGATTCCTCTCTCCGGCGGCAAGGGCTGCGATCCGAACGCGCACGTCGATGGCGACGGCGAGTACGTGGACGGCCCGTACCAGAACACCGCGCAGTGCGGCGCGAACGGATGGTGCAATCCCTCGACGATCGTCTTCGCCTGCGTCGGCGAGGACGAGATGTGCATCGGCGTCGCCATGTACTGGGCGCTGCCGCGCCTCGGCAACCCGGACACCAACGACGAAGCGTTGGAGAATCTGCAGAACCTCGACGTCAACAACGTGGGCACGCCGGGAAGCGCGATCCAGACCGACATCGTCAACGGCGGCATCTGCCACGACTGCAAGCCCGGACTCTGAGTCCCGGCTGCTCGATCGAGGATCGAAGGGGGCGTCGCAGCGAATCTGCGGCGACGCCCTTTTTTTTGGGTTCCGCAACTCACTTCGAGGAACACGCGAGCTGTCTGTCCGGAATAGCCGCGCGGCATCGCGGGCCGTTTTTTCGTGAGGGTGGCGAGAGGGGACGGCCAGCATGACGAGTCGCCGCGGAAGCGTTCGTTCGTCTCGAGACGAGCCGACCCGTTGAATCGGCACTTCAAACCATCATGATTATTTGAACTGGTGTTTCAGCGACGTTTGGCCTACCTCCCCCCCGTACGGAGACCTTCTTCTTTTGGGGTCCGCGCCAGACGGGCAAGACGACGCTCCTCCGTCAGACGTACCCGGACGCGCTGTGAGTCGACCTCCTCCGCGCGGACGAGTTCCGGCGGTACGTCGAGCGCCCGGAGACGCTCCGCGAAGAGCTCGCCGGGATGCGAGCGGCGCCCGCGCAGATCGTCGTCGACGAGATCCAGAAGGTGCCCGCGCTGCTCGTCGAGGTGCACTGGCTCACCGAGAATCGCCGCCACCGCTTTGGCCTCTGCGGTTCGAGCGCGGGGAAGGTCCGGCGTGGCGGCGCAACCTGCTCGGCGGCCGGTCCCTGAGGTGGGGACGTTGCGGCATACGCCACTGAGACCGCAACGTCCGCAGTCCGGCTACGGGATGCGCGTCCGCGGCCTTCGTACCGACACGACCTCCAGCGCGAAGTCGCGGACACGTCTGATCGCCTCGAAGTCACCGCGGTCGGCCGTGTAGAGCGTCGCCCCGATGCTTCTCGCCGTCAGCGCAATCAGGACGTCGTTGACGAGCGCCGCCTGGCGCACCACTCGTCCTCCGAGGCGCAGCGCTCTCAGCACGAGGCCCGCCTGGTCGAACACCGTCGGGGAAGGAGCGACGAGTCGTGTGGCGCTTGCATGTGCGCGGACGAGCTGATCGAGCAGTCGCCGCGCCGGACGAGCCGTGGCGCCGGTCCGCAGCTCCATTTGGACGACGGAGCTGAGATAGCGCACGAATCCGGGACCTACGACGACTTCCTGATGCAGCCCATCGTTGAGCCAACCGACGTAGAGATTGGTATCGAGAAGAAGCTTGATCACGTCCGCCCGAACACGTCCTCGAACCCGCCGATCCCTCGTCCCCGGCGCAAAACCCGGACGATGCGATCCTCGGCGAGGACCATGTCGAGAGCGCGGTCGAGCGTCTCCTGCTCGGTCTTGGCTGCCAGCACGCGTCGCGCCTTATCGATCTTGCGCTGGTCGAGCTTGAGATGTTTGTGCCTGACGGCCATGTTCACGAACTAGCAGAATAGGAACATCGAGGACACCCCCAGTGGTTTCATGCATCGAGGCAACGGACGGGGCGACTTCGATCGTCCGCCGGGCTATACACCGCGCGGCAATGGTTCCCGCTCGGTCCAAGACGTGCCGTGCGCTTGCGCCACTACTCGTAGTGGCGCTCGTCGCGAGCTGCTCGCTCCTCCAGCGGAAGGCGCCGGAGCTCACGGCCGGAGAGTACTATCGGCGCGGCGCTGCGCATCTGAAAGCCGGCGAGTATGACGCAGCGATCGCGGATTTCAGTCGAACGATCGAGAAGCAGCCGAGCTTCGCCGCGGCGTGGAACGAGCGCGGCTTCGCACGGCAGAGCCAGCGCGATTTCGAGGGTGCGGTCGCAGACTACGCGAAGGCGATCGAGATCGATCCTCGTCTCTGGACGGCGTATCACCGGCGCGGCCTCCTTCATCGCTGGCAGAACGATCCCGGGGCCGCAATCGACGATTTCACCGCGGCGCTCGCGCTCCGGCCGCGCTCCGCCCTCCTGCATTTCGACCGCGCCATCGCTCGGCTGAACCAGGGAGAGTACGCGAAGGCGATCGAGGATTGCACCGAAGCGATCCGGCTCCGGCCGGATTTCGCCGCCGCCTATTACGATCGCGGCGTCGCGCGCGAGAAGAGCGGCGACCGCCCGGGCGCGATCGACGATGTGAAGCGCGCCCTCGAGCTCGCACCACCGCAAGGACCGCTTCGCGAGGAAGCGACGCGACGGCTCGACGAGCTCCAAGAGGTGGCGCCGAAGTAGCTACGGCGTCTGCGATGGCTTTGGCGCCGCCCTCGACTGCGCCGGCGCTGCTGCCGGCGGTTTTGGCCCGACGTGCTTCTTCAGCAGATCCTTCTCGAGCTCATTGTACTGCGCAATCGACGTCTTCTGCTGCTTCATGAGCTCGGGCACGCGCGGGTTGATCTCGGTCATCACCTGGAGCAGCTTCGTGTGGAACTTCTCGCGCTCCTTCAGGACGTCCGGCTCCTTCGCGGCACGTTCCGGTAGGTCTCCGAGAGACTCGCTCAGGTTCGTGAAGTCGAGGAGAAGCGCCTGGTATTGCTCCTTGTCGAGCGCCGAGGGTTTCTCGATCTTCTCGAGCTTCTTCATCTGCCGGTGGATCTCGTAGCGGCGGAGGATCTCACCCTTCTTCTCGGGCTCGATGCGGATCATCGCCTGCTCCATCGCGCCGCGTAACTCCTCGAGCGGCCTCTGGAGCTTGTCCCGACGGAGCGCTTCGGCATGCGTTTCGGCGAGCGCGGTGCCAGCCTCCTGGAAGCTTCTCTGCACCGTGAGGGCGCGGCCCTCTTCGTCGCCTTCGAAGTTGTAGTCGCGGCCGGGAGGAGGCGTCGGCTCCGCGGCGGGGACGCGCCGCGCGAAGGCCAAAAGGAGCAGCATCAGGCACGTCGCTCTCTTGCTCATGGCGCCGAAACGCTAGCCGCGCAGTTGGGCGAAATCAAATCTCCATCCGATGTCGCTCAGCGCCCTTGTTCGGCTGCCACAAAGAGCGGCAGCCGTCGTTGTCGAAGAAAATCGTTTACGCAGCCGCGTTCGTCCGGCAAAATCCAGCGCATCAACAAAATCCGAGGGGGCTCATCATGGGCATGCGGCGTTTCGCGGAGATCGTTGCGGCGGGAGCACTCATGCTCACCGCCGGGACTGCAGCGGCGGACTACTACTCTCATCCCGGGATCCGGCCGGGGAACCGGTGCATCACGGCCACCGGCCAGAGCTTCGCGGCGGCCGGGATCGACCCGATCAACTGCCAGAAGCTCTTCTGGGACATCCCGGCGACGACGAAGCTCGGCGTGGTTGCGGTCGAAGCGCCGTACAACGAGGATTCGATCCCGCGCTTCCCCAACGGAATCAGCGATCGCATCCCTCCGATCTGGGTCGGGACGCTGGCGAGTGGGAAGGAAGAAGGCTTCGAGCGCCAGCAGGATTGTCAGGCGAACGCGTCCGGCTGCCACCGACTGTGCTCGGATCCCGAGGCCGTGCCTTTCTGGAAGCCGATCCTCGAGGCCGACGGCAAGACGCAGAAGATCGGCCAGGACCCTACCGGCAAGCTTCACTCCGTGGACGATCCCACGAAGCTCCAGTCCGGCCCCCTCGTTCAGACCGCGTGTCAGCGCGGCAGCCGCGCGTACTTCGGCCCCTGGCAGACCGGAACCGACCAGGCGAAGTTCGACGGCACGACCTCGAACAACATGATCCGCTTCGAGAACACGAGCCGCCTCAATCAAGACGTCGCGAACGGCGCGACCACGGAGGCCCGGCGGCTCGAGTGGAACACGTCCACCGAATTCTACAACCACTTCGGGAGCCACCATGGCACCTGCTACCAGCCGTCGGACGCGTGCGCTGACGTGAACGGCACGAAGCCGCGGTCCGCGTACGATGCGAACGATCCGAACGCCACCTGTTATAAGTACGAGGCATCGGCCGAGCCGACCTCCGGATGCTACTCGGCGGATGAGGATCCGGGCTGCAGCGGCGGCGTCGGCATGGGCGGGTTCCGCAATGCCACGCAGCTTCCCGGCCGCCTCTCGGTACCGCTGCCGGACGGCCGTGGCGTGCTCGGCACCGAGGACCAGATCTGGGGTTGCAACCACCACACGGTGACGCAGCTCCCGCCGGGCAGCTACAGCATGACGAAGCTCGCGAACTATCGCCTGCAGAAGGGCGGTCTCATCAACACGAAGGACAAGCCGATCAACGGCGCCGCACCCGGCCAAGTCATCGGCGGCACGGTTGGCGAGATGATCATGCAGTACTTGACGGAGCCGTTGAACGCGAACGTGAAGCCGATAAGCGTCATGTTCAACGCGGCGGCTGACGATGCGACGACGTATTATCCGCCGTTCACCTGGAACTACCACGAGGCGGAATGGTTCGCGCCGTACGATGCTCAGATTGCTCTCGGCGCCATTCACAGTCACCACCGCATGGTGAAGGGCATCATGAACCCCGCCGGCGGGTTCCCTCCACGCGTGAACAGCCCGAACCCACTGTGCGGCGGCGTGATGAATCCCACGGCCGATACCGTGAATGCCTACACCGATTGGTACTGGGAAGACGCGCCGGTTTGCGAATGGTGGAAGGATGCCGACGGAACGATCCCGCTGCGCAAGGGTCAGGCCTGGCGCACGACGTGCTACATCAACAACGGCATCACGCCGGAGGCGATAAAGCACGGTCTCGTCGCGGGCGCCGCGGTCGAGGCACTGAAGACGCTCGGAGCGCCGATTCCCGATTATCCGAAGCTCGTCGCCGCCAACACGTGGGGCGATGCGCTCGCGGGAAGCCCGCTCGGTCGTGAGCTCCTCTACGGCACGCATCCGCCGATCAACTACCGCGTGAAGTATACCTGCGGATCGGACCCGGTGACGACCGGTACGCGGGCTCCAGTGATCGGCCACGGCAAGAACTGCAACGCGAACGCCGCCGTAGACCAAGAGGGGGACTACATCGATGGTGCATACCTGAACGAGGCGCAGTGTGGCGCTGGCGGGTACTGCAATCCTTCGGCGATCGTCTTCGCGTGCGTCGGAGAAGAAGAGATGTGCATCGGTGTCACGATGTACTTTGCGATGCCGCGTCCGCTGAACTCGGACGGCTCGCCCAACGAAGGATTCATCGCCGAGGCCCAAGCGGCTCACGTGAACAATCTCGGTACACCAGGAAACACCGGATTGCCGACCGACGTCCTCGTCGGCGGCAACTGCCCGGACTGCAAGGCCGGCCTGTAGGCTCGGCTTCCATCGAAGCACCAAGGGCGGGCTCTCTCGGGAGCCCGCCCTTTTTCGTG
>JAXDLK010000164.1:0-4031 GCA_034666665.1 Candidatus Binatota bacterium
CCCATGTTCTCGTACGCCTGGTTCACCAGGAGCTTCATCATCACGAGCTGGTTCGCGGGCAGCAGTGACATGCGAGCGGCGAGCGCGTGCACCTCGTCGTCGAGGCGCTCCGCGGCGACCGCTCGATGGACGAGGCCGATCCGCTCTGCGGTCGCGCCGTCGACGGGATCCCCCGTGAGGAGCAGCCGCTTCGCGTTCTCCATGCCGAGCCGGTACGCCCACAACGCGGACGTCGGCGAGCCCCACACGCGTGCGGGCGGGTAGCCGAGCTGGGCATCGGTCGCGGCCAGGATCAGGTCGGCGCACAGCGCGAGGTCGGTGCCGCCGCCGACGCACCAGCCGTGGACCTGGCAGATGACGGGCTTCGCGCTCCGCCACAGGCTCATGAAATGCTCGACGTTCGCGGACATGCCGACGAAGTCGCGGATCGGGTCCCATCCTGTGTCGCGATCGGATTCGGCCTCGATCTCCGTTCCCCAGTCGAGATCGTAGCCGGCGCAGAACGCGCGGCCGGCGCCGCGGAGGACGATCACGCGAACCTCGGGGTCACGGTTCGCCGCACTCACTGCCTCCTCGATCTCGCGGGGCATGTCCGCGTCGATTGCGTTCAAGCGCTCCGGCCGATTCAGCGTGACGGTGGCGATGCGGTCGCCGCGTTCCAGAGATACCGTGCGGAAGCTCACGATCCTCCTCCTCGACTTCGTCTCATGCCGGACGCCGGAGCACGGTGTCGCGCCGCCATGCCCGATCGTTGCGCTCCGGGTAGTCGCGATTCGTGTGCAGACCGCGGCTCTCGTGGCGGCGGAACGCGCACTCCACGATCAACTCGGCGACGGTGGCGATGTTACGGAGCTCGATCAGATCCGCGGTCACGTGGAAGTTCCAGTAGTACTCCTGGATCTCTTCCTGCAGCAGCCGGATGCGCTGGCGGGCGCGCGCGAGCCTGCGGTTCGAGCGTACGATCCCCACGTAGTTCCACATGAAGCGGCGGATCTCGTCCCAGTTCTGCGTGACCACGACGGATTCGTCGCTGTCGGTCGCCTCGCCGGGATCCCAGGGCGGCATCTCCGGCGGGCGGCGAGAGTCGGCGGCGAGCATCTCGACGGCGTCACGAGCTGCACGATCTGCGAAGACCAGCGCCTCGAGCAGCGAGTTCGACGCCAGTCGGTTGGCGCCGTGGAGGCCGGTCATCGCCACCTCGCCGCAGGCATAGAGCCGCGGCACGTCGGTGCGCGCGAAGGCGTCCGTCACCACCCCGCCGCAGCAGTAGTGTGCCGCGGGAACCACCGGCACCCACTCCCGCGTGATGTCGATGCCGAGCTCGAGGCAGCGGCGGTGAATCGTCGGGAAGCGCTCACGGAGGAACTCCGCGTCGCGGTGCGTGACGTCGAGGTAGACGTGCTCGTAGCCGTGGACCTTCATCTCGTGATCGATCGCGCGGGCGACGATGTCACGCGGCGCGAGCTCGCCGCGCGAATCGTATCCCTCCATGAACCGACGGCCATCGGGGGTGCGGAGGATCGCGCCTTCGCCGCGGAGCGCCTCGCTCAGCAAGAACGACTTCGCGCGCGGGTGGTAAAGACACGTGGGGTGGAACTGGAAGAACTCCATGTTGCCGATCGAGGCGCCGGCGCGGTACGCCATCGCGATTCCGTCGCCGGTCGCGATGTCGGGATTCGACGTGTAGAGATAGACCTTCCCCGCTCCACCCGTCGCGAGCACCGTCGCGCGCGCGGCGAAGGTTTCGATCTCGCCGCTCTCCCGGTCGAGGACGTAGGCGCCCCAGCAGCTCGCGCCGGGTCGGCCGGCATCGTCGACGAGCAGGTTCACCGCGACGTAGCTCTCGTGGATCCGGATCCCTGCCTCCGCGCGGACGGCGGCGATCAACGCCCGCACGATCTCGTGGCCGGTGGCGTCCGACGCGTGCAGGATGCGCCGGTGGGAGTGCCCGCCCTCGAGGCCGAGGTCGTACTCGCGATCCTCGCGGTCGGCTCGGAACGAGAAGCTCGTGCCGAGCGCGATCAGCTCCCGGATGCGGTCGGGGCCTTCGCGGACGACGAGCTCGACCACGTCCTCGTGGCAGAGGCCGGCGCCGGCGTCGAGCGTGTCGGCGACGTGAGCCCCGAAGGAGTCGGTGGCGCTCCACACCGACGCGATGCCGCCCTGCGCGTACGCCGTGTTGCTCTCGGGGAGGGACTCCTTGGCGAGCACGGTGACCGTCCCGTGTCTCGCCGCCTTGAGCGCGAACGAGAGGCCGGCAATGCCGCCGCCGATGACGAGGAAGTCACTCTCGTGCCGCACTTCGCGCGATGATGGCAACTTTGATCCTGCGAAACCAGGATTCCGATGCGCCGGACTGGATTCGCCGAGCCGGGGGATCGCGAGCTGCTCACACACCCCGGCTGCCATCCCGGACCGGTCCGATCGCGATCTCCCGGGCGCGTTTGACCGGCCCGGCTCAATCCTCTATCCGCGGTTCGTCGTCGTGCGGAACAACCTGCCGAACTGGCTGACGTTCGCGCGAATCGCGCTCGTTCCGGTGATCGTGTGGCTGCTCCGTGACCCGGGGCCGCTGGCCGGCGGGCTTGCCGCGGGCGCCTTCTTCCTCGCCTGCCTTTCCGACTACTTCGACGGTTACCTCGCCAGGAAGTACTCGCATTCCACGACGCTCGGGAAGTTCCTCGACCCCCTGGCCGACAAGCTCCTCGTCGCTGGCATCCTGATCATGCTGGTCGCCATGGACCGGCAGCCGAAGGTGCCGGCCTGGCTCGTCGTGGTCGTGATCGGCCGCGAGCTCGCCGTCACCGGCCTCCGCGCGATCGCGTCGGGAGAGGGGATCGTGCTTCCCGCCGACCAGCTCGGAAAGTACAAGATGATCTTCCAGATGTTCGCCCTTCACGGCCTGTTGATTCACTACCGATACGCAGGCGTCGACTTCCACGTCGCCGGCATGTACTTCCTGTGGATCTCGGCGGTCGTGAGCCTGTGGTCGGGCGCCGATTACGCGGTCCGGGTCGCACGCCGGACACCCACGTGAAGGAGCAATCTCCGATGGCCAAGATCGCTTTCGCCGCGCAGCTTTTGCTGCTCGGCGCTTTGCTCGTGTTGCCCGCCTGCGTCAGCGAGGGCCCCGGAGCAGACTTCGATCGCGACGGTCTGCACGATCTGACCGAGGACACGAACGAGAACTTCCTCTACGACCCGCCGGAGAGCGATTTCGACAACGCCGACACGGACTACGACGGAGTTTGCGACGGTCTTCCGTCGGGGAACCCCGACGCAGCCGTGTGCGCGCGTTGCGAGGACTGCAACGACAACGGGCTCTTCGAGCCCTGCCTCACGGAGAGCGATCCCCTCAACGACGACACCGACAACGACGGCATCGGCGACGCGCAGGACGGAAGCCCGGCTCAGGGTTACGATTGTGCGAGCGGAAACCCGCAGCTCCAGTACGGATCGAGCCTTCCGCCCGGAAAGCCCTTTCCGCCACGTCGTACGGCGACGCCGATCCCGCAGGACACGCCGATCCCGCCGGCCCCGACTCCGACGCCGGTGCGGTAGACGGCAGAGCGCGCTGGCTTTCGATTCCGCTCGTGGTATCATCCGCGTCCGTCGCCGCGCGGGAGTAGTTCAGCGGTAGAACGTCTCGTTGCCAACGAGAAGGTCGCCGGTTCAATCCCGGTCTCCCGCTCTGCCAATCCGCGGGGTTAGCTGATCGTCAGCTAGCCCCGCGACGTCTCCCGGGCCCGAAATGGGCCCGTTCATCCACCGGTTATGTGACGCCTGCTTGCCCTTGCGGGGCGTAGAGGCACCATGACCTCCGAAAGGGCGAAGCCGTGCGCCGCCGGCACGGAGCGTTCCAACTCCTACCTCGAGCATCTCCCGGGCGGCGTCACGATCGTCTACTCGCGGTGCCTCGAGACCTGGAAAGCTCTGCAGAGCGCGGGCGGCACCCTCACCACCGAAGTGCGGGTGAGTGACGCCGTTCGATCTCGCCGATACAGGATCGACATCAATCGCCTCTCCCCAGG
>JAXDLK010000165.1:0-12276 GCA_034666665.1 Candidatus Binatota bacterium
GCGGTCAGGAAGCGCGTCCGCGCGGCGTGCGCGATCAGCTCCGGGAACCCGAACTGCATGTCCTCGCCGGCCTCCGGACGGCCGAGCTCGCGGCCGTTCACCGAGCTCCGGAGCGGCAGGTGAACGCTCGAGCCGTCCCAGGCGGCGCCGAGCTCGTCCGGCGTGACGGCAACCGGCGAGAAGGCGGTCGCCGGCTTCGCCTGGAGGAAGCCGAACCCTTTCGCGAGCTCGGCGGGAATCAGGTTCCGGAGCGACACGTCGTTGGCGAGCACGAGGAGCCGGATGGAGGCGCCCGATCGCTCCGGGCCGGCGCCCATCGGCACGTCTCCGGTGATGACCGCGACCTCCGCCTCGAGATCGATGCCCCAGCTCTCGTCCGCCACCTGGATCGCTTGCCGCGGTCCGAGAAGCACGTCGGAGGCGCCCTGGTACATGAGTGGATCGCTGCGAAACGTTTCCGGCATCTCGGCGCCCCGCGCGCGGCGCACGAGCTCGGCATGGCTGAGAAATGCGCTGCCGTCGACCCACTGGTACGCGCGCGGCAGCGGCGCCGCGAGCGCCGCGGGATCGAGGGGAAACGAGTCCGGATGGTCGCCCTGCTCGAGCCGCTTCGCGACGGCGCGCAGCCGCGGCGCCGCCGTATCCCACGACTCGAGCGCCGACTGCAGCGTCGTCGCGACGTCCGGCACTCGCACCGCGCTCGCGAGTCGCCGATCGACGACGATCAGCGTACCGTCGCGTCCGCCCTGGCGGAGCGAGGCGAGCTTCACCGGCCCGGCGCCTTCCACGAGTCGACGTAGCTCCGTCGCTCCACTGCTTCGGCTTCGGCGGACGGGTCGAGCGCGTCGCGAGCGTCGATCATCACCGCGACCTCGTCGGTCTCCTTCTTCGCGTGACTCGCACCGGCGGCGAGCGCCTTCGGATGCGGCCCGTGAGTGAAGCCGGCCGGATGGAACGTGAGCATCCCCGGGTGGATGTCGTCGCGGCTGAAGAACTCGCCGCGGTGGTAGAAGATCACCTCGTCGAAGTCGTCGTTGCTGTGAAAGAACGGCACCTTGAGCGCTCCCGGGTCGCTCTCGATCGGCCGCGGCACGAACGTGCAGACGACGAAGCGGTCGGTCAGGAACGTCGTGTGCGCCGACGGCGGCAGGTGCACGCGATGGCTGGTGAGCGGCCGGATGTCGCGCCAGTTGAGACGCACCGGCACCAGGTTCCCGTGCCAGCCGACGGCATCGAGCGGGTTGAACGGGTACGTCACCGTGCTTCGCCGGCCACGGCGCTTGACGATGACCCGCCACTCGCGATCGCCCTGCTGCCGCCGGAACTCGTCGTCGATCGCGGGCACGTCCAGGACGGCGGGATCGAAGATCGCATGCTGTCCCGCGATGCCACGATCGGCGATCCGGTAGCTCGCGTTCGTGGCCTCGATCAGCACCACGGTCACGGGCGATGCGCACTCGATGCGCCAGAGGGCGCCGCGCGGCAGCATGACGTAGTCGCCGTCGCGAACGCGAAGGTGACCCCAGTCGCAGAAGAGGTCGCCCTCCCCTTCATGCACGAACAGCAGCTCGTCGCCGTCGCCGTTCCGGACCAGGTGGTCCATCCGCCCCGCGGCGCGCCAGATCCTCAGGCGGAGGTGCGCGTTCGCGAGGACGTCGGGAGCATCCCAAGGCGACGGTCCGGCGGCGTCGAGCCGGGTCAGATCGTAGGCTCGGGGACGCAGCGGACCCTCCCAATCGCTCCAGCCGGTCGGAGGGTGCGCGTGGTACATCTGGGTGGCCGGTCCGAAGAAGCCTTCCTTTCCGAGCTCGCGCTCGTACGTGCCGGCGGGGAGATCGGCGTGCGCCTGCCGCGAGGACAGGCCTTCGATGCGCGGAAACGAGATCCAGTTCCTCATGGGGTCGAGCCCTCGGAAGCCGGTGTATCAGCCGGCCGGAATCGTGGAAAAGGGGCCGGCGGCGCGGGTTTCGCCGCCCTCCGATGCTTGCGCGCGCCGAGGGATCGTTGGACCATCACGGCAGGGGGCGAGCTCGATCGAGGAGGATTGATCCGGGGACGGCCGAGGTCCGGACGGGCGGATACGGAGCGGCGGGTCGCGGCGTCCGGCGAGCACGGCACCGAGGAGGTTCACTTTCGCGAAACGGTTTCTCCGCTGACGCTCGCACGCGAGCTCGAGTTCCGCTCGCGCCAAGCGGCAGCGTTCGTGCTGTTCGTGGCGATCCTCGTCTATCCGTCGCGAGCGCTGTTCGATCGCTCGCTCGCGCCCGGGCAGTGGAAGACGTACGCCGCGCTCCGGATCCTGGAGGCGGCGCTCGTCGCCGCCGCGTACGTGGTCCTGCGCAGCGGCCGCATCCGCGCCGAGACCTTCTTCTACGTGGCGTTCCTCGGCATGGCGCTCGAGATCGCCTTCATGTGCGCCACCGCGCCCGCGGAGGCGCTGAGCGCGTACTTCCTCGGCTTCGCCACCCTGTTTCTCGCCGCCGCACTGCTTCTCGTCTGGCACCCCGTGCATTCGCTCGTGGTCCTCGGGCTGTCGGTCGCGGCGCTCGTGGGGATGAACGAGATCTTCGCGCGCCGTCCGCTCGCGACGATCGCGGAGCACGGCGGCTTCACGTTTCTCGCGCTGGCCGGCATCTCGGTGCTGCTGACGAAGGCTCGGCGGGACCAGCTGGTGCGCGAGATCGAGGCGCGGCTCGCGGCCGAGGCCGGACACCGTGCGCTCGAGCGGCAGGCGGAGGCCCTCGGGCGGTCGAACCGCGAGCTCGAGCGATTCGCCCGCGCCGTATCGCACGACCTGAAAACGCCGCTCCATCAGCTGGGGATGGGGATCTCCGCGGTCGAGGAGTCGACCGACGAATCGGAACGCGCGGAAATCCTCGCGCGCATGCGGCGGACCGTGGAGGCGGCGGCGCGTACCGTAGACGAGATCCTCGCCGAGGCGAAGCGCGCAGCGTCGCCGCACCCGTCGCCGAGCACGAGCGATCTGCAGGAGGTCTACGACGAGGTCGGCGCCGCGCTCGCCGACGACGTCCGACACATCGGCGGCCGGATCGCCGCCGACTTCAGCGCATGCCCCAGGATCCGGCTCGAGCCCGGGAAGCTCAAGAGCGTGCTCGGCAACCTGTTGACGAACGCCGTCAAGTACCGATCCGCCGACCGTCCGCCCGACATCCGCGTCGAGAGCAGGCGGGACCACGGCGCCGCGTGCCTCTCCGTCACCGACAACGGCGGCGGCATCGACCTCGCGCGCGACGGCGACAAGCTCTTCCGACGCTACGGACGACTGCGCCACGAGATCGAGGGGAGCGGCCTCGGCCTCGATCTCGTGAAGGACATCGTCGAGGCGGAAGGCGGTACCGTCGAGGTCGAAAGTCGGATCGGCGAGGGCACGACGTTCCGCGTGCGCGTTCCGGACTGACGCTTTCTAGAGGGTCTTCTCCAAAGTGTGTGTGTGCTTGAGCGTGGTGCGGTCGGCTGAGAGCGTTGCGGCATAAGGGTTTGCGGGCTTTTCGGCGACGGCCAAAGTTGTCATGAATCGAGGATGGGTAAGCGGCGGCGGCTGGTGGACCTGTACTCCTTCCCGGGATTCCGTCCCAGGGCAGGCGTATGCGGCGTATTCGGAGATCCGAACGCGCGGCTCGTACTCCTCGAGCGGCGGGGGAAAAAGCCCGGTGCGGGATATGTGGCCACGGCGCGCACAGGATCTATCAGCGAAGGCGGCGCTGGGTCCGGGATCTTTCGGCAGGGGACGCGCGCGTCTATCTGGAGTTGGAAATCCGCCGCGTCCTATGCCGGCACTGCGAGAAGGTGAAGCAGGAGAAGCTGCCCTGGCTCTCGGAGAATCCTTTCTTCACGAAGCGCTTCGCGTTCTTCGTCGGCCGCCGCTGCCGGAAGGAAACGATCCGCGACGTCGCACGCGAGCTCCGTCTCGATTGGAAGACGGTCAAGGATCTCGAGAAGCAGTACATGCACGAGCAGCTGCGCCGCGCGGGGACCCGCACCCCAAGGGCCATCGGCATCGACGAGATCTCGATCCGCAAGGGCCACACCTACCGCATTGTGGTGAGCGATCTCGGTCGCCGCCGTCCGATCTGGTTCGGCGGTGAGGATCGCTCGGAAGCGAGCATGGATCTTCTTCTACGAATGGCTGGAAGCCGCGAAAACCAAAGGGATCCGCCTTGCCGTCATGGACATGTGGAAGCCGTTTCGGAACTCCACCGAGGCTCACGCTCCCGAGGCGAGCATCCTCTTCGACAAATTCCATGTGATGCGTCACCTCGGCGAGGCTCTGGACAAGGTGCGGCGCGGCGAATACGCGCGGCTGGCGGGCAAGGACCGGAGCTTCATCAAGGGGCAGAAGTACACGCTGCTCTCCCACCGCGAGAATCTCACCCTCGATGGCCGCCGTTCGCTTCGCAAGCTCCTCCAGGCGAACAAGCGACTCAACACCGCCTACCTTCTCAAGGAATCCTTCGGGCAGCTCTGGGACTACCAGCGGGAGGCCTGGGCAAGGCGCTTCTTCGAGAACTGGAAGCAAGCGTTGAAGTGGCAACGCCTCGAGCCGTTCGAAAAGTTCGCCCGGATGATCGAACGCCACTGGGACGGTATCGCTGCCTACTGCCGTCCCGAGAACAAGGTATCGCTTGGCTTCGTCGAAGGGCTGAACAACAAGATCCGTGTTCTTCAACGCCGAGCCTACGGTCTACGCGATGAGGAATATCTCCGGCTGAAAATCCTCACCTGCATGCTGCCGGAGATATGATCGGCCAACTGTCAAAGACACACACGCTTTGGAGAAGACCCTTTCTAGAAGCGCACGACGCTGCGGATCGACTCCCCGGCGTGCATCAGCTCGAAGGCGCGCTGGATCTCGGCGAGCGGCATCGTGTGCGTGATCAGCTCGTCGATGCGGATCTTGCCTTCCATGTACCAGTCGACGATGCGCGGCACGTCCGTCCGCCCGCGCGCGCCGCCGAACGCGGTGCCCTTCCACACGCGCCCGGTGACGAGCTGGAACGGGCGCGTCGAGATCTCGCGTCCGGCGCCCGCGACGCCGATGATGACGCTCACACCCCAGCCCTTGTGGCAGCATTCGAGCGCCTGTCGCATGACGTCGACGCTGCCGATGCACTCGAACGTGTAGTCGGCGCCGCCTCGCGTGAGATCCACGAGGAAGGCGACCAGGTCGGCACCCGCTTCCGCGGGGTTCACGTAGTCGGTCATTCCGAAGGTCTCCGCCAGGGCGCGCTTCGCGGGATTCAGATCCACGCCCACGATCCTGTTGGCGCCCGCCATTCGCGCACCCTGGATGACGTTCAGTCCGACGCCGCCGAGGCCGAAGACCACGACGTTCGCACCCGGCTCCACCTTGGCGGTGTTGATCACCGCCCCGATGCCCGTGGTGACGCCGCAGCCGATGAGACAAACCTTCTCGAATGGCGCGTCTTCGCGGATCTTCGCCACCGCGATCTCGGGCAGCACCGTGATGCTCGAGAAGGTCGAGGTCCCCATGTAGTGGTGAATGGCGTCGCCGCCGACGGAGAAGCGGCTCGTGCCGTCGGGCATCAGACCCCTTCCCTGCGTGGCGCGGATCGCCTGGCAGAGATTCGTCTTGCGGCTGAGGCAGTACTCGCACTGCCGGCATTCGGGCGTGTAGAGCGGGATGACGTGATCGCCCGGCTGGACGCTGGTCACGCCGGGACCGACGTCCACGACCACGCCGGCGCCCTCGTGGCCGAGGATCGCGGGAAAGATTCCCTCGGGGTCCGCTCCGGACAGCGTGTACGCGTCGGTGTGGCAGACACCGCTCGCGTGGATCTCCACCATCACCTCGCCGGCGCGAGGCGCCTCCACCTCGACGTCTTCGACGGTCAGCGGTGCGGCCGGACGATGCGCGACTGCGGCGCGAGCCTTCATGGAGGGGAAAAGGGGTCGGGAGTCATCCGCTGCGACGATACATCAGACGAGCGGCCGGCGGAAAAGACTCCCGACCCCTTTTCCCCCATCGATCGCAACGGTCAGCGCTCGCACGTGCTCTCGCGGTCGCGTCCGCTACCGCCGTCGCAGCGATCCTCGCCGGCGTTGCCGATCAGCCGGTCGTCGCCGTCGCCGCCGAGCAAGCGGTCGTCGCGCCCGCCTCCCTTGAGCACGTCGTCGCCTCCGCCACCGTCCAGGACGTCGCGCCCACCGCCACCGAGGAGGGTGTCGTCGCCGCCGTTTCCGAGGATCTCGTCGTCGCCTCCTCCACCGCAGATCCGGTCGTTGCCACCGTTTCCTTGGATGGTATCGGCACCGCCGCCGCCATGAATCACGTCGTCGCCGGGCGTCCCCTCGATCCGATCGCTTCCGGGACCACCCGCGGGAATCGTCACGAAGCGACCTCCGCACCGGGTCGCGGTCTCCGCAGGAGTCCTTCTCGCCGGCGGCTGCCGATCCGGTGTCGGCGTCGGCGCCGGCTCCGGTGAGCCGGTACCCTCCTGGCTCACGGCCACGGTCGAGCCCTGGACCAGCAGCGAACCTCGACGAGCCGTCGTGCGATCGTTCGGCACGACCCGGTAGCGGACCACGCCGTCGCCGTCGCCTTCCGCCGCCGAGATCAGCTCGATCCATGGCTCCGAGGCCGATGCCGTCCAGTGGCAGAACCCCGGCGCCTCGACGACGATGTCGCGTTCCCCTCCCTGCGCGTCGACGTCCTCGGTTCCCGGACTCACCCCCGCCGGCGCCCAGTCGAGCCAGCGAGGCTCGGTCGGCGAGCTCACCGGGGTCGCACCCGCGTAGAGCTGCACGCGTACGCCGAGCGCCCCGGCAGCGAGGCTCCCCGGCGGCCGCCAATCGAAGGAAGCGGTCGGCGAGAACGGAGCGGCGCCGACGAAGCCGAGACCCGACACCCAGAAGCGGACCTCGGTCGGCCGCGGCAGGAAGTCCACCAGTCGATCGGTTCGCGCTTCGAAGTGAAGGCGGCCGTCGTCGCAGGTGGGGGCCGATACGGCGCCCCACCGGAGTGGCGCTTCCGCGGCCTCGATCGAATACGCCCCTGCTCCATCGTCCGCCGCCACGCTCACCGTCAGCGTCCACGGCCCCGGGCCATCGAGCGCGCGCACCTGGTAGTCGCAACGACCCGCGGTGACGGAGCCGACGACGTCCTGCACGGATCCATCGGCGCTCGCGAGCGACAAGTACCCCGCGAACGTCGAGCGCGAGCAGAAGCGGAAGCGGACGGCCGCTGCCGCGCCGCCCTGGAGCTCGAACGCATCGCGGTCGCCGGCGTCGGTGATCTTCCCCGTCGCCTGGAAGGGAATCGCCGCCGATCCCGCGGCGCCGTCTCCGTCGGTTTCCACGATCGCCAGATCGTCGACCGCGAGATTGCAGTCGTCGTCGACGCCGTTGCGCGTCTCCGCGGCTCCGGGGTGCACGGTCGGCTCGGCGTCGTCGCAGTCCCCGGCGAGAGGGCTCGTGCCGTCGCCGTCGCGATCCTCGCAGTCGGGGTTCACCGAGCCGTAGCGCTCGGCCATCCGCTGGCGGAGGGCCGTCGACGCCTGCCACTTCCATGCGTCGGCGTAACAGGAAAGGTTGCGGCCGACGCCGGCGGCGAGCGCCTCGACGTGCAGGTCCTCGATCGCCTCGGCATCGGACTCGGACCCCCCGCCCCCCGCGTACTCACGCAGGAACGCCATCGAGCGGCGGATGGCCTCCACGCCATGGAGCTGCGCGACCCGCTGGGTCACCGCGGCCCAGATGGCGTTCGCCGATCCGACCGTGGCTTCGCAGGCGCCGTCGCGCACGCATCGCTGCCAGTTCGCGTCGGGATCCTCGAGGTACGGCAGATACGTCTGCTCGATCTCGAGGCGCTGGAAATCCTCGGGCGCGACCGCGCGAAATCCGTGGCTGCGACCGTACGTGACGACCAGCGTCGACACGAACTCCGTCCAGGCGTGCGCGTGATCCGGTAGATAGTGGAGCAAGTTCCAGTAGAGATCGAAGTTGTGCGCCATCTCGTGGAGCAGGAGGTACGGCACGAAGCCGGCCGCCACCGACGCGCGCACCGACTCGAGTGCTTCGTCGTCGATCTCGATGCGCTTGCCGCTGACGACGCCGCAGGCGGCCGCACCGCCACAGGTGTGCTCCACGATCGCGATCCGCAGCAAGCCGTCGTCCTCGGGCTCGCCGCCGACGACCTCCGAGTAGTGCTGGTAGAGGAGATCGGCGCGATCGACGAGCGCGCGGCGCTCCTCCCGCGAGAGTCCCGCGAGCCACTCGTCGGAGAGGAGCAGCGCGACGTGGCGGCCGTCGAACTCGGTGAGCGAGTACAGCGTGCCGTCGAGTGAGCGGTAGTCGGCGCGCTCGCCGCAGTCGATGCAGCGCGCGGCACCGTCGCTCTCCGCGGCACGCGTCGCTGCCGGACGGCTCGCGGCCTCGCGGTCCGCGTGCACGTAGTCGGCCGCGCGCGCGCCCGATCCGAGCAACACGCCACCCGCTACGATCGCCACCCACCACGGCCAGCGTTCGGGTCGGGCGCAAGAAGACTGCCCTCCTCCGATCATACCCCTCTCGCCGCGGCGGGAACGGGCGCGGAGCAGACGCTCCGCGACGATCCCTCGGCTCATCGCATCGTCAGACGCGGCGCATGTAAGAAGAATCCGAGCGCGGGTCAAGCTGCTCGCGCGACGATGCGGCCTCCGACGCCCGGACGGCGACGTTCCCGCGCCGCGCGGATCCTGTGGCGTCTCCCGCGCTAGTCGAAGCGGATCACCGACCGTGCGCCTTCGCCGCGAGACATCGCATCGAACGCCTCGTTCACCTGCTCGAGACGGATCCGCCGCGTGATCATCGGCTCGAGGCGGAGCTCACCCTTGCGATACAAGTCGACCAGACGCGGCACGTCGCGTTGCGGCACGGCGGAACCGTACACCGACCCCATGATCGCCTTCTGCTGCAGGAGCCCGCCCGCACGGAGCTTGATCTCCTCGTTGGGGCGGGAAACGCCGACGATGACGGCGACGCCGGACGGCCGCAGACATCCCCACGCCTGCGCCATCACCTCGACGTTGCCGATGGCTTCGAAGGCGTACGCCACCCCCGAGCCGGTGACCCGCCGGATCTGCTTGACCACGTCGCCGGCGGCGGGATCGATCGCGTGCGTCGCACCGAGAGACCGTGCGAGGGTGCGCTTCTCCTCGACCGGATCGACGGCGATGATCGGATCGGCGCCGGCGATGCGCGCGCCTTGCACGATCGAAAGGCCGACGCCGCCGCAACCGATCACCGCCACGCTGGCGCCACGCTCGACCTTCGCGGTGTTCAGCACCGCTCCGACGCCGGTCGTCACCGCGCAACCGATCAGGCAGACGACGTCGAGCGGCACGTCGTCGTCGATCTTCACCAGCGCGCCGGCGGGAATCACACTGCGCTCCGCGAAGGACGAGACGGCGCAGAACTGATGGACCGCCGCCCCGGCGTGCCGTAGCCGCGTCGTGCCGTCCGGCATCGCCCCCTGCCCCATTGTCAGGCGGGTCTTCTCGCAGAGGAACGGCTTCTCCTCGCGACACATGGGGCACTCGCCGCAGCAGGGGGTGAGCGTGGCGATCACGTGGTCGCCGGGCCGGAGATGCGTGACGCCTTCGCCGACGGCCTCGACGATGCCCGCCGCCTCGTGTCCGAGCACGATCGGCAGGGGCGTCTGCACGATCCCGCGCACCACCGAAAGGTCGCTGTGGCAGACACCGCTCGCGGCGACGCGGATCGCGACCTCTCCCGCCTTCGGCGGCTCGATCTCCAAGTCATCGATGCGGAGCGGAGTGTCGTTGTGATGCAGGACGGCAGCCTTCATGCGGTTTCTCCTCCCGTGAATTCGCGCAGGGCGGGCAGCACCCCGCGCGTCCAGAGATCGAACGATCCTAGCGGATCGGAGCTCGCGAAGCGGACGATCAGATGATCCGGGCCGGCAGCCAGATATCGGCGGACGCCGGCGATGCAGTCGTCGGGTGTTCCGGCGACGACGTAGGGGGCGAACGGCGCGAACGGCATCGCGTAGTTCGCCGACAGGAACGCGGCGACGGCTTCGTGAGCGCGCTCGCGATCGGCGTCGATGCCGACGAACAGGTAGAGCGCGCGCCCGACCGACCGCGGGTCGCGGCCGCGCTCGCGACAGAGCGCGTCGAGGCGCTCGGATCGGTCGCGAAAGCCTTCCGGGGTGACGAACCCGGGAGCCCAGGCGCTGCCATGCTCCGCGGTGCGGCGAAGCGACGCGGCGGCGCGCCCGCCGATCCAGATCGGTGGATGGGGTTTCTGCACCGGCAGCGGTTTCATGCCGACGTCGTCGATCGCATGGAAGCGGCCGCGGAACGTGACGGAGGTCTCCGTCCACAGCCGCCGGAGGAGCCCGAGCGACTCGTCGGTACGCGCGCCGCGCTGCTCGACGGGCACGCCGGAGGCGGCGAACTCCTTCCGGTGCTCGCCCCCGACACCGACGCCGAGCACGAAGCGCCCGCGCGACAGATGATCGAGCGCGATCGTCGCTTGCGCGACGTGCACTGGGTTCCTCAGGCAGAGGAGCAGGACGGCGGGCCCGAAGCGCACGCGTTTCGTCCGGACGGCAACCGCGGCGAGCGTCGTGAAGATCTCGAACCGCGGCACGTGGAAGACGACGTGATCGCCGGCCCAGACCGAATCGTACCCGGCATCCTCGGCACGCTCGGCGAGCTCGAGGAACTCGAGGTTCGGGGTTTCTCCCGGAAACCCGTTCGGCAACCCGATCCCGAATTCCAAGGCGACTCAGGCGGCGAGGCGCCGGCGGGAACGACCGCCGGGAATCGTCGGATCGATGACGAAGCGGATCCGCGGCAGGTCCGTGTCCACCCGCGCGAAGCTCCCGGACACGGGGTCGGTGAGGCGCAGGCAACCGTCGGGGTCGAACGCTTCGCCCCGGAACGAGTCGACGTGGGGACGCCCTCGCTGCGCGTGGTGAAACGTGTATTCGGGGTCGACCTGAACGAGCAGCGACGACTCCCGTCCGTCCTCGCTCAGGCGCACGAGGTGGAGCCCGTCGAGAAACGACACGTCGGCGCCGGAGATCGTCTCCGGGTTTCCGAGCTCGAGCCGGAGCACGGTCTCGCCGCCCTGTCGCACCTCACCGGTGATCCGATGCGTGAGCACCTGGAGATCGACGTCGCCGACCTCGAGCCGGTAGCCCCAGCGGGCGGCGAGCTCGGTCCCGATATCGCGGGAGTCGACGAACCCGCCCACGAGATAGCCTCGCGGCCGCCCGCCGACGCGCGCGACCACCCGCACGTACGCGAGGCGAAACGGACCGAGCGGACTCTCGGGATAGCGCGCGATCGTCAAGGTCGCGTACGGCGGGATCGAAGGGTGGAGCGCCGGCGGGATCGACTGCTCCCCCGCGGGGCCGTCGATCTCGTAGACGAGCTGGAGCATCTCGGCCCCGGGGAGCTCCCAGGCGTCGGTGTCGAGCCCCCGGACGAGCGGCGCGCGAGCCGCCGCAGCCGTGAGATCCTGCCGGCCCATCACCGGCATCAGCGGCCGCCCTCCGTCCCCGTCGCGCGAGCGGCGGGCTCCGCGAAGGCCGGCATCACGGCACGGGCGAACAGCCGCAAGCTCTTCAGCACTTCCGCCTGGGGAATGGTCTCGGCCGTGTTCAGCACGAAGCTCACGCGGTCGAGCCCGCATTCCTCCCACTTCTTGAGCGCGCGGATGACCTGCTCCGGGTTGCCGAGCGCGAGCCCCTCGGGCGGCTTGTTCTCCTCTCCCGGTGCGGCCGCCTGTCTGCGGAGCGTCGGCAGCAGCCCGGCCGTCGGGTACGAGTGGCTCGGGAACATCTCCTTCGCCATGCCGAGCTGGCCCGCGAGGTAGCCGAAGGTCCGCGCCATCCGGAGACCGACGCGCGCGCCGGTCTCGTCGTCTTCGTGGCAGTAGAGGACGTTCACCCCGTTCACCTGCTCGTTGACGAACTCGCCCGCGGGCGTGCAATTGCGAATGCGGTCGCGATACTCGCGGACCTTCTTCTCCTGATCGGCGAACGAGGAGAACGAGACTCCGAGACTGCCGAGCCCGCGCTCGCCCGCTTCGAGGTGCGTCCCCGGGCTGCTGACGGCGACCCACATCGGCGGGTGGGGCTTCTGGTACGGCTTCGGCAACACCGCGCGCGACGGCATCGAGAAGAACTCGCCCTCGTACGAGAAGCGCTCCTGCGTCCACATCTTCGGGATCACGTGGACGAACTCGTCCCAGCTCTTCTTCGTGGTGTCGGGGTTCACGCGGAAG
>JAXDLK010000166.1:0-5177 GCA_034666665.1 Candidatus Binatota bacterium
ATCGTCCGATGGAGATCGAGTACGACGGTTTCCAGGGCGTCACCCGACGGGTGATCGAGCCGGCGAGCTTCGACGGTCGATATCTCACGGCCTACTGCCGGCTCCGGCAAGATCAGCGGGTATTCAATACCGCGAAGATCCTCTCGGCGAGGTTGATCGCGGAGTGACGGTCGAGACTCGCGACCCCGGCTTCGCGCCTGGGAGTCTGCGCCACGGATCCCTCGTGGCGCAGACGCCTCCGCCAACCCCACCCATCCGAAGGCGCTCGCAGAAGAGCTCGCGGGCGCAAGATGGTCCAGCCCTCGCAGAAGAGCTCGGGGGCCCAAGAGACTCCTGCCCTCGCAGAAGAGCTCGCGGGCCCAAGATGCTCCTGCGCTCGCAGAAGAGCTCGCGGGCCCAAGATGCTCCTCGCCAGCTCGGAGCGGGCCTGCACAGCTCGGAGCGGGCCTGCACAGCTCGGACCGCGCCCTACCCGGGCGGCCACCGCATCGGCCGCCCACCGAGGACGTGCAGATGGAGAGGGTCGACGCTCTGGCCGGCACCGGGCCCGTCGTTGACCACCCGCCGAAACCCCTACTCGAGTCCCCGCTCCCGCGCGATCGTGATCGCGGCCCGGAAGATGCCGACGATCAGCGGCGCGTGCTCGGGCTCGAGATCGAGGGAGCGCCGGATGTGCTCGCGCGGGATCACGAGCACGTGCGTCGGCGCCTGCGGCAGGATGTTCTCGAACGCGGCGACCGCCTCGTCACGATGGACGAAGCGCGCCGGCACGGCCCCGGCCAGAATGCGACAGAAGACGCGGTCGTCGCCCACCGGTCCTCCCATTACATAGCCGCGCGCATCCCGGCCAATGCTCCGCGCCTTCCTGCTCGACTTCGACGGTACTCTCGCCGACAGCGAGGGCGCGCACTTCGCCGCCTTTTCCGCGGTCCTCGCGCCGCACGGCATCCACCTCGACCGCGAAGAGTATTTTCGCCGTTACCTCGGCGTCACGGATCGCGAGTGTCTGGAACGGTGCCTGCGCGATCATGGGCGCGAGGATCTGCTGCCCGAGGGCGATTTCCTCCTCGCAGCCAAGGCCTCGGAGATGGCGGGTCGCATCGCCGCCGGCATCCGCCTCTGCCCGGGTGCGGGCGCCTTTCTCGCCGAGGCTTCGACCGTCGGGCCCCTCGGCGTCGTCAGCGGCGCGCTCGCCGGCGAGGTCGATCACGTTCTCCGGCAGGCGGGCGTGCGCGAGCTCTTCGCGACCGTCGTCGCCGCGGAAGACGTCCGGCGCGGCAAGCCGGATCCCGAAGGCTATCGGCTGGGCTGGCACCGGTTGCGGGCGCACCTGCCGGATCTCGAGGTTCGGGACTGTCTCGCGGTCGAGGACGCACCCGCCGGGATCCGCGCAGCGCACGCTGCCGGGCTGCCGGTGCTCGCGGTCGCGACCACGCGTCCTCCAGGCGCCCTCGGTGAAGCCGAGCTCGTGGTTGCGTCCCTCACCGACGTCGACTGGGTCGCCCTCCGGTCGGAGCAGGCGTTCAGGAGAGCTCGGTGATGACGATCGGCAAAGCGTCCGAGACCAGCTCCTGGATCACCTGCTTCATCGGCTTTGCCGCATCCTCGAGCTTGCCGACGAGCATCGACAGCACGGCGAAGTACCGCTCCTTCTGCTCCAGCTCCATCGCGGGCAGTCGCGCCTCCATCGCGGCGGCGAACCGCGCATGGGTTTCGACGATCTGCCCGACGAGGTGCTGAGCGATTCGTTCCTGCTGGTCCATCGAACCTCCTGAGAAACCCTCCTGCGCCCGTCAGTCGACACGCCCGCGCACGAGACTCCGCTCGGTGAAGACGTCGTCTCCGAGCCCTTGGTTGTACGTCACCCCCGACAGCTCGAGGATCGTCCGCGTGCCCTTCTTCTCGTTCACCATCTCCAGCCGGTGGGGCGTGGGGATGCCGGCGACCGTGCGGAAGTCCGCGAGCTTGAGCCGCTTCACCAGCGATCGATCGGCGTCGTAGAGCTCGATCCGCCGCAGGGTGGAATCGCCGCGGGCGAGCCAGACGACGATGCGCGCGTACTCTACGTCCTTTCCGCGGGGCACCAGCTCGATGGTGGCGGTGTCCGTGCCATCGACGTCCTGGTGCGGGCTGACGAGCGTCGCCGCCGCGTCCTCGTCCGTCCAGTCGGGGATTTCGTCGAAGAGCTCGAGGTCCGCGTACGAGAAGTCCGATCCCTGGAAGCTCTGCCGCCGCGCCGTCGAAGTGATCCGGCGAACGCGCTTCAAGGCCGGCAAGTACAGCCACTGGTCGTCCTCGCGGTCGTGATGGGCCCAGGCGAGGAAGCCGACACCCTTCACGTCGGCAGGGGAAAGGAAGAACGTGATGGACTTGGTCTCGTCCTCCGCCCCGTTTTTCGAGAAGACCTCGATCTCCCGGGTCCGCGGGGTTCCCCGAGAATCCACCAGCAGCATCTTCATCCTCTGCCGGAGGTCCTTGGGCTCACGGGCCTCGTTGACGGCCTTCGCCTGGTCGAGGAGCTCGCGCGCGGTCTCCGCACGCGAGCTCCCGGAGAGCGCGATCAGCACCGCGAGCGTCGCGATGCTCGCCAGGTTCGTCCCGTTCACCCCTCTCGACTAACCTGGCCGACTCAAAAGAGGTAGCGGATCCGCACGTAGCCCTCGTCGTTCTCACGGTACTGTCCGAGCAGCGACTGCTCGTGCCCTTCGATCGCCACGAACCCGAGCCGCACGTCGATGCCGTCCATGAGATCGTAGGTGACCCGCGGATGCGCGACGCCATAGACACCCTGCATCCCGTAGAGGCCTTCGAGCTCGGCCTCGAGGCCGTCGGCGAGGAAGCTCCGCCGGAGCGTCAATCCGAACCGGGTCTCGCGGTCGCTCACCAGCAGGCTCTCGTGATTGTGCAACACGACCGTCTGGTTCACCTGCAGCAGCACGAACGTGTCCCCGTAGAGCGCGTCGCCCCCGGCGCCCCACTCGATCGCGTCGCGCTCGACGGTCGCAGGCATCAGGCGGACGGGCACTTCGAGCTCGACGTCCGGGCGGAGCATCGCCGGATCCACCGGACCGACCTCGCGGCTCTCGATCACGTCGCGGATGGAACGGGGAAAGAGTCGTCCCTGCACCCACGCGCCTTCGGCTCGTAGGGTGGCTCCGAAGACCGCGTAGGCGAGGTCCGCCCCGGCGGCACGGATGCGGTCGAAGACCGGGAACACTTCGATCTCGGAACGGACGTCCACCCCTCGGCCGCTCTCCGGGTTCCGGCGGGCGAACGCGCGAGCCGCGACGTCGAGCGCCGGACCGGTGTCGAATCCGTCGAAGTAGTAGAGGGAGAAGTCGGCACCCGACGCGTAACCGGCGAGGCGCACGGCGGCGCCGGAATTCTCCAGGTCACGGTCCGGCACCTCCGCGTTGCGAAAATCGACGTGATTCGAAACCACGACTCCGCCGGAACGCGTGCTCTCGGGCACGCGCGCCAGCGGCGGGTACCAGCGCTCGTCCTCGTCGGGAAAGCGAAACGGCACGACGAGCGGCAACCACACGCCGGTGAGCTTGAGGTCCCTGGGCGCGGCCGATGACGGAAGATCGGGAACGTAGCCGGTGACCGCAAGCGCCGGCACGCCGATCTTTCGCTCGTCCTCGTCGTCGAGGAGGAAGTCGTAGTACTTCTCCGGGTTCAAGAGGTCGTTCGGCTGCGTCTCGTCGAGCTTCCCCCAGGCGAACTTCTGGATCCCGGCCGAGACGTCGAGATTCGGCACCGTCAGGTCGAGGCGAGCCTCCTCCACGTCGAGACTGGGGGAGAGGTCTTGGAGCGAGTGGTCGAAATCGAAGGCGCCCGCACGATCCGCGTTCCGCGGTGTACCTCCGGCGCTCCCGGTGACGGCCCCCTCGAAGCGCAGGCGTGACGTCAGATCGGCGCCGACGCGGAGCCGGGCTCTGCCGAGCGGACGCTGTCGCGCGGTGCCACGGTCAACTCCCTCGACGTGACGGATCTCCACTCGCCCGTCCGCATCGATCCGGCGATCACCCCAGGGCAGCGGCAGTGTGTAGGCGTCGGCGGAGAGCGCCCCGAAGAGTCCCGCGGCCGTTGCCGCCAGCACCCATAACGCTGTAAATCCCGTTAGTTGAGTCCGATCCGCCGCCCTCGGCCCCGCTGGTTTGACAACCCCGGAGGGGGCGACTACCTTCGCGCTCGCACTGTCGCGAGGAACCGGATGAGGATGCTGCTGCCCGGGCTCCGCGAACGACGAGCCATCGACCGACATCTGAGAGCGTTCTTCGCGCACCACCGCGCATCGGATTTCCAGCGGGCGATCCGGGCGCTGGCGCGCTTCTATCGCTTGCCGACCCCGCAGGTGCACTGGTTCGAGTACCTCGATTGGGGGCGTACCGCCGGTTACACCTGGGACAACGGCGAGATCCACCTGATCCATCCGGAGAACTGGAAGCGCGGGCGCAAGTACAACTCCGAGCGGCGGTGGATCAACACCGTCTACCACGAGATGGGACACTACGTGTTCTGGGCGGACGCCGAGCGCAAGGCGGAGACCTTCGCCTACCGCATGGTACGGCGGCTGCGGGACCGGGCGGCGAGGCCTGCCGGTACGGTCGCGGCGACGGCGTCGCTCCGCGGTGCGAGCCGTCTCGCCACGCCGCGGCAGCTGCGCGCGGCGAAGCCGAAGAAGTCCCGGCGCTGAGAGCGCGTACCGGGGGGAGTCCTCACCACCCCCCACCTCTCCGAACGCGCTCGCAGAAGAGCTCGCGGGCGCAGGATGGCGCCGCTCCGAGCCGGCGAGGAGCTTCCTGGCGCCGCCACCTCGGAGCGGGCCTGCCCAGCTCGGACCGCGCCGTAACCAACCTCCCACCACTCCGAACGCGCTCGCAAAAGGCTCGCGGGCGCAAGATGGTCCAGCCCTCGCAGAAGAGCTCGGGGGCCCGAGATGCTCCTCGCCAGCTCGGAGCGGGCCTGCACAGCTCGGGCCGCGCCCAGCCACCCCCCACCGCCCCGGACGCGCTCGCAGAAGAGCTCGCGGGCGCAAGATGGCCCTCGCCAGCTCGGGCCGCGCCCTACAGGCCGGCGTCGTCGAGCAGGCGCGCGAGCACCCGTTCGCTGGCGAAGTGCTCGACGGCGACCTCGCGGGCGCCGCGGCAGCTTCCCTCGTAGTCGCTCTCGAT
>JAXDLK010000167.1:0-2884 GCA_034666665.1 Candidatus Binatota bacterium
GAGCGGAGCCGCGGTTGCGATTCCCGCCACCGAGCTGATCGAAGTCGCCGGCGTTCGGCTGCGCGTTTCGATCCACGGGAGCGGCCGTCCGCTGCTGCTGCTGAACGGTATCGGCGCCGCGCTCGAGCTCCTTGAGCCGTTCCGTCGCGCGCTCCGCTCGACCGAGTCGATCGCCCTCGATGCGCCGGGGACCGGCGGCAGCGGCACCACGCGATTTCCCCTACTGCTTCGCGGGCTCTCCGGCCTCGTCGCCCGCGCCCTGGACGCGCTCGGCTACGACCGCGTCGACGTGCTCGGGGTCTCCTGGGGCGGCGCGCTCGCGCAGGAGTTCGCGCTCCGGCACCGCAGGCGCGTGCGGCGTCTGGTGCTCGCGGCGACGACGCCGGGATGGGCGAGCGTTCCCGGACGCCTCGAGGCGATCCGCGCTCTCGCCACGCCCCGGCGGTACACCTCGCCCGAATATTTCGAGAAGGTCGCACCGATCCTCTACGGCGGGGCCATTCGCGCGAACCCGCGGCTTCTCCGCGAGCACGCGCACTTGCGGTTCATCCGGCCGCCGAGCGGACGCGGCTACTACTGGCAGCTCCTGGCGGGAACCGGCTGGACCAGCGTGCCGTGGCTCCACCGGATCCATCGGCCGGCCCTCGTGCTGGCCGCCGACGACGACCCGATCGTGCCGCTGGTGAACGCGCGCTGGATGGCGCGCCGCCTGCCGCAGGGCCGGCTGCACGTGGTACCGAACGGCGGCCACCTGTTCCTGGTGACGCACGCGGAGGAGATCGCCGCAGTCGTGGAGAGCTTTCTCGCCGAGTGACCGCCGTCAGGCGGCGGCGACGAGATCGGCCAGCGCGCGCGAGAGAGCGTCGGCGTCGAGGAGGTCTGTGAGCTCGACGCGCAGGCCGAGCGCGTGGACCGCGCCTTCCGCAGCACGGTCCACGCGGTCGATGACGAACACGTTCACCAGGTCGGCGTAGAGCCGCGCGATCGAAGCGGGCGAATCCTCGAGTCCCGTGGCGGCGAGCAACGCGCCGCGCGCACGTGCGTGGTGCCGGATGCCCGCCGACGTCGGCTCGCTCGCGTTCACCACGGGAGACACCGCGATCCGCAGCGGTACTTGCCGGACGGCCTCGGTCGCGCCGTCGAGCGCGAGGATGGTCCCGATGCTGGCGATCGGGTTGCTCGGGCCGAGGACGACTGCCCCCGCGCGTCCGATCGCCTCGAGCATGGAAGGCGAGGCCGACGCACGGCCGATGTGGATCTGCTTCACGCGCGGGTCCGCACGCTCCCGCACGTACCATTCCTGGAAATGCAGCGTGCGGCCGTCGACGAGCGTGATGCGCGTCTCCGCCGGCTCGTCGCTCGCCGGCAGGACCCGCGCCGCGTCGGCGCCGAGCGCTCGCCGGACCGTGTCGATCGCATCCGTCAAGGGCCGCCCACGCCGCAGCAGCTGAGCTCGCGCGAGGTGAAGTCCGAGATCCGCGTCACCGACGCCGAACCACGCCTCGGCCGCACCGAGAGTGGCGAGCACGTCACGCGCGCCGAAGGTGTCGCCCCGTCGTCCCCATCCTCGCTCCACGTCCCACAAACCGGCCAGCGCATAGAGGACCGAATCGACGTCCGGGCACACCCGCAACCCCATCCAGTCGAAATCGTCCCCGACGTTCGCGATCACGGTGAGGTCGCCGCCGCGTGCGGCGCAGTCACGGGCGAGCGGCGGCGCGAGCCGCGCTCCCCCGAGGCCGCCGGTCAGAAGCACCATGTCGAAGCGGGATCGCACGGTTCTTTCCCAACCCGAAATAGGATACTCGGTCGCCGATTTCATCCGGAGGCAAACGATGGCGATGAAGCGCAAGTACTGGGGGCTGGTATTCCCCATGCCGAGCACCCAGCTCGGCGAGATCGCACGCCAGTGCGAGACGATCGGTCTCGAGGGGATCTGGGCGCCGCAGCTCTGGGGCCCCGGCTTCATTCCGCTGGCGGCGGCGGCGATGACGACCTCGCGCGTGAAGCTCGGCACCGGCGTGGTGCACGCGTTTTCGCGAAGCCCGCTCGAGACCGCAACCTCGGCGCTCGACCTCGACGCGATCAGCGGCGGGCGCTGCGTGCTCGGGATCGGCCCCACCGTCCGCTGGTGGAACGAGGCCTGGCACGGCGTCCACTACGGGAAGCCGATCCCCCATCTCCGCGAAGCGGTGAGCGTGATCCGCACGATCATCCAGCGAGGTCATACCGGCGACCTCGGGAAGATCGAGGGCGAATACTACCGGCTCGACCTGGATCGTTTCCAGACGCTGGCGGCGCCGGTCCGAACCGAGATCCCCATCTACATCCCGGCGGTGTACGAGACCGCCTGCCGCCTCGCCGGGGAGATCGCCGACGGCCTTCCGGGTCACCCGATCTGGGCCGAGCAGTGGATCCTGAACCAGGTGGCCGCGAACGTCGCCAAGGGACTCGCGAAGGCCGGCCGCGATCGCGCCTCGTTCGACCTGAACGTCTGGCTCTTCCTCGCCCCGGGCCCGAACCGGCGCGAGTGCATCGAAGATGCGCGCCTGACGGTCGCCTTCTACTCGTCCTTCGAGCAGTACGAGAAGTACTTCGCCGCTTGCGGCTACGGCGATGCCGCACGCGCGATCACCGCCGCGAGCCAGGCGAAGGATACGCCGGCGATGCTGAAGGCATGCCCGGACGACATGGTCGAGCACTTCGCTCTCGTCGGTCCGATCGACGAGGTGCGGAAGCGCGTCGATCGCATCGCGGCGGTCGCCGATTCGTTCACGCTCTGTGCGCCGTTCTACGGCCTCGGCCTCGACAAGCTCGGCGCCTACAATCAACGCATCGCCGAGGGCTTCTACGTCTGATCGTCGCCGCGGCTCGCCGGAGAACG
>JAXDLK010000168.1:0-7183 GCA_034666665.1 Candidatus Binatota bacterium
CGCTCGCGCGGAGGCCGGACGCCCGCTCGCGTGCCTCCTCCGCGGTCAGGCCCGCGCCGAGCGCACGCGGTGCCGGCGACAGCGCGAAGACGTCCCAGATCCCGGCGGGGTCGGCGGCGATCGCTTCGAGTGCGGCGCCGCGCGCGCGGTCAAGTCGCGTACCGCCGTCCGCGACGGGCGCCTGCATGCTCGCCGAGTCGTCGAGCACCAGCGCCGAGCGGGTGGTGGTCGCCGTCAGCGCCGGCCGCGCGATCGCCACGCCGAGGAGCGCGAGCAGCAGGAGCTGCAGCCAGAAGAGGGGCTCGAGCCGTGGCACGCCGAAGAGCCGGAGCCGGCGAGTGCGGGCGATCCCTTCGTAGAGGAAGAGCGCGGGCACCAGGCGGCGCCGCGTCCGCTCGCGTAAGAGGTAGGGAACCAGCAGCAGCGGTAGGGCGGCGAGCCAGACCAGCCCGCCGGGGTTCAGGAAGTCCATCGCTGACTAACCGAGGAGGCCGAGCGCCGGCAGCTCCGTCAGCACGAACTCCTGTACGCCCCGCCGGAGGTCGAAGAAGGCGTACGGCACGCCCGCTCGGTGGCAGAGGCTCCGTACCTCGCGGCGATGGCGCTCGAGGTTGTCGAGGTACGTGGCGCGCGCCCGCTCGTCGAAGCGGATCTCGAGCTCGCCGCCCCGCTCCGCGTCGATCAACCTCTCCGCGTCGACGAGGGGCGGTGTGAGCTCGGTGGCGCCGAGGAGGTGGATCACCAGCAGGTCGAGGCCGGCGCCGACGAACAGCGCGAGGCCGGCCGCGAAGTCCTCGGGTGGATGGAAGCAGTCGGAGATGAGGATCGCCTTGCCCGGATGGCGAAGCGCGCCGAGCTGCCGGGCGACCGCGGCGCGAAAATCGAGCGCGCCGTCGGGCGGCCGGCGGTCGAGGAACTCTCGCGCCTCGAGCAGCCGCCGGCGCCCCCGGTAGAAGGGCGTCGGCGCGACGGCGGGCTCGGTCAGGCGGTGGATGCGGACGCTGTCGTCGGAGGCGAGCGCCACGTAGGCGAGCGCGAGCGCGAGACGCGACGCCGTCTCGTACTTTCGGTCGGCGGCGGGGTACCCCATCGAGGCGCTGGCATCGACCAGGAGATAGACGAAGAGGTCCTCCTCTTCCTGGTAGACGCGCACGTAGAGGCGGCCCGTCCGGCCGTAGATCCCCCAGTCCACCGTGCGCGGGTCGTCGCCGGGAACGTAGACGCGGAAGTCCGCGAACTCGAGGCTGGTGCCGCGCCGGGGAGAGAGGTGCGATCCCTTGCGCATGCCGAGGTACCGCCGCCGCGCGCGCACGCGCAGCGTCTCGAGCCGGTTCAGGAACGCCTGCGGGAAGAGCGGCGCCGCCGTCGCCGCCGCTTCGCTCACGGCCGCTTCACCGACCGGACGATCTCGCGCAGCACGTCGTCGGCGGTGACGTTCTCGGCTTCCGCCTGGAAGTTCAGGATCAGCCGGTGGCGGACCGCGGGCGCGATCGCGTCGTCGATGTCCGCGAGGCTCACGTGACCGCGACCGTCGACCAGTGCGCTGACCTTGGCGCCGAGGACGATCGCCTGCGCCGCTCTCGGGCCCGGGCCGAAGCGCAGGTACGATCGCACCGGAGCGATCGCGCCGGGAGCGCTCGGCGTCGCCGCCACGATCACCGAGACGACGTAGTCTTCGAGCGGCGGAGCGAGCGTCACCTGGCGAACGAGGTGGCGCATCGCGTCGACGATCGGGCCCTCCTGCCCCGGCTCCAGCACCGGACGAGCCTCTTGCGATCGGTCGGCCGTCGTCCGGCGCAGGATCTCCTTCAGCTCGTTCGCCGCCGGCGACGTCACCACCAGCTTGTAATGGAAGCGATCGAGCTGAGCCTCCGGCAGCGGGTAGGTGCCTTCGAGCTCGATCGGGTTCTGCGTGGCGAGAACGAAGAAGGGATCGGGGAGCAGATGCGTCTCGCCGAACGCCGTCACCTGATGCTCCTCCATCGCCTCCAGCACCGCGGACTGCGTCTTCGGCGTCGCGCGGTTGATCTCGTCGGCGAGGACGATGTTGGCGAAGACCGGTCCCTCGCGGAAGACGAGGTCGCGGGAGCCGCCGATCTCCGTCAGGAGCTGCACGCCGACGATGTCGGACGGCATCAGGTCCGGAGTGAACTGGATTCGCTTGAAGGTGAGCCCGAGCGCCTGACTGACGGACTTGACCATCAGCGTCTTGCCGAGGCCGGGCACGCCCTCGATCAGCACGTGGCCGCCGGCGAAGAACGCGCCCAGGACCTTCCGCACCGCGGCGGCGTGACCGACGATGACGCGGGCGACCTCGTCCTCGATGGCGCGAAAGGTCTGCTGGAAGCGCGCGACCCGCTCGGCCGGCGAGGGGGCCGCGGCTCTCGAGGTCACCATCTCACCGAGCTCCTCGAGAGCCGAGCGCGTCACGATACTCGAGCGGCAGCGGCTGGCTCTCGTGCGCTTCGCCGACCGGTCCGGCGGATGGTAGCGCCGCGTTGCCGTACGGCGTCTCGGGATTCACATCGCCGGGCTTCGCCACCGTCTCGAGATCCTCCTCGGCGTGGCGCTCGTCGGGAATCCTCACCCGCACGTAGCGCCCGTCCTTGATGATCCAACCCCCCGGGCCCTCGCCCGGAGCGTAGTAGCGCTTCGCCGGCTCCGCCTGGTCGTCGGGTCCGGCGCGGCCGAGCGATCCGGTGCCGGTGCCGCCACCCTCCGGTCTCGCCGCGCTCCCGGAGCCTTCCTCCGGACCGGGACGCTGCTTCTCGCCCTGGCCCTGACCCGCACCTTCACCCTCGGCTTCGCCGTCTCCTCGGGGACGATTGCCGGAAGGCTGGCTACCCTCGCCGGGACCCTCTCCGGCCCCGTCGGCTTTGCGGGGAGCCTTGACGCCGCCGCCGTCGCTGTCGCCCTCCTGCCGATCGCCTCGCTTCTCGCCGCGCGCTTTACCGTCGAGGGGCCCGGCGAGCGCCTCGAGCTCGCCGCGTGCTCGATCGCGAAGCTGGCGCGATCGTGCGTCGCCCTCGCGCTCGCCCGCACCCGGACCGGCGCCCTGGCGTTGCTCCGCTCCCGAGCCCGCGCCCCCGCCGGTTCCCTGTCGTCCCGAACCGCTTCCCTGCCGGCCGGAGCCGGTGCCGTCCTTGCCGCCGCCTTCTCCACGTCCGCTGCCGCCTTCCTGCCGCTCGAGCTCGGCGAGCGTCGCCTGCACGCGCTGACGCTTCTCGTCGTCGCTCAGGTCGGAGCGGCGGAGATCGTCGACGAGCGTGCGGAGGCTGCGAGCGAGCGCCGCTGCGGCGGGGTCACCGACGGATGCGAGGTCGTGAGCCAGGCGCTCCAGGCTCGAAGCCGCCGGCGCACGCCAGGCGGCGAGCAGCAGCATCAGACCGACGGCGGCGAGCGACGCGGCGGTGCTCGCGAGAATCCGTCGCCAGCGGAACGGCGGCACGGGTGGGAAGACGGTCCTCGCGCGAGCGATGTCGCTCGCGCCGCGCTCGACGACCGCTCGCAACGGCTCGTGCGCCCCCCCGGTGACGAGCGTCAAGAAATGCTCCTTGGCGGCCAAGGCGTGGTCGAGTGACCGTGCCGCTTCGGCTTCCCGAGGCGGGATGCGCGCGGCGATGAATGCCAGGAGACCGCTCGCGAGCGCCACGGCTGCCGCCAGCCATCCGCTGGCCCAACCGGCGGCGGTCACTCCGCCGGCAGCGGCGATCGGCGGCAAGGCGGCGAGCAACACGTCCTCGCGCGCGCGCCTGCGAAGACGCGCCGTCGTGTCGCGAATCAGCCGGTAAGGATCGGCCGGTGCCGCCGCGTTCGGGCTCACCCGCCCTCCTCCGCCAACCCGCCGCTCCGAACGCGCTCGCAGAAGAGCTCGCGGGCGCAAGATGGTCCTCGCCAGCTCGGACCGCGCCCTAGCGTCGTCGCTGGTAGCGGTCGACGGCGCGGTTGTGGTCGGCCAGGTTGGAGGTGAACTCGTGAGACCCGTCGCCGCGGGCGACGAAGTAGATGTAGGGGACGTCGGCCGGGTTGAGCACGGCCTCGATCGAGGCGAGGCTCGGGTTCGCGATCGGTCCCGCCGGTAAGCCCCCGGCGAGGTAGGTGTTGTACGGTCCGGGCGTCTGAAGGTCGCTCCGGCGGAGGTTCCCGTCGAAGCCCTCGATCCCGTAGATCACCGTGGGATCGGACTGCAGCGGCATGTGGCGCTCGAGGCGGTTCAGGAAGACGGCAGCGACGAGGGGTCGCTCATCGGCACGGCCGGTCTCCTTCTCCACCACGGAGGCGAGCGTGACCACCTCGTGTAGGCTGAACCCTCGCTTCGTCGCGCGGTCGCGAATCTCCGGACCGACGACCTGCTGGAAGCGGGCGACGAGGGTGCGGAGCACGCGCCGGGGGTCCGCCGCCGGCGAGAAGAAGTACGTGTCGGGGTAGAGGTAGCCCTCGAGCGAGCTCGCCGGCACACCGAGCGCGCGGGCGAACGAAGGGTCGTCGATCAGACGAACGTACTCGGCAGCGGGTCCGACGCCCGCCGCCTCGAGCGCCGCGGCGAACGCGCGCGCCGTCATCCCCTCGATCAGCGTCGCGCGCATCACCATCACCTCGCCGCTGCGCATCTTCTCGAGGAGATCGATCGGGCGGAGGGGCTCGGGGAAGAGGTAGGAGCCCGACTTGATGTCGCGATCGGCGCCGAAGAGCCGAGCCCAGAGAGCGAGCGCGCGTCCGCTCGGCACCAGCCCGCGGTCCTCGAGGTTTCGCGCGGTCACGCGGAAGGGCTCACCGGGTCCGACGTCGATGCGTACCGGCTCGGCCAGCGGAGGCCCGGGGCGCTGCAGCAGCAGGTGAACCGCGGCCCAGAGCGCCGCGCCGGCGAGCAGGAATCCGAGCAGCGACGCGACGAGCAGACGACGCATGGAGCGGCCGCCGACCGTAACATCCAGGCCGGGGGCCGGCAACGTGGAAAACCGCCGGACATTCCTGGATTATTTGTTGACTTCCCGCGTCGATGTTGGCAGTTTGCCGCCGCTCTAGAGCGCTGGGGGAAGAATGAGGCGGCACGGCGAAATGGCGACGTGGGTGAGGAAGGACTGGGCGCCGTCAAGGCTCCTGCTTCTGCCGCTCGTCGTGCTCACCGTCGGCAACTTCGCGACCTACCCGGCGAACTCCTCGGTGGACTTCCAGCTCGACCGCGGCTGGCTGCTCGAGCGGCTGAAGCGCGAGATCGCCCTCGACCTGAAGCACGAGATCGAGCAGGCCCCGCCCGTCGGGGTGCACCGCCCGGAGGTGGAGCCGGAGTTCCGCGAGGTTCACGAGGTGGTGCGCCGCGGGGACACGTTCGGCGGCATGCTGCGCCGCGTCGGAATCGATTCGTCGGACATCACCCGCTGGTCTGCCGCCTCGCGCCAGTCGCATAGCCTCGCACGGCTGCAGCCGGGTCACACGCTGACCTTCTTCCTGCCGAGCGGCACAGACCGGCTGGCGGGGCTCCATTACGAGGTCTCCCCCGACACCGCTCTGGTGATGCGCGACAGCGGCGACGAGATCGTGACTCGGATCGAGCGGCTGCCGCGGATGATCGACGTCATGGTCGCCAGCGGCACGGTCGAGACCACCCTCTACGATGCCGCCGTCAGTGTCGGGCTCGGCGACGAGGTCATCTCCAAGATCGTCGACGTCTTCGGGTGGGAGATCGACTTCACCAACGACATCCAGCGCGGCGACACCTTCCGCGTGGCCTACGAGGAGCACCGCTTGCCGAACGGCAAGACCGTCGAGATCGGACGGATCCTGGCGGCGGAGCTGACCGTGAAGGGGCAATTGCTGCAGGCGATCTACTTCGAGCCCGACGACGGCCGCGGGCGCTATTACGGCGCCGACGGCACCGCTCTCGGGCGGGCGTTCCTCCGCTACCCACTGGAGTTCACCCGCATCAGCTCGCAGTTCTCGAAGTCCCGCTTTCACCCCGTGCTGCGCATCCGCCGTCCCCACATGGGAGTCGACTTCGCGGCGCCGCGGGGCACGCCGGTGCGGACGATCGGCGCCGGGCGCGTGACCTATGCCGGGTGGAAGGGTGGGAACGGCCGTTTCGTGAAGATCAGCCACGGCGGCGGCGTCGAGAGCTCCTACTCGCACCTGAACTCGATCGCCAAGGGGCTCCGCTCCGGCGGGATGGTCGAGATGGGAGACGTGATCGGCGCGGTCGGATCGACCGGCCTTGCCACCGGCGCGCATCTCCACTTCGCCCTTTGGAAGAACGGCCTCTACGTGGATCCGACGCAGGCGAAGCTGCCTACGTCCCCACGGCTTCCCGACGACCTGGAGAGCGACTTCCGCCGCGCGCGTGACGAGCTGCTGTCGCACCTGGTCACTCTCCCGCTCGGGACCTCCCCGCGGTTTGCCACCCGGCTCGTCAGCGTCGAGCTCGCCGCGCGGTAGGGCGCGGTCCGAGCTGGCGGCGCCGGATGCTCCTCGCCGGCTCGGAGCGGCGCAATCTTGCGCCCGCGAGCTCTTCGGCGAGCGCGTTCGGAGAGGTGGGGGGTTGGTAGGGCGCGGACCGAGCTGGCGGCGCCGGATGCTCCTCGCCGGCTCGGAGCGGCGCAATCCTGCGCCCGCGAGCTCCGCGAGCGCGTTCGGAGAGGGCTCAAACCGGGGGTAGCCGCGGGGTAGCCGCGTTAAGTGACCGGCATTGGGCTTAGCGAGGCGCATTCCACTCGCAAACCGGCGCCGGTATCCTCCCTCGGATGGCGGGTGACTACTTCGCGGGACCGCGTCCGCGCATCTTCGGCCACCGTGGCGCGGCGGGCGTTGCCCCCGAGAATACTCTGGCGTCGTTCCAACGCGCGCTCGACGACGGCGCCGAGATCCTCGAGCTCGACGTCCATGCGACCCGCGACGGCGAGGTCGTCGTGATCCACGACCCGACGGTCGACAGGACGACCGACGGTCACGGAGCCGTCCGCGACCTGACGCTGGCCGATCTCGGGCGGCTCGACGCCGGCCACGCGTTCCTGCGCGACGGCGGCTTTCCGTTCCGGGGTTCCGGGATCCGCGTGCCCACACTCGCCGAGGTGATCGACGAATTCCCGACGGTGCCGTTGAACGTCGAGATCAAGCAGCGGGAGCCCGAGATCGAGGCGGTGGTCGCGGCTCTGGTCGCTCGTCGGGGAGCGATGAAGCGCGTGATGCTGGC
>JAXDLK010000169.1:0-6306 GCA_034666665.1 Candidatus Binatota bacterium
GGGCAGCTCAGGACGCAGCGCGCTCCGGTCGCGCGTGCGTGATCCCGAGCTTCTGCATGCGGGCCTGGAGCGTCGTGCGCTTGAGACCGAGCAGCGTGGCGGCACCCTTCGGCCCTCCGACGATCCAGTTCGTCGATCGCAGGGCGCGGAGGATGGCTTCCCGCTCGATCTCCCCGAGCGTGGCGCCGTTCGACTGGCTTGCCACCCGGAGGCGAGACTCCGGTGTCGGGAACTGGAGCACTGACGGCGGCTGGCGCGCCGGCCGCGCCCGAGCCTCCTCCCTGGAGAGCCAACTGTCGTCGATCGAGAACACCTCGGATTCGCATACGATGAGCGACCGCTCGATCACGTTCTGCAGTTCTCGAACGTTGCCGGGCCACGAGTACGCTTCGAGAAGCTCGAGGGTCTTCCTGCTGATGCGCCGGATCGTCTTCGTGGCTCGACTCGCGTAGACATCGAGGAAGTACGCGACCAGCGCGCGGATGTCCTCCCGCCGCTCGCGCAGCGGTGGGATCTCGATGGGAAACACATTGAGGCGATAGTAGAGGTCGCTCCGGAACGTACCCGCGGCAATCTCGACCTCGAGATCGCGATTGGTCGCGGCGACGACGCGCACGTCGGTGCGAATCGCCTTCGATCCGCCGACCCGCTCGAACTCGCGCTCCTGCAGCACGCGTAGGAGAGCGACCTGCGTCTCCATCGGAAGCTCGCCGACCTCGTCGAGGAAGAGCGTCCCTCCGGCCGCGAGCTCGAAGCGCCCGAGACGCCGTTGCGAAGCGCCGGTGAATGCACCCCTCTCGTGACCGAACAGCTCCGAGGCGATCAGCGAAGGAGGGATCGCGGCGCAATTGACGCTGACGAGGGGGCGCGCGGCGCGCTGCGATCGTCCATGGATCGCACGGGCGATGAGCTCCTTGCCCGTACCGGTTTCACCGCCGATGAGGACGGTGGAGTCCGTCGGGGCGACCTTGGCCACGCGAGAAAGCACCGCTCGTAGGGCTGGAGAGGAGCCGACGAGACCATCGAATGACGTCCCGTCGACGTCGTTCTGCAGGGGCAGATGGTCCTCCGTGCTCTTGCGCAGCATGGTGATGCTTTTCGATCGCTCCCTCCGCAGGGCGAGCGGATCCACCCCGTCACGAGCGAAGTGCTGACCGTCGGGTGCGACTTGCACGGGTACGCTCATCTCACCACCATCGAACATCTCAGTCGTCATGATCTTCTCCTGGACCGCTACTGGACCTTGCGAGCACCGTCCGCAGTACTTGGAGCAACGTTTCTTTGCCGACGGGCTTCCGCAGAAAGTCGACGGCTCCTGCTTGCCGTGCTCGGCGCTCCTCCTCGTCGCTGGCATGGGCGGTGAGAAAGACGATCGGGATCCGCGGTTCGGTACCGGCCAGGCGACGCTGCAGCTCCAGACCGTCCATCCCGGGCATTCGCACGTCGAGGATCAGGCACCCGGTCCCGGCCGTGCGGATGGAGTCGAGAAACTCCTCGGCCGAGCCGAAGGCCTCGGCCCGAAACCCGACCGAGCGGAGGAGCCTGCAGGTCGATTGCCGCACCGAGGCGTCGTCGTCCACGACCGCGATGGCAGGCTGTTCGGGCTTTGGCTTCTTGGTGTGCACTCCGTTCCCCCGGTCACGATCCATCGATGACCGGAGGTAACCACGCGCGTGGAGGAGCTTCTAGCTGTCCTTTGGTACAGGCGGCGCCGAGCCCGTTCGGGGGCCTCCGACCTGAGCGGCCATCCGCACCAGCTCGGCGAGCGACTCTGCCTGCATCTTCTGCATGATGTGGGCGCGATGAAACTTGACCGTCCTCTCGGTGGTCGCGAGCTCGCCGGCGATCTGCTTGTTGAGCAGCCCCGCCACGACGAGACCCATGACTTCGCGCTCGCGCGGCGTGAGCTGCTCGTATCGTCGCCGCAGGTCTCCGGCTTCGAGCCGATCTTTGTGCGAAGCGCGATCGCGCTCGATCGTCGCGCGGATCGCGTCGAGCAGAGCGCGTTTCCGGAAGGGCTTGGTGAGAAACTCGACGGCTCCCGCCTTCATCGCCTGCACGGTCATGGGGATGTCCCCGTGGCCCGTCATGAAGATGATCGGGATCTGCATCCCGGTTCGGGTGAGCTCGCGTTGCAGATCCAGGCCGCTCAGACCCGGCATGCGGACGTCGAGCACGAGACAGGCGGGGCCCTCCGGTCGCGCGTTGTCGAGAAAATCCCTCGCGGACCCGAACGTCCGGACCTGGAATCCGAGGGAGCGAACGAGGCGTTCGGTGGAAGCGCGGACGGATGGGTCGTCGTCGACGACGAAGACGGTCGCCTCTGCCTGAGTCACGTGTTCATCGCGTCCATGCGCCGTTCACCAGCATTTGCTGGAGCTGTACGCGATCTGGCGACACGACGCGAAGGTCTCCGGGGACTTCCGTGCAGATTATCACCCCCGTGGCGTCGGCATCGTAATTGCGGACGTTGAGAGACATGCCGACCTCTACGGAGCGTGTTGACCAGGCGTGGAACCGCTTCTGAAGCGATGGGGACTGCTTGCCATCTTTCTCGGTGCGGCGACCGAGGGGGACGTCACCATGATCGTGGCCGGCGTCATGGCGCACCTGGGGCTGGTCGACTTTACACCCGCGATCATCGTCGGAACGCTGGGCGGCTTCAGTGCCGACCTGGCCGTCTACGGTGCCGGCCGGCTGCGAAGAGAAGCGGTGCGGGCGAGCCGCCTCTACCGCCGGGTTGGACCGACCATCGAGCGCTTCGCGGACCGTATGGGTGTGTGGCAAATCACCATCGCTCGCTTCCTCTACGGTACCAATCTAGTGGCGATGTTCTTTTGGGGAGTGCGAGCTCTGTCGCTCGCCGTCTTCGTCCCACTGGCGCTTGCCGGCTGTGCCGTTTGGGCATCGCTTCTCGGCGCTCTCGGGTTTCTGATGAGCCGCAGCGCCACCGCGTTGATCGTCGATGTGAAGAAGGCCGAGATCTGGATCCTGGGAATGTCAGTCGCAGCCGCGACCGTCACCGTCGCCGCGAGATTCCTGCTTCGCAGACACTGGACCCCCAGTGCCTGATGATGATGCTGCGCCCCGGAGAGCTGGCTGCCCACATTTGGGCGCGCGCGCCGGGATGTCGGCGTCGTCGCTTCGGCATCGATCGCGGGACTGACGCTCGCCCCTGGATTTTGGATGCGTCGCCTGCGCGGTGCGGGCGGGCGGCGGTGCCGGCACGGCAATTGCCTCCGTGATCGAGGGATGCTGCTCGACGTCCCGTGCTCGCCACCATGATCCCGCTCCATTCCGCAGGGCGAGGGATCGAAGCCGGCCAGCAAAACGAGAACGGCGCCGCGCCGACGAGCGAAGTCACACAGACGGCAGCCGGTTTGCCGGAAGAGCTGGCGGGCGGCGTTCCGCGCGGAGTGCTCACCTGGTCGCTCGCCCACCTCCGCCCCGCACTCTTCGTCGGGCTCGTGCTGCTCGTGCTCGGCACGGCCTGGCGGGAGCTGCATGCGATCGACTTTGGCGAGCTGCGCGCGGCGCTCGACGCCATGTCCGGGTCCTGGGTCGCGGTCGCGGCGGCGCTGGCGATCGTCAACATCGCCGGCATGGGGGCCTACGAGGTCCTCGCCCTCGGGGCTCCGTGGCAGAAACCGCCGGCACGGGTACGCTGGCGGATCGGCAGCCTCTCGTTCGCGATCAGCAACCTGATGGCGACCGGACCGCTCGCCGGGCCGACGCTTCGCCTCTGGCTCTACCGCGACCACGGCGTTTCGGCGAAGCGCATCGCCGGGGCGCTGGTGAAGGCGCTCGTGGGGCTTTGGGGCGGGCTCGCCGTGCTCGCCGTCGTGCTCGCCGCACTTCCGGGCCACGACATCCGCGTCGCTCTCCTCCTCACTCCGCCGCTTGCGTTTGCAGTCGGAAGGCTCCTCGAGCGCGTGCCGTTGCCACCCGCGATCCGCGAAGGCTGGGAGGTCGGTCGGCCTCCCTGGCGGTGGCTGCTCGCCGTCGGCGTCGTCGACTGGATGCTCGCGACGGCGGTGTTTCTCGCGGTTCTCGAGTCAGCCGGGGCTTCGCCGTCGGGGGCGGGCCAGCTGGGAAACGTCGCGCTCACCTTCCTCGCCGGCCACGCCGTCGGAGCGCTGTCGTTGGTACCGGGCGGGCTCGGCGCCGCCGACGCCTTCTGGCTGTGGCGCCTCGGCACGGTCGGCGGCGCCTCCAAGCTCGCAGCGGCCATCGTCGTTTACCGCTTCGTCTACTACGTGGTGCCCTGGCTGGGCGCGAGCTTCGTTCTCCTCACTTCATGGACGGCGGAGCGTCCGGCAGTGCTTCGCTTCGTTCGCGCCCTGCTCGCGACCGTGGTCGCGGCCTCGGGGCTCATCGTGCTCGTCTCCGCCGCGACTCCGGCGATCGCCGGCCGGCTCGAGCTCGTCGGCGAGTGGTTGCCGCTCGCGGTGCTCGAGGCGAGCCATGCCGCCGCGGTCCTGGTCGGCGTCGGGCTCGTGATCCTCTCCCGCGGTCTTCGCCGCGGCTTTCGCGAGGCGATGGTGGCGACGCTCTGTCTGCTCACGGCCGGCGCGCTCGCAAGCCTCGCCAAAGGTGGCGATTGGGAGGAGGCGCTCGTGCTCGGCGTGACCGCCGCGACCGTTCTCCGCCATCATCGCGCGTTTTCGCGCGCAGGCTCGCTCTGGCCGATCCTGGATGCAGGGATCGCCGGCCGCGTGCTCGCGTTGGCGGCGTTGTTCGCCGCCGTCGCCTTGTGGGCACATCGCGAGCGCCCCGACGCGTGGGCGATCGTCACCGAAGCGGCCGTCGAGGCCGAGGCGAATCGGGCGCTCCGCGGCGCCGGGCTTCTCGCCCTCGCCGCGGGCGTGGTCGGCTTGGCCGCGACGCTGCGACCTCGGCGCCGGACGCCGAGCGCTGTGGACGTCGACGAGGCGATCGGGCGCATTCTCTCCGTGCCGGAGACGAGCGCGAGCGCGCTCATGGTCGCCAACGGCGACAAGCTCGTCTGGACCTCCTCCGACCGGGGCGTCGTCCTCTACTCCACGATCGGCGGCCGCATGGTCGTCTTCGGCGATCCGGTCGCTCCGCGCGGCGCCGAGGCCGAGACCCTCGAAGCCTTCCTCGACTACGCCGAGGGCGAGGGTTGGGAGGTAGTGCTCTACCAGGTCTCGGCGCGCTGGCTGCCGCACGTGCACGACCAGGGCTTCATCGTCTTCAAGCTGGGAGAGGAGGCGGTGATCGACCTCGTGAGCTTCACACTCGAGGGAAGGCACTCCAAGGCTCTCCGCCACAGCCGGCATCAGATCGAGCGGTCGGGGCTCAGTCTCCGGATCCTCGCGCCGGAAGAGGCGCGGTTGCGGATCGGGGAGCTCCGCAAGGTGTCCGACGAGTGGCTCGCGACCAAGCACGTGCCCGAGAAGCGCTTCTCGGTCGGCTTCTTCGACGATGCGTATCTCTGCCGCTTTCCGTGCGCGGTCGCCGAGGCGACGGGCGGGCGCATCGTCGCCTTCGCGTCGCTGCTGCCGGGTCCTCGAGGCGGCGAGGCCTCGGTCGATCTCATGCGCTACGCCGCGGATGCGCCCGACGGAGTCATGGATGCTCTCTTCGTGCGCGTCTTCGAGTGGGCGAAGGCCGAGGGGTACACGCGCTTCTCGCTCGGGATGGCACCGCTCGCGACGGTGGGCGACTCGTCGCGCGCGCCGCTATGGGAGCGCGGAGCGCGCTTCGTCTACCGCCACGGCGAGTACTTCTACAACTTCCGCGGGCTCCGCCAGTACAAGGAGAAATTTCATCCCTCGTGGGAGCCGCGGTACATGGCTTACCGGCGAGCCTGGGAGTGGCCGCGGATCACGGGCGACGTCGCCGCGCTCATCGCCGGCGGCTGGGCCCGCGTGGTGCTGCCGGTCGGACGCGGAGGCAAGACGGCGGCGTCCTGAGCACGACTGCTCGATTCGGTCGCCGAGCGGCGGCGGGCGCCGGCGAGGATCTTGGCCGCGAGCGCCGTGTAGTCGCCGTCGAAGTGATGGCCGCCACCGGTTCGGATCACTTCCGCGGTCGCCAGTGCCGGCGCCCTGCAAAGCGTGTCGTCCTCTTGCTCACCATAGAAACACTGAATGCGCGAGGGATCGAGCTTCCGGAGCTCGGGGACGACCGGCAGCGAGTCGGCGCGTGGACCGGTGCCGAGCCAATCCGATACGTGGATCTCGAAATCCGCGGCCGAGCTGAGCCCGAGGAGCGAGAGCTGAACGACTCGCGCGCGCTCTCTCTGCGGCAGGCGGTTCGCAGCGAACGGGAGGGTGTCGGCGC
>JAXDLK010000170.1:0-13472 GCA_034666665.1 Candidatus Binatota bacterium
TGCAGGCCGTGCTCCAGCATCGGCCCGTCCTCCTCTTCGAGAATGTCGAGACGAATGTCGACCGTCAGATCGGCGCGGATGCCGAGGATGTTCCGGTCGAATGCCGCGTGGTGGAGCTTGCAGAGCGAAAGGCCGTTGCTCACGACGGGCAGTCCCGCTGGATGGCCGTCGGGAAGAATGTGAGCGGCGTCGAGGAGCACGCGATGCCGGAGGCGGCAGATCGCGCAGATCTCGCGGTACGCCCGGAGCACCCGCTCGCGAAACGCCTCCTGATGAAGGCGACGCTTCGCGGCGATCGTCACGTAGCTACGGCGGGCGGTTTCCTCGACGTCGACGCCCTCGACGCCTCGCACCCTTTCGACCAGCCGCGGCTCGTCGACCGCGACGTGAAAGAGCAAGCTCGCGCGATCATCGGCGACCACATAGACCGGCCAGACCGGCAAGTACTCGCCGGGAACGATGCCGTAGTTGTAGATGAGCGGCACGCGCTCCCGCATTACCCGGCGGAGACCCGCATTGTCCGGGTGCTCTGGTTCGGTCCCGCGGTACCGATACTTGATCGTCCCCTCCGTTCCGATCTCGTCGTCATAGGGACGGGGCTTCCCCTCGACCACCGGTACGGTGGTGATGCTGATCGGCATCTCGAGGAACGCCGGCTTGAAGATCCCCTGCGGTCCGATCAGCCGAAGCCGGTGGCCACGGAACTCGAACCCCTCGGCCAAGATCTGCCTCGTAACGATCCCTTCGGAGCGAAGGGCGCATTGCTGCTCGAGGAACCGGAATGAGGCAATGCGAGCGGCAAGATCCTCGGTAACGGTTGCCGACATGCTGGCTCATCTTCTCGGAAGGTGACACCGCGTGGCAACTCATGACGAAACGGAGCATCTGCTCCTGGTACGGCTGCGGCAGGAACGGAACGTCCGTGACGACGATCCGCGCCGGAGGTTTCCGCGCCGCTGTCAACTCCAAAGCTCTCAGTTTCCGTGTCTGACGCATCACGTGGCCGTTCATGAAGCGAAGGCGACCAGGTGCACCGGCGCCGCATTCCATGACAGCGCCACACCTGTAAGCGCCGGTGCCTCCAGGTGCGACTCGGTCCCGATCCCCGCGCCGGCTGCGTCGCGAGATCGCGCGCGGGCGACCTTTCCTCCGAACCTTTTCGCCGCCGCCGCGGGCGTGGGCTTCTCCTGCTGTCCCAACGCCTCCGTAGCGTAGCCGGACAGCAGGCTCTGCCAGTAGCACGCGAGCGTCGACGGTTTGTCGAAGAGTTCGAGCATGCGAACCTCGCCGCCGATCCCGACCACCACTCCCGACTGGCCGGCGCGGAGCTCCACGTCCTTGACCAGCCGATCGACGTCGTCGCCGACGTGCTCCTGGATTTCGTCGAAGTCCATCGTCGGCGATCGGACGCCGTGGCGTGCGGCCACCGCCTCGACCGCATCCCACACCGCCCCTTGGTCGCTCGTCTTCCCGAAGCCCCGCCGCACCGACTCGGAGACGGAGCGGAGCTTCACCTCTCGGAGCGAGAGGCTCGAGTGGCGCCGGGATCGCGAGCCCTCACGCGCCCTGCCCCACCGTCCGGCCTCGACGCACGAGACGGGAATCACGGTCTCGCCCTTCGCCGGGCACAGGACGGTGACGTTCAGCGTCCGGTTCTGCTTGGCGCCGATCAGGATCTCGCCCTCGACGAGAAGAAGAGGCAGATCCGCATGGTTGTTGACGACGAGCTCCGGGACGGCAGCGGCGTCCGACCGCTCGCTGACGTCGAAGAGCTTCTGGGCCGCCGCTTCCGGGCCGGTCAGGTAATCGCCGGCGGGCGGGCCCGACGGGTACACGGCGAAGAGCGTCAGCGGTCCGCATACGATGGGGTTCTCGAGGTCGATCTGAATCTGCACGCGAAGGTCTCCTTTGCTACCGTTGGTGTTGGCGATGGGGTTCAGGTCAGGCGGCCCGCAGGGGCGCGGCGTCGAACGGCAGCCCCGGAAGGTTGCGCCACCGGCGGGCTGAAGCCGCGCTCGCCTCGCGGAAGCAGCGCGCGCAGAGGTCGTGGTTCCTCCGGTAGATCCATCCGGCGGCCATGTGCGCCTTCCGCCGGGACTTCGGGGTGAGCGCCTTGGCGCGGCAGTGCTGGCAGTAACGAAGCGGTAGTCTCACGACTGTCCTCCAGTTCGCTCGCCGCCCCCGACACGGGTGGCGGATCATGCTCGCCGTAGTTCGGGAGAGATCCTCACCCGGCCTTCGGCCACCCTCTCTCAGGATGGGAGAGGGCAAAGACGACGCATCCCGCAGGAGCGCCGGTGTGCAATGGACCCACCGTAGCAATCAGCCGGGACAACGGTTGGCGCAGCGCACGCCGCGCCCGCGCTTGCTTGCAACCGTCGAACGTTCCGCGGCACGATCGCCGGATGCAGGCGAAACCATCGAAGGCAGCCGGCGACGCGCGGCGTCCCGCGAAGGCGGCGGCGCACGCACGCGAGGCCAAGGTGGCGGTCGCCCCGCCGCCGAAGCCGGCCTACTCCGTCACCTACAACACTGGGATCCGGATGCTCGAGGTGGCGTTCCTGTTCCTGAGCCCACCGAGCTCATGGACGGTCGACGAGGTCGCCGAGCGCCTCGAGGTCGACACACGCACGGTCGGCCGCTATCTGCTCGCGCTCCGCTCGATGATCTTCAACGGGAATCTCCACCCGGCGGTGCTCCGGCTCGAGGATCGGCAAGGGAAAGAGATCGTCATCGACGACGACGATCCGGTTCAGAAGATTCCCGAGACGCGCGTCGCACGCGGCAGGCTCACGGATCCGGAAGGCGACGGCGCTTCGGACTCGCCGCCCGGGAACCTCGTTCCACTCTTTCTCGCGTTCACGGTGCTCCGCTTCCTCGAAGGGATCATCCCGAAGGAAGACGTGGTCACGATCTGGGAGGACCTCGCCCGGCGAGTCGCGCCGAGCGAGTCGTCGTGGGTGGCCGATTTTCAGCGCAAGTTCTTCTCGATGCATTACACGCCGAAGTCGTACGTCGGCGATGAGAACCTGCCGAAGATCGTCGACGCGTTGATCCGCCAGCACGTACTGGCGGTCCGCTACTACGGCGTCGACGGTGGCGGGAAGGACCACCGGCTCGAGCCCTACACGCTGGCGATGTACCGCGAGGGCCTCTACCTGATCGGCCGGACCGACCGCGGCGATCACGTCACGCGGCTCGCCGTCGAGCGCATCGACTCGGCCGAGCCGCTGCTCGACGAGTCCGGCGAACCCGTGACGTTCACCTATCCGGCGGGCTACTCACCGGATACGCATTTCGAGGGGCAGTTCGGGCTGATGGACGGCGACCAGGTGGACGTCGAGATCGAGATCCAGAACGCGGAGACGGATGCGCGGCTGAGCGATCGGCGGATTCATCCTACGCAGAAGATCGTCGGACGCACGCCGCGACGCGGACGGCCGTACGAGAAGCGGGTCCTTCAGATGAAGGTGCGCGGGACGCGCGAGCTCAAGAACTGGGTGCTCACGTGGACGCCGTACGTGCGGGTTGTGAAGCCGGAGGCGCTGCGCGCAGAGGTCCACGCAGCACTGGCAGAGGGGATGCGACTTCACGAAGGCAGCGAATCGTCCGCTTCGCGGTAGATCGAAGGGATTGTCGGACCCCTCCCCCGCCGGCTTTGCCGGCGACCTCTCCCCACACGCAAGCGGGAAAAGACACCGCTCTTCGGGCGACAGCGCGGGAACGCGCGCGCGCGAGCTCTACGACGTCTGTGCCCGCCGAGCTTTTCGGCTCACGTTGGGGGCTCTCCGGACTCGGAGGACGCATGTCTGCCGATGCACTCGATGATCCGCGGACCGAGCGCGGCGAGCTTGCTCTCGCCGATGCCTTTCACGTGCGCCAGGTCCCGGAGGGACGCTGGACGGCGGCGGGCGAGCTCTCGGAGCGTCGCATCGTGGAGGATCACGTAGGCAGGGACGCCACGCTCGCGGGCGATCTCGCGCCGGAGCGCGCGGAGAGCGTCGAACAGCGCAGCATCCACGCCTTCCCATCCTTCCTCCTCGACACGGCTCCGTCGTACCTTCTCCTTCCGCGGCGGCGCCAGCTCCACGGTACGTTTTCCCCGCATCACCTCCCACGATGCGGCGTTCAGCCGGAGGACCGGCCGATCGCCCGTCGTCCGGTCGAGGACTCCGGCGTCGATTAGCTGGTAGACGGCGCCGACGACGTTCTTCCGCGGCAAGTCGCTGAGCAAGCCATAGGTGGAGAGCCGCTCGTGGCCCCAGCGGCGGACGCGCTCGTTCTCGGCGCCAAGCAGGACGTCCGCGACGTGCTCGATTCCGAAGCTCTCCGTGGTCCGGGCGACGCAGGATAAGATCTTCTGCGCGAGGACGGTGGCGTCGACGAGACCCTCCACCTCGCCGAGACAGACGTCACAGTTGCCGCAGGTCGCGGCTGCGAACGGCTGTCCGAAGTACGCGGAGAGCGCCGCGTGCCGGCAGCGGATCGACGAGGCGAAGCGGCGCATCTCCTCGAGGAGACGCCTGGCCGCCTCGGCGGTCTCGCGCGGGACCTCCGTCTCCTCGCTGCTCTTCTCGATCAGCGACTGCCAGCGGAGCGCATCGGCCGCCGAGTAGAGGAGCACGCATTCCGCCGGCAACCCGTCACGCCCGGCGCGGCCCGTCTCCTGCTGGTAGTGCTCGATCGACTTCGGCATCGCCGCGTGGACGACCGCCCGGACGTCGCTCCGATCGATCCCCATGCCGAACGCGACGGTCGCGACGACCACGTCGATCTCCTCGGCGGCGAAGCGGTCCTGCGTGCGGCGGCGGTCGGCGGGCTCCATGCCCGCGTGGTAGTGCGCCGCGCGGACACCCCTGGTGGCGATTCGCGCCGCCAGGTCCTCCGTGTCCCGCCGGGTGAGGCAGTAGACGATCGCCGCCTCGCGCTCGTGGCGCCCGAGAACCTCGAGCGCCTGCGCGGTGACGTCGACGCGCGGGATCACGCGATAGAGGAGGTTCGGCCGGTCGAACGTCCCGACCACCACGTGCGGCCGTTCGAGCCGGAGCTGCTCGACGATGTCCAGCCGGACGCGCTCGGTCGCGGTCGCCGTGTAGGCGTGCAGGCTCGCGCCGGGGAAGCGCTCCTTCAAGCTCGCGAGCTGCCGGTACTCCGGCCGGAAGTCGTGGCCCCAATGGCTGATGCAGTGCGCCTCGTCGATCGCGAACGACGAGACGCCGATCCGGGCGGCGAGGTCGAGAAAGCGGGGCGTCAGCAGACGCTCGGGCGCGACGAAGACCAGGCAGTAGCGACCGGCTGCGATCTCGCGCTCGGTCCTGCGGATCTCGTCGAAGTCCATGCCGCCATGGAGCGCCGCTGCCGCGACGCCGCAGGTGCGAAGCGCGTCGACCTGGTCCTTCATGAGGGCGATCAACGGCGAGACGACGACGTCCGTCCTCCGCGCGACCAGCGGCGGCACCTGATAGCAGAGCGACTTGCCACCGCCCGTCGGCAGCACGACGAGCGAGTCGCGCCGCTCGAGCGCGGCGCGGATCGCCTGCTCCTGGTGCGGGCGGAGGCCGTCGAAACCCCAGTAGCTGCGAACGGTCGCGAGCACGTGCTCGCGCGGCCAGCCGGCGCTATCGTCGGCGACGACCCCCGCACCACCGCCCGTGCCCATGCTCATCGACCGGCATCATGGCGGGAGCCGCGCGCGACCGCCACCGAATGACTCACACCCGCGTTCCGTCTCATGGTCGCCACTCGCACCCCGTACGACACACGCACCGATATCGCTGCGCCGTCCACCGCAAGCGGTTCGACCATGCCAGGTGGTGGCTCCGGCGGAGCCGTGATGCGTCGCGCCGGCGGTGTGCGTTCCTTTCCTGCTTGGGCGGAAAGTGGAAGGAACCAATGGCCTCCCCAGCAACGGAGGCCATGATCACTCGGCCGGCAGGACGTCGAAGCCAAGGGCGACGGCGTTCTCGCGCACCCGAGCATCCGTGCTCAGCATGCGGAGGTCGGGGATCGCCTGTCGCAGCACGAGCGCGGTGGCCAGATGGAGCGCGTCGAGCGTTCGCACGGGTTCGACCGGGAACGCCTCTTCTGCCCGTCTGCCGACCTCCGGGGAGATCTCGAACATCGCCCACCGAGCGGCCGCTTGAGCGAGTATGGACCTGACGTCCACGGCATCGGTTTCCACGAGGTCGCCCAGAGTCACGACACGCCGGATCACGCGGTGGCTCTCGATGATGGTGAGGCGCGAGCAGACGACCTTACCGGCGCCGCGGAGGAGCTCGAGGATCTCGTCCGCCCCACTTTCGGCGAACAGCCAGCGGAGGATCGCGCTGGTCTCGCCGTAGAGCGTCATCGTTCGCGACGCTCGGCGTCCAGTACGCTCTGACTGGAATGTCCGAGCCGGACGCGCGTCTTGCGATACGCGCGGCGATCCTGGGGCAGGCCGAGGAGAACGAGACCTTGCGCCGCGAGTGGCTCGAGCGTGCGCTCCCAATCATCCGGGCGTCGATCGGTGGACGGCCGGCGGAGCTCGGCGATCACCTGCCCTCTATCCGTGACCAGTACGACCTCTCCGCTGGAGACCTCCCGCAAATAGTGGCTGAGGCGATTCTTCAGCTCTTTCACGGCGACCGCCTTCATTGCGCAACCAAGGTAGCCCCACGTAGCTACCTCGTCAATTGGCCGACGGCAGCCTCGAAGTGATGGCGCCGGCGCGACAACGGTTGGCCCGGTCCTCGTGTCATCCTCGCTCCTTCGAGGGCCGGATCCGTGAGGAAGAGCCGCAAACCGAGCTATGGAGCCGCGACGAGACTGGCGAGGCTCGTTCTCGGTCTCGCCGAGCACCCATTCGGCTGGAGCTTCGACGCGATCCGCGACGAGCTGCGCATCTCCGAGAAGACGCTGATTCGCTACGTGCGCGCATGCCGCGATCAGCTCGTCGACTGGAACGACGAGCCGCTGCTCGAGATCGCTCGTCGCGGCAACAAGCGCGTGCTGCGCTTCGTGGAGCGCGACGCGACGCTCGGCGGCACCGCGTACGCGGTCGCCTCACTCTACTTCACGCTGACTCTCCTCCGCTTCCTCGAAGGCACGGTCCTGAAGCAGGGCGTCGAGGAGCTCTGGGAGCGCGTCTATCGGAACCTCTCGGCCCGCGAGCGCCTGCGGCTCGCGGACTTCGATCGCAAGTTTCACGCGATTCCGTACGCGCCAAAGGACTACTCCGCGCACGACGAGACGCTCGACCTGATCCTGCGGAGCCTGATCGGCTGCCATCGGCTCGAGATCGATTACGCCGGGCTGCTCGGCGAGGGGAAGGTCCACGGCTTCGATCCCTACACGCTCGTCGCCTATCGCGGCGGCCTCTATCTGCTCGGCTTCTCCGACGTGTACGACAAGGTCATCTACCTCGCGATCGAGCGCATTCGAGGAATCCAACGGTTCAAGGATGCCGACGGGGCACTCGTGCGCTTCGCCTACCCCGCCGGCTACCGTCCGGAGCTTCTCACGGACGGAACGTTCGGCCTGATCTCCGGACCGGAGACGGAGGTCGAGCTCCGCATACGGAACGCCACGACCGAGGCGCACCTTCGGGAGCGGCAGATTCACCCGACGCAGCGGTTCGGGTTCGGCGAGGACGGGCGCCCGACGCTGACCATGACCGTCCGCGGCACGACCGAGCTCGCGATCTGGATCCTCAGCATGGGTCCCTTCGTCGAGGTCGTACGGCCGCATGCGCTTCGCCGCCGCGTCGCGGAGCAGCTCTCCGAGGCGGCGTCTCTCTACCGGGAGGTGATGACGTGATTACCAGAGCTCTCTGGACGCTGGGCGGCATCCTCGTCGGCTGGCTCGCCTTCGGCCCGCCGGCTCGGGCGCGGACGTCGATCGAGGACGTGCTTCGCGCAAACATTCGCTCCGACCTCGCGATCGTGAGGGAGGTCCGCGACGCGAAGAACTTCGAGGCGCTGAAGGAGCGCCTCTGGACGATCGAGACCGAGCTGAATCAGCAGCAGCAGGACCTCGGCTTCTGAACCGGCTCCTTCCGCGGCTGCGATGGGCCGCGATCCGCTGCCCCCCTACGAACCTGCGTCGACGGGATCGAGGGAGTAGCCGGACCATCGCCGGGGCTGAACCGCCGGTTCCATTTGGATGTACGGAACCGGTACGATGGAGGGGGTTTGTACAGGAGTGGACCCGAGGAGGTCCCCCAATGATGACACGCTTGCCGCCGCTCATGGCCATCGTCCTGTCGGTCTCGACGGCTGGTTCGGCCGGTGCCGATCCGGCTCGTGCGGGGGTGGCCGTCCCAGCGGCCCAGGTCGCCCCGGCGGGGCGGCCGGGTCCGGCGGGGCAGCCCGCCGCGGCGGCGCAAATGGCGCCCGCGGCGCAACCTGCTCCGGCTGCACAGCCCGCGGCTGCCCAACAGTCCGGCTTCGCGGACCAACCCGCCCCCGCCGTCGAGGACGTCTTCCGCTACCCGCTCCGCGCCGGCGAATCGGTCGTCGACGTTTCAGCCGTCTTTCGCATTCCCATCGAGGAGCTGATGGCCCGGAACGGGATCGCCGATCCGAGCCGGCTCGCGATCGGGCAGTTGCTGACGATCCCGAACGCCTTCGCGCGCGACGCGGCGACGCTCCGGACCGAGCGAGATGGCCTCCTCCTCGAGAAGCAGCGGCTCGAGCGCGAGGCGGCGAATCACCGCGCCGCCTCGGCCGGTCTGGAGCGGAGGATCCGCGACCTCGACGGTGCCGGGGCAGCGCTCAGCGCCGAAATCGCCGCGATCTCGTACTGGCGATGGGCGGCCGTACTCTTCGCCGTGCTCCTGCTCTCCGTCCTCACCTGGGCCCTCAAGGTACGCGGGGACCGAATCAACACTACGCGGCGGCTCGAGTTCGTCACTGCGGAGAACGCCGCGCTCGCGACCGCGCGGGAGAAATACCGCGAGGCGGCGGGGCAGCTCGAGCTTCGCTACCAGAAGCTCTACCGGAGCGGGCCTACCCGCGAGACGATGACTGGCGCCGCCGAGCAGCTGGCACACACGTTCGAGGAAGGCGTGGTCGTGATCGAGCGGCTGCTCGCGAAGATCGAGGCGGAACGGTCCGAGGTGGAGAAACGACTCGCCGCCGACCGTAAAGGCGCGTGGTCCTTCCTGCACCTCGGCGAGTTCTTCGAGCGGCACGGGCTTCGATAAGACTGCATCGTCGCGACTGGCCGCAGCGCGAACGAACGACCGTTCGCTGCATGCTCGCCGGCGCAGCGACTGTCCGGGAACCCACAGCGCACCGCGACGTGGTCGGCTCCCGCGACCGATTCTTCGCCGGTTTGACTACGGCAGGCCGGTCGGACGTATGCTCGTCCGCGAGCCGCAGGACCGCTCGCCGGAGGAGAACGCCCGTGACGCTGTCTCGAAGAATGTTTGCAGAAGCATTCGGCACGTTCTGGCTGGTATTCGGCGGCTGCGGCAGCGCCGTGCTCGCAGCGGGCTTCCCCGAGGTCGGGATCGGATTCATGGGAGTATCGCTTGCCTTCGGCCTGACGGTTCTGACGATGGCCTACGCAATCGGACACGTTTCTGGTTGCCACTTGAATCCCGCGGTGTCGATCGGACTGGCCGTCGGGAATCGGTTTCCGGCGAGCGAGCTGCCGGCGTACATCGGCGCGCAACTCGCGGGTGCGATCGCGGCCAGCGCGGTCCTTTACGCGATTGCCAGCGGCGCCCCGGGTTTCGACCTCGCCGCCGGGTTCGCATCGAATGGCTACGCGGAGCATTCGCCGGGTGGTTACTCGCTGTCCGCCGGGCTGATCGCCGAGCTCGTGCTGACGTTCTTCTTCCTCTTCGTGATCCTCGGCGCCACCGACAGTCGCGCCCCCGCAGGCTTCGCGCCCATACCGATCGGGCTCGCTCTCTGCCTGATCCACTTGATCGGCATCCCCGTGACGAACGTGTCCGTGAACCCGGCGCGCAGCACCGGGCCGGCACTGTTCGTCGGAGGCTGGGCGCTCGCTCAGCTTTGGCTCTTCTGGGTTGCCCCCATCGCGGGGGCCGCCCTCGCCGGCATGGTCTATCCCGCACTGTTCGGGACCGAAGACGCCCCCGCCGTGCTCGGTGTCGAGGAGCGCGACGTCGGCACGGTCGCCCCAGGAGCGTGACGGCGAAGTCGCGCTCCGATCGCCGAACGCCTTTGACCTCGTAGCGGGTCGGCTCGAGGTCCTACCGGTGCAGATCTTCATCGATGCCGACGCGTGCCCGGTCAAGGAAGAGGTGTTCCGCGTCGCGCGCCGCCATCAGCTCACCGTCACGCTCGTCGCGAACTCGCCGATGCGGGTGCCGGCGGACGAGAGCATCGTCCTGGTCGTCGTCTCGGAAGGCTTCGACGCGGCGGACGACTGGATCGTCGAGCACGCCGGACCGGACGACATCGTCGTCTCCGCCGACGTTCCGCTCGCCGCCCGCTGCGTCGCCAAAGGAGCGCGCGTCCTCGGCGTCACCGGGAAGCCGTTCACCGAAGACAACGTCGGCGACGCGCTGGCGACCAGGAACCTTCTCGCCAAGCTCCGCGAGGGCGGGGAGCTGACGTCCGGACCGCCGCCGTTCCAGAAGCGGGACCGCTCGCGATTCCTGCAGACGCTCGAGGAAATGATTCAGGAGATCCGCCGCCGCTCGCCGGCGAGATGATGCTCCGCCGGGGCGCTGGTGTGTCAGAAGAGGCGCGACAGGAGCGAACGATTGCTCGCGACCAGTCGATACGCCGCTTCGGAGGCGCGGGCGAAGCCCGGCACACGTCGGTATGCCCAGAGCGGCCGTGCCTTCCCCGCGTGAGCGAGGGCGCGAAAGACGGCCTCCGCACCGCGTGACACTTCTCCGCCCGGCTCGATCAGCACGACAGAGCGATCGAAATCGCGGGCTGGGATGTCCGGAAAGTCAGCGCAGACTTCCCCCGAAGGGGCGTAATCCACGCGGTCGAGCGTGAACGGGCGGCAGCGGTCGACCCACCGGCGGCAGAAGCCGCAGTCGCCGTCCCAGACGAGGAGAGGCTTGTCGACGAGCCGCAAAGCCCCCTCACCCTACCCTCTCCCCCGAGTACGGGGGAGAGGGAGAAGAGAGACCGGGGTCCTACTCGTACGCTGCCGACGAAGGGCCTGGCTTCATCTGCCGAAGCGCCCAACCGCTCAAACGCGCGGACGACAGCCGCGAGCGCCGCGAACGTTCTCCTACTTCAGCACGAAGGGGACGCCGAGGCCGGCGGCCATGTCCTCCGGGGCGAGGCGGCCGTCGTTGTCGACGTCGAGCGCATCGAAGACCTCGTCGAGGCCTCCCCATTCCTCGCGCGTGATGAAGCCGTCGCCGTCGAGGTCGAAGATCTTGAAGAAATTGTGCGCCGCCTGGCCGACCTCCGACTTTCCCAGCATCGCGCGGTAACGCTCGGTCAGGAGCTTCTCGAGCGAGAGGATCGCCTTCGAGAAGCCCAGAATGCCCTCCTCGAGCTTCTCCTTCGCCAGGCGATCCTCCTCGTGCATCTTGCGGAACGTCTGCTCGTCGACCGGTGTCCTCGCGATCTCCTTCGCCGCTGCTTTCGCCGGGTCGAGCTTGCGCTCGAGCGTTCCGCCCGCCTTCTCGAGCTCGGCAAGGAAGTTCGGCGCGATCGTCAAGAGGTCGCAGCCGGCAAGCTCGGTGATCTCACCGAGGTTTCGGAAGCTCGCGCCCATGACCTCGGTCTCGTAGCCGAACTTCTTGTAGTAGTCGTAGATGCGGCTGACCGACACGACGCCCGGATCCTCGGCGGGCGGATAGCTGTCGCGGCCGGACGCCTTCTTGTGCCAATCGAGAATGCGGCCGACGAACGGCGAGATCAGCCGCACGCCCGCTTCGGCACAGGCGATCGCCTGGTGCACGCCGAAGAGGAGCGTCAGGTTGCAATGGATGCCTTCCTTCTCGAGCACCTCGGCGGCGCGGATCCCTTCCCACGTCGAGGCGATCTTGATCAGCACGCGATCCCGCTTCGCTCCCGCCGCCTCGTACTGAGCGATCAGGTGCCGCCCCTTCTCGATCGTCGCCTTGGTGTCGTACGAGAGCCGCGCGTCGACCTCCGTCGAGACCCGCCCGGGCACGATGTCGAGGATGCGGAGCCCGAACTCGACCGCGAGCCGGTCGAGCGCCAGCGGCACGACCTTCTTCGGCGATGCTCTGCGCGCCTGCCCTTCGGCCCACTTGAGCGCGCCGTCGACGACGTCGGCGTACTCCGGCATCTGCGCCGCGGCCGTGATCAGCGAGGGGTTCGTGGTCGCGTCGCGCGGCTTGAACTTCTTGATGGAGTTGAGATCGCCGGTGTCGCAGACGACCACGGTCATCGAGCTCAGCTGTTCGAGTAAGGTCGGCATGGTCACTCCTCGATCGTGGTGACGTCGCCCGGATCCAGGCCGAGCTCCTGCGCCTTCAGCACGCGGCGCATGATCTTCCCCGAGCGCGTCTTCGGCAGCTTGGCGACGAAGTCGATCTCCGAGGGCGTGGCGATCGGGCCGAGCACGTGGCGCACGTGCTCGACGAGCTCCGTACGGAGCGCCTCGCTCGATTCGCGGCCGGCACGCAGCAGCACGAACGCCTTGATCGCCTCGCCCTTGAGCGCATCGGGCTTGCCGATCACCGCCGCCTCACCGACGGCGGGGTGGCTGACGAGCGCCGACTCGACGTCCGCCGTGCCGATCCGGTGGCCGGCGACGTTCAGCACGTCGTCGGCGCGGCCGAGCACGGCGAAGTAGCCGTCCTCGTCGCGGGTGGCGACGTCGCCCGCCACGTACAGGCCCGGGAAGCGGCTGAAGTACTCCTCGTAACGCTCCGGAGCGCCCCACACGGTGCGGAACATCTGCGGCGATGCGCCGCGGAGACAGAGAAGGCCGCCGGTGTTCGCCGGCACCGGCTTGCCTTCGGGCGACAGCACCTCGGCGCGAAACCCGGGGAACGGCTTTCCCGCCTTCCCCGCCTTCGCGAGCATGGACGGCAGCGTGCCGATCGTCGGCGCCGCCGTCTCGGTCTGCCACCAGTTGTCCACGACGGGTCCCCTCCCCTGCATGATGTGCTCGTGCGCCCACGCGAGCGCCTCGGGGTTCAGCGGCTCGCCGGCGCAGGCGAGGAGCTTCAGGCTCGAGAGGTCGCGCGCGCGAGGCCAGTCCGCACCCATGCGCATGAACATGCGGAGCGCCGTCGGCGCGCTGAACATCTTCGTCACGCCGTACTTCTCGACGACGTCCCAGACGATGCCCGCGTTCGGGTAATCGGGCGTGCCTTCGCGGACGACGATCGTCGTCCCGTTGCACCACGGGCCGTACACCATGATCGAGTGGCCGACGATCCAGCCGATGTCCGACATGCACCAGTAGACGTCGTCCTCGCGCACGTCGCAGAGGATCTTCCAGAGGTGGGTGGTGCCGACCATGTACCCGCCGTGGACGTAGGCACAGCCCTTCGGTTTTCCGGTCGAGCC
>JAXDLK010000171.1:0-3891 GCA_034666665.1 Candidatus Binatota bacterium
GAGATCGGCGAAGACGGGACCCGCCACGTACCGACGAACTTCGAGCGCAAGTACCGCCGACAGGGACGGCCGATCTCGCGCGCGACGCTGCGAAAGCCGTGAGCGACTAGGCGCCGGCGCCGCGGGCGAGCGGCGGCCTAGGAGTCTGCGCCACGAATAGCTCGTGACGCAGACTCCTCCGCTAGCCCACCGCCCCTAACACGCTCGCAGAAGAGCTCGGGGGCCCAAGATGCTCCTCGCCGGCTCGGAGCGGGCCTGCACAGCTCGGACCGCGCCCTAGGCGGCAGCGCCGCCGGCAAGCGGCGGAAAGATGCTCAGCTCCTGCCCCTCGCGCAGCGGGGTCTCGGGCTGGAGGTAATCGTCGCCCGAGACCAGCATGCCCGCATGCTTGTGCGGAATGCCGAGTCGCGCGATCACGTCCGCGACCGTGGCCCCGTCGGGAACTTCGAGGATGGCCAGGCTGTCGTCGCTGCCGGCAGGCAGAAACTTCTTCAGGATCGCGTGCAGCCGGATACGGACCGTCATCGCGTGCCTGGCGGCAGCGGCTTCGGGGCACGCGCCAGCATCGCGGCGTAGGACGCTCCGCGCCGCTCGCCGTAGGCGACGAACTGCCGCCAGGGCTCGCGTCGCTTGATCGCGTGGTGAATGACGCCCATCTCGGCGACGCCGTTCTCGTCGCCGAGATACATCGCGCCCACCATCGTGCCGGCGGGATCGATGACCACCTTGCGATAGTGCTGACCGCCGCCCGAGCCGGATACCTCGATCACGTCTCCCGCTGCCTCACGGAAGCGGCCGACCTGCGCGAGCGTCACCTTGAAGAGGCCGACGACGTTCATGCCGAGGCTCCCGGGGTACGCGACGGGGCGTCCGGCCATGTTCGCGCCGGCGATGCGTCCCTGGTCGACAGCCGTCGGCCAGATCGCATGAACCGTGGGAACGCCGCTGACGAAGTCCGCCGATTCGGCGACGTCGCCGGCCGCATAGATGCCCGGCTGGCTGGTCTCCATGCGCTCGTTCACGCGGATGCCGCGGCCCTTCTCGATCACGCCGTTGCCGACGCAGCCGAGATTCGGGCGTACACCTGCGGCGACGACGAGAAGATCCGTATCGATCGTACCGCCCACGGAGAGCGTCACGCGGACGCCCTTGCCGTTCGCACCCACCGCGCTCACCTGCGTGCCGAGCCGGAGATCGACGCCGGCGTCGCGGACGGCGCGCTCGAAGATCTTGCCCCCCTCGGCATCCAGGAGCTGAGGCATCAGCTGATCCGCCATCTCGACGATCGTGAGGTCCATCGCGCGCTTGCGAAGCGCCTCCGCCGCGAGCATGCCGATGAAGCCGCCGCCGATCACCACGGCGCGCTTGGCGGTTTCGGCCGCTTTCTTCATTCCGATCGCGTCTTCGAGCGTCCACAGGTGGTGATGCGGACACTGCTCGAGCCCGCCGATCGGCGGCACGACCACCTCGGAGCCGGTGGCGAGGAGAAGCTTCTCGTATTCCACTCGCCGGCCGTCCGCGAGCGACAGCGCGCGCACCGCCGGATCCAGAGTCGTGACTTCGGCGTCCTCCAGCAGGGTGACGCCGAGCCGTTCGTAGTCCGGCCGCTGGCGGATCAAGATGCTCTCGAGACTCCGCTCGCCCGACACGAAGTACGGCAGAGCGACGCGCGAATAGGCGACGCCCTTCTCGCGGTTGATCAGCAGGATCGGCCCGCTGCCGTCGAACTTGCGGATCCAGTCGATCGCCGCGAGCGACGCCGCGCTGTTGCCGACGAGGACATAGCGGGCTTGCATGTGGCGGCCGTCAGGCGGGAGAGCCGCCGGTGGCGGCCTGCTTCGCGATCGCGGCCGCGAACTTCTGTCGCGCGTTGGCGCCGGTCTCGACCTCTTCGTAGGCGAGGGCGTTCGGCACGCAGAACTTCACGCACTGGGGATCGCCGTCGCACATGTCGCAGTTGTGGGCGAGCCCCTTCTCCGGCGTGAACCCCATGACCCCGAACGGACAGGCCAGCAGGCACATCTTGCATCCGATGCAGCGGTCGTCGTGAACGCGCACCTGTCCGTCCGGCTCGCGGAGGATCGCCACCGTCGGGCAGACCGTCGCGCAAGGTGCATCGGCGCAGTGCACGCAGACCATCGGCTGGTAGAACTGCTCCTCGTAGAAGTCCTGGACGCGGATTCGAGAATACGCCGGGACGAACGCGTCCTCGTGGTAATAGGAGCAGGCCATCTCGCACTCGCGACAGGCCGTGCAGCGCTCCTGATAGACGACGATCTGCTTCATTCGGGTCCTCCGCGCGGGCGAACTCTCCGCGTAGGAGCGGCTCTTACCAAAATCGACGGGAGGCAGCTACCCTGCGCTCGCCGAGCGCGGAAGATGCGCGAACATCTTCCGGACGATCGTGGAGATCCTCCGGGCGACGGCCACGCGCGGACTCCCGGTTACGCGTGCGCGGCCGCGGCTTCACCGTTCGACGGGACGCCGGAGCAGAACCCCTCGTAGTCGATCAGCTCGGTGACCGTCGGACGCTCGCCGCAGACGACGCAGTTCGGGTCGCGCCGGAGCTTCAGCACGCGGACCTCCATCGAAAGCGTGTCGAAGTGGACCATGCGCCCGATCAGCGGCCGTCCGATGCCGAGGATCAGCTTGACCGTCTCGAGCGCCTGGACGCAGCCGACGAGCCCGGGCAGGACGCCCAGGACGCCGGCCTCGGCGCAGCTCGGAGCGGCGCCGGGTGGCGGCGGCTCCGGAAAGAGGCAGCGATAGCAGGGGCCGCGGTGCGGAAGGAAGACGGTCGCCTGCCCCTCGAACTGGAAGATGGAGCCGTCGACGAGCGGCTTGTCGAGGAACACGCAGGCGTCGTTCGTCAGGTAGCGTGTCGGGAAGTTGTCGCAGCCGTTCACGATCACGTCGTAGTCGCGAAAGATCCGCATCACGTTCTCGGACGAGAGCCGTTCCGGGATGCCGACCACGCGCACGTCCGGATTCAGCGCGTTCAGCGTCTTCTGCGCGGACTCGACCTTCGGCATGCCGATGCGATCGTTCGTGTGCAGGATCTGCCGCTGCAGGTTCGAGAGGTCGACGACGTCGTGATCGACGAGCCCGATCGTGCCGACGCCCGCGGCCGCGAGATAGAAGGCCGTCGGCGACCCGAGGCCGCCCGCTCCGATGCACAGGACCTTGGCGTCGAGGAGCTTCGCCTGCCCCTGCTCCCCGACCTCCGGGAGCAGGAAGTGGCGGCTGTAGCGCGTGATCTGCTCCGGGGTGAACTGGCGATCCTTTGACCAGGGAAGACCCGCGTTCTTCCAGCCGGTGAAGCCGCCGGACATCGAGGTCACGTTCTCGTAGCCCATGTCGCGGAGCGTCTTGGCGGCGATCAGCGACCGCGTTCCGCCGGCGCAGTAGGCGACGATCGGGCTCGAGCGGTCGGGGATCGCGTCCTCGACGCGAATCTCGAGGAACCCACGCGGCAGACTGGTGGCACCGTCGAGGTGCCCCTCGCGGTACTCGTCCTTCTCGCGGACGTCGAGCAGCAGGAGATCGTCGCCCCGGTCGAGCCGCTCCTTGACCTCGGCCGGCGAGAGCTCGGGCACCGCGCGACGCGCGTCGTCCATCAACTCCTTGTAGGTCTTGGCCATCATCGCTCCTGCGCCCACGAAGCTCCGGGGCGTTCGGGCATTCTAACCTCGGCCCGCGTCGAAGCAACGAGCCGCTTCAGCCGGCGAGCCCGTCGTAGAGCTCGATCCGGTAGCGCAGCCAGGCGAGCACCGCCTGCGAGCCGCTCGCGGTGAAGAGCGCCTTTCGCCACGGAACCGAACGCCAGAGAGGACGGTCGTGCGAGAGATGACCGCGAGGCGTTCGGCCGAGAAAGAAGCGAAGCTTCTCGGC
>JAXDLK010000172.1:0-11990 GCA_034666665.1 Candidatus Binatota bacterium
TCCCCCATGAACCCCGAGGACTGACGTGGCGAAGAAGATCATCGCGGAAATCAAGCTGCAGATTCCGGCGGGCCAGGCGAACCCGAGTCCCCCGGTGGGCCCGGCGCTCGGCCAGCGCGGCGTGAACATCATGGAGTTCTGCAAGGCGTTCAACGCACAGACCCAGGCGCAGCAGGGACTGATCATTCCCGTTCTGATCACGGTGTTCGCGGATCGTTCGTTCACGTTCATCACCAAGACGCCGCCAGCATCGGTCTTGCTGAAGCGCGCCGCGGGTCTGGAGAAGGGCTCGAAGGAGCCGAAAAAATCGATGGTCGGCAAAGTGACGCGGGCGCAGGTCCGGGAAATCGCGGAGCTCAAGCTGCCCGACCTGACGGCCGCCGATCTCGACGCCGCGATCCGCACGGTGGAAGGCACGGCACGAAGCATGGGCCTCGAGGTCGTCGGCTAGGGCCGGAGAAGAACATGGCGAAGCGCGGGAAGAAGTATCGAGAGACGTTGACGCGGGTCGACCGTGAGAAGCGCTATCCGCTCGGAGAAGCCCTGCATCTCGCGCTGCCGACGGCGCCGCGGAAGTTCGACGAGACCGTCGAGATGGCGATTCGTCTCGGTGTCGATCCCCGCCAGGCGGATCAGAACGTGCGCGGCACGGTCGTCTTGCCGCACGGCACCGGCAAGTCGCAGCGCGTTCTGGTGTTCGCCAAGGGCGACAAGGCCCGCGAGGCGGAGGCGGCCGGCGCCGATTACGTGGGAGCCGACGAGCTCGTCAAGAAGATCTCCGAGGAGGGCTGGCTCGATTTCGAAAAGGTCGTCGCCACGCCGGACATGATGGGTCAGGTCGGTCGTATCGGCAAGATTTTGGGTCCGCGCGGCCTGATGCCGAACCCCAAGGTGGGGACGGTGACGCTCGACGTCGGCAAGGCCGTACGGGAGATCAAGGCGGGCAAGGTCGAATTTCGCGTCGACAAGGGCGGCAACGTGCACGTGCCGATCGGCAAATCGTCGTTCGGCCCGGAGCGCCTCGTCGAGAACGCGGAGGTCCTGCTCGGCGCGGTGGTGCGCGCCAAGCCGGCTTCCGCGAAGGGAAACTACGTGCGCTCGATCGCGGTGTCGACGACCATGGGACCGGGCGTGAAGATCGATCCGTCCGAGGCACGCACGACCGCGGCCGCGACGGCCGCGTGAGGGGAATCCGTTGAATCAAGAGGAAAAGTCGCTGCTCGTCACCGAGCTCCAGGAAAAGCTCAAGACCGCGAAGGTGGCGCTGGTCGCACGCTACCAGGGGCTCACGGTTGCGAAGACGAACCAGCTCCGGCGGGAGCTTCGTTCCGTGAGCGGCGAGTGCCGGGTCGCGAAGAACACGCTCACGAAGCGCGCCCTCGAGGGTACCGAGCTCGCCTCGGTCGAGCGCTGGCTCGAAGGGCAGACGACGCTGGTCTTCGGCTACGAAGATCCCATGGCGGTGACGAAGATCGTCGCCCGCTGGGTGGATAGCGAAGGCGGTAAGTTCTCTCTCAAGGGCGGTGTCTACGAAGGGGAGATCCTGGAGCCGGCCGGAGTCGTCGCGCTGTCGAAGACGCCCTCGAAGGAAGTGCTCCGAGGCCAGCTCCTCGGCGTGCTGCAGGCGGTGGCGAGCCGCTTCGTCCGGACGGTGAACGAACCCGGTGCGCGCCTCGCCCGTCTCCTCGCGTCGCGGCAGGAACAGCTCGGCGACGCGGCAGAATGAGCGACGGACGGCGAAGGAACTCAAGGAGGAAGTCGAAATGGCGTTGACGGCAGAGAAGTTGGATGAGCTCGTGGACACGCTTTCCGGGCTCACCGTGCTCGAGGTCTCGAATCTGGTGAAGACACTCGAGGAGAAGTGGGGCGTGAGCGCGGCGGCGCCTGTGGCGGCGGCAGCGGCACCAGGGGGAGCGGCGGCCGCGGCGGCGGAGCCCGAGAAGGACGAGTTCAACGTCGTCCTGGCAGCCGCGGGCGACAAGAAGATCCAAGTGATCAAGGTCGTTCGCGAGGTGACGGGCCTCGGCTTGAAGGAAGCGAAGGACCTGGTCGACGGCGCTCCGAAGAACGTCAAGGAAGGCGTCTCGAAGAAGGAAGCCGAAGACCTGAAGAAGAAGCTCGAGGAATCCGGAGCGCAGGTGGAGATCAAGTAAGATCGGACATCGAGCAAGAATGGATTCTGGCGTCGGCCCGTCGATTCGACGGGCTGCGCTTTCCGGTTCACCGGAGCGGCCGCGGGGAAAGCGATCCACGCTGCCCTCCGCCCGCCGCACGCACACTCATCGGAGCGATCGCTCGTGTGGAGCGATCCTCAGCCAAGGAGCATAGATGGCTTCCCAGGTGGCGAACAATCTCCGCTTCCGCCGGAATTTCGGCAAGATCAAGCGGATCATCGACATCCCGAACCTGATCGACATCCAGAAGCGCTCGTACGACGAGTTCCTCCAGGCGGACATCAGTCCCGAAGGGCGGAAAGATCTCGGCCTCCAGGGGGTCTTCAAATCCGTCTTCCCAATCAAGGATTTCAACGAGACGGCGTCCCTCGAGTTCGTCAGCTTCCTGCTCGGTACGCCGAAGTACGACGTCGAGGAGTGCCGGCAGCGCGGCATGACGTTCGCGGCGCCGCTCAAGGTGACGATCCAGCTGGTGATCTGGGACGTGGATCCGCAATCCAACCTGCGCACGATCAAGAACGTGAAGGAGCAGGAGGTTTATTTCGGCGAGATCCCGCTGATGACCGCGCACGGCACCTTCATGGTGAACGGCACGGAGCGCGTGATCGTCTCCCAGCTGCATCGATCGCCCGGGGTCTTCTTCGACCACGACAAAGGCAAGACACACGCGTCCGGGAAGCTCCTCTACACGGCGCGAGTGATTCCGTACCGCGGCTCCTGGATCGACTTCGAGTTCGACCCTCGCGACATCCTCTACGTGCGCATCGATCGCCGTCGGAAGTTTCACGCGACGATCCTGCTGCGCGCGCTCGGCATGACGACCGAGAACTTGCTGAACGCCTTCTACAAGAAGGACTTGGTGCAGCTCGAAGAACGAAAGGTCGCCAAGCTCCTGAAGGTCGATCAGCTGGTCGGCACCAAAGCCACGCGGGACGTGCGGCATCCGACGACGAACGAGCTGATCGTCAAGGAAGGACGCAAGTTCACCCGCGCCGCGATCAAGCAGATGGACACCGCAGGCCTGCAGTGGATTCCCATCGCTCCCGAAGAGGTGGTCGGCCGCATCGCCGCGCACGATCTCGTCGATCCCGCGACGGGCGAGGTGATCGTCGAGTGTAACCAGGAGCTGACCGCCGAGAAGATCAAGCAGCTTCGCGACCGCGGCATCAACGAGATCGAGGTGCTGCTGATCGACGATCTGCACACCGGGCCGTCACTGCGGAACACGCTGCTGCAGGACAAGGTGAACACGCCCGAGGAAGCGATCCTCGAGATCTATCGGCGCCTCCGGCCGGGAGATCCTCCGACGCTCGAGACTGCCACGACGTTCTTCAACAACCTCTTCTTCAATGCCGAGCGCTACGATCTCTCGAAGGTCGGCCGCCTCAAGCTGAACCACAAGCTCAAGCTGAACGTGCCGCTCGAGCAAGGCACGCTCCGCAAAGAGGACATCCTCGCGGTCGTCGCCTACCTGATCGAGCTGAAGAACGGCATCGGGCAGATCGACGACATCGACCACCTCGGGAATCGGCGCGTCCGCGCCGTCGGCGAGCTGGTCGAGAACCAATATCGCATCGGGCTCGTCCGCATGGAGCGCGCGATCAAGGAGCGGATGAGCCTGCAGGACATCGAAACGCTGATGCCGCAGGAGCTGATCAACTACAAACCGGTGTCGGCGGTGATCAAGGAGTTCTTCGGGTCCTCGCAGCTCTCGCAGTTCATGGACCAGACGAACCCGCTCTCCGAGGTGACGCACAAGCGTCGGCTCTCCGCACTCGGACCGGGAGGTCTCACCCGGGAGCGCGCCGGATTCGAGGTGCGCGACGTGCATCCCACGCACTACGGCCGCGTCTGCCCGATCGAGACGCCGGAAGGGCCGAACATCGGCCTGATCGCCAGCCTCTCGACGTATGCGCGCGTCAACGAATACGGCTTCATCGAGACGCCGTACCGCGAGGTCGAGAACAGCCGCGTTACCGATCGCATCCGTTATCTGTCGGCGCTCGAGGAGGAGGACTACGTCATCGCGCAGGCGAACGCCCCCGTCGATGCGCGCGGTCATTTCACCCACGATCGGGTGACGGCGCGGAAGGGCGGGGAGTTCACCACCGTGCTCCCGGACGAGGTGAACTTCATGGACGTGTCGCCGAACCAGCTGGTTTCGGTCGCCGCGAGCCTGATCCCGTTTCTCGAGAACGACGACGCGAATCGCGCGCTCATGGGATCGAACATGCAGCGCCAAGCGGTGCCGCTGCTACGCACCGAAGCGCCGCTCGTCGGAACGGGCATGGAGAAAGTGGTGGCGCGCGACTCGGGAGTGACGGTCGTCGCGCGACGCGACGGTATCGTCGAGAGCGTCGACTCCATGCGCATCGTCGTCAAGTCCGACAAGACGGCCGGCCGCGGCGACCCCGGCGTCGACATCTACAACCTGGTCAAATACCAGCGGTCGAACCAGAACACCTGCATGAACCAGAAGCCGATCGTCGTGCCCGGCGATCGGGTCAAGGGCGGCGACGTCATCGGCGACGGCCCTTCGACCGAGATGGGCGAGCTCGCGCTCGGGCGGAACATCCTGGTCGCGTTCATGCCCTGGGGCGGCTACAACTTCGAGGACTCGATCCTGATCTCCGAGCGAGTCGTACGCGGCGACCATTTCACATCGGTGCACATCGAGGACTTCGAGTGCGTCGCGCGCGACACCAAGCTCGGCCCCGAGGAGATCACTCGCGACATCCCGAACGTCGGCGAGGAGGCGCTGAAGGATCTCGACGAAAGCGGCATCGTGCGGATCGGCGCCGAGGTGAAGCCCGGCGACATCCTCGTCGGCAAGATCACGCCGAAGGGCGAGACACAGCTCTCGCCCGAGGAGAAGCTCCTGCGCGCGATCTTCGGCGAGAAGGCAGGAGAGGTTCGCGACACCTCGCTCCGCGTGCCGCCGGGGGTCGCCGGAACGGTCATCAACGCCCGCGTCTTCTCGCGCAAGGGGGTGAGCAAGGACGAGCGCTCCCGGCAGATCGAGGAGGACGAGGTCACCAAGCTCAAGAAGGATCAGGCGGACGAGGTCCGCATCATCCGCGACACCACGCTCCGGCGCGTGAAGAAGCTCTTCGTCGGCAAGGAGGCGCAGAACCGCGTCGTCGACGACAGCCGCCGCGTGCTGCTGCAGAAGGGCAAGGAGATCACCGACGAGGATCTCGAGGCGATGCCGCCTCGGTACTGGGCCGAGATCCGCGTCGGCAATGATTCCGGCGAAGCCGAGGTGCAGCGCGCCGTCGAGGCATTCAACGAGAAGACGGACACGATCCGGGAGGACTTCCAGGGTCGGATCGAGCGCCTGCGAGCGGGAGACGAGCTCGCGCCGGGCGTCATCAAGATGGTGAAGGTAGCGGTGGCGATCAAGCGCAAGCTGCAGGTCGGCGACAAGATGGCCGGCCGGCATGGGAACAAGGGAGTGCTGTCGCGGATCCTACCCGAGGAAGACATGCCGTACCTCGAGGACGGAACCCCGGTCGACATCGTGCTGAACCCCCTCGGTGTGCCGTCGCGTATGAACGTCGGACAGATTCTCGAGACGCACCTCGGCTGGGCCGGACGGGTGCTCGGCGAGCAGATCCGGGATTGCCTCGAGGGCGTCAACGGCGGGAAGAACAACCTCGACGCCGCCCGCAAGCGACTGCGCGACAACTTCGGCCGCGACACCGCGGAGTTCATCGATGAGCTCAAGGATGACGACATCCTGAAGCTCGCTCGCAAGACGTCGCATGGGATCCATCTCGCCTCACCGGTCTTCGACGGCGCGAGCGAGGACGAGATCTTCTCGCTCCTCAAGCGGGCGGGGCTTCCCGCTACGGGCCAGGCGCGGCTTTCGGACGGCCGGACCGGCCAGGCGTTCGCCCATCCCGTCACCGTCGGGATCCTCTATATGATGAAGCTACACCACCTGGTAGAAGACAAAATTCACGCGAGGTCGACGGGGCCGTACAGTCTCGTCACCCAGCAGCCGCTCGGCGGCAAGGCCCAGTTCGGCGGGCAGAGGCTCGGCGAAATGGAAGTGTGGGCGCTCGAAGCGTACGGAGCGGCCTACAGCCTGCAGGAGATGTTGACGGTGAAGTCCGACGACGTCGCCGGCAGGACGCGGATGTACGAGGCGATCGTGAAGGGCGACAACGTGCTCGAGCCGGGGCTGCCGGAATCCTTCAACGTCATGGTGAAGGAGCTTCAGAGCCTCGCGCTCGACGTCGAGCTCACCGAAGAGTCCCCGCCCACCGCGAGCTGAGCTCGCTCGGCCGCGAAACCGGAGGCAATTGATGGAAGATCTCTACTCCCTCTTCGAAAAACCCAAGAACCCGGTCGCATTCAACGCGATCCGGATCTCGCTCGCGTCGCCGGACCGGATCCGCTCGTGGAGCCACGGCGAGGTGCGGAAGCCCGAGACGATCAACTACCGGACGTTCAAGCCGGAGCGCGACGGCCTCTTCTGCGCGAAGATCTTCGGGCCGACCAAGGACTACGAGTGCAATTGCGGCAAGTACAAGCGCATGCGCCACCGCGGCGTCGTCTGCGAGAAGTGCGGCGTCGAGGTGATCCAGTCCAAGGTGCGGCGGGAGCGGATGGGGCACATCGATCTCGCCACGCCGGTCGCGCACATCTGGTTCTTGAAGAGCCTGCCGTCGAGGATCGGGACGCTCCTCGACATGACGCTCAAGGACCTCGAGAAGGTCCTCTACTTCGAGAGCTACGTCGTCACCGACGAGGGCGACAATACGGGTCTCAAACGCGGCCAGCTCCTCTCCGAGAACCAGCACCGGAAGGAGATCGAGAAATCCGGCCCTGCGAGCTTCAAGGCCGAGATGGGCGCCGAGGCGGTCCGCAAGCTGCTCACGGACATCGAGGTCGAGCAGGACGCGGAAACGCTGCGGCAGGACATGCGCGAGGCGACCAGCGAGGCGAAGCGCAAGAAGATTGCCAAGCGCCTGCGCGTCCTGAATGCCTTCCGGAACTCCGGCAGCAGGCCCGACTGGATGATCCTCGACGTGGTCCCGGTGATCCCGCCGGACCTCCGACCGCTCGTGCCTCTCGACGGCGGCCGATTTGCGACCTCGGACCTGAACGACCTGTACCGGCGCGTCATCAACCGGAACAACCGGCTGAAGCGCCTGATGGAGCTCTCCGCCCCGGAGATCATCATCCGGAACGAGAAGCGCATGCTCCAGGAGGCGGTCGACGCGCTCTTCGACAACGGACGCCGCGGGCGCCCGATCACGGGCGCGAACAAGCGGCCGCTCAAGTCGCTCTCCGACATGCTCAAGGGTAAGTCAGGGCGCTTCCGCCAGAACCTGCTCGGCAAGCGCGTCGATTACTCGGGCCGTTCGGTGATCGTCGTCGGCCCGGAGCTCCGCCTCCATCAGTGCGGTCTGCCGAAGAAGATGGCGCTCGAGCTCTTCAAGCCGTTCATCTACAACAAGCTCGAAGAGCGCGGCTACGTCACGACCATCAAGAGCGCCAAGAAGATGGTCGAGAAGGAGCCTCCGGAGGTCTGGGACATCCTCGACGAGGTGATCCGCGAGCATCCGGTGCTGCTGAACCGTGCGCCGACGCTCCATCGCCTCGGCATCCAGGCCTTCGAGCCGTTGCTGATCGAAGGCAAGGCGATCCAGCTCCATCCGCTGGTCTGTGCGGCGTACAACGCGGACTTCGACGGCGACCAGATGGCCGTGCACGTGCCGCTGTCGATCGAGGCGCAGGTCGAGGCCCGCGCCTTGATGATGTCGACGAACAACATCCTCTCGCCGGCGAACGGCAAGCCGATCATCGTGCCGTCGCAGGACATCGTGCTCGGCCTCTATTACCTGACGCGCGATCGGCCGTTCGCGAAGGGAGAGCTCGACGCGAAGGGGGAGAGGAAGAAGTACGCGAGCTTCGACGAGGTGCGGATCGCCTACGATCAGGGCGAGGTCGACCTCCAGGCGAAGATCCTCGTGCGCGTGCCCGACCACGCCGGCGGCGACGGCAAGCTCGTGGACGCGACCGTCGGACGGGTGCTGCTCTACGAGATCTGTCCGCCCGAGATGCCGTTCAAAGAAGTCAACAAGGTCATGAAGAAGAAGGAGCTCGGCGGGCTGATCGACATCTCCTACCGAAAGTCCGGGAACAAGGCGACGGTGATCTTCGCCGACCGTCTGAAGGACATGGGCTATCAGTACGCGACCCTCGCCGGCATTTCGATCGGCATTCACGACATGATCATCCCGGCGGAGAAGACGAAGCTCCTCGACGAGGCGCGCGAGGAGGTCCGTGAGATCGAGGACCAGTACAACAAGGGTCTGATCACCAGCGGCGAGCGCTACAACAAGGTCGTCGACATTTGGGCCGAGGTCACGGATCGCATCGCCGAGGAGATGATGTTGCGGCTCGGCACCGAAGACGTCGTGGGCCCCACGGGCGAGAAGCACAAGATGCCGAGCTTCAACCCGATCTTCATGATGGCGGACTCCGGTGCGCGCGGCAGCGCCCAGCAGATCCGTCAGCTTGCCGGCATGCGAGGACTGATGGCCAAGCCCTCCGGCGAGATCATCGAGACGCCCATCACCGCGAACTTCCGGGAGGGCCTGACGGTTCTCCAGTACTTCATCTCGACGCACGGAGCGCGGAAGGGACTGGCAGACACCGCCCTCAAGACCGCGAACTCCGGTTATCTCACCCGTCGTCTCGTCGACGTGGCCCAGGACTCGATCATCACCGAGGGCGACTGCGGCACGATGGACGGGGTCGAAATGACGCCGCTGATCGAGGGCGGCGAAGTGATCGAGGGCCTCGGCGACCGCGTCCTCGGTCGCGTCGGTCTCGAGGACATCCGCGATCCTTTCACGAAGGAGATCCTCGTCCGCGCGAACGAGGACATCGACGAGGATCGGGTGCGCCTGATCGAGACGTCCGGTCTCGAGAAGGTGAAGATCCGCTCCGTGCTCACCTGCCAGTCGCGGCGCGGCGTCTGCGCGATGTGCTACGGCCGAGATCTCGCGCGCGGCCACATCGTCAGCATGGGCGAAGCGATCGGCGTGATCGCCGCGCAGTCGATCGGTGAGCCCGGTACGCAGCTCACGATGCGCACCTTCCACATCGGTGGCACCGCGAGTCGGCGTGCCGAGCAGACCACTCTCGAGCCCAGGAACGACGGCAAGCTCCGCTTCATCAACCTCGCCACCGTCGTCAACAAGGAGGGCGACCTCGTCGTCATGAACCGGAACGGCGAGATCGCAATCGTCGAGGAGATGCCCGACGGCCGCGAGCGGGAGCGCGAGCGGTACCCGATCGTCTACGGTGCGCGCCTGAAGAAGAAGGACGGCATGCGCATCAAGAGCGGCGAGCTCCTCGCGGAGTGGGATCCGTACACGATTCCGATCCTCACCGAGGTCGGCGGAACCGTGAAGTTCGGCGACATCGTCGAGGCCGTGACGATCGAGGAACGCGTCGACGAGCGAACCGGTATGGCCACCAAGGTGGTGATCGAGTCGCGCGATCCCGACAAGCGGCCGCGAATCTCGATCAAGGACGAGGAGGGCCGGACGCTCAAGTTGGGCAGCGGCAACGAGGCTCGTTACGCCGTTCCCGTCGGGGCCTTCTTGAACGTTGCCGACGGAGCGCGCGTCTTCGCCGGTGACGTGATCGCCAAGATGCCGCGCGAGACCACGAAGACCAAGGACATCACCGGCGGGCTTCCTCGCGTGGCGGAGCTCTTCGAGGCGCGCAAGCCGAAGGAGTTCGCCGTCATCAGCGAGGTCGACGGAATCGTCCGCTTCGGCAAGGATACCAAGGGGAAGCGCAAGATCGAAGTCATTCCCGAGATGGACGGGGAGCTGCGCGTCGACCTGAAGCGCGAGTACCTGATCCCCAAGGGGAAGCACATCAGCGTGCACGAGGGCGACCGCGTGCGTGCCGGGGAGCCGCTCATGGACGGCTCTTCGAACCCGCACGACATTCTCAACATCCTCGGTGAGAAGGAGCTGGCGAAGTACCTGGTGAACGAGATCCAGGAGATCTACCGGCTCCAGGGGGTGCGCATCAACGACAAGCACATCGAGGTCATCGTCCGGCAGATGCTCCGGCGCGTGCGCGTCAAAGAAGTCGGGGACTCGGAATTCCTGATCGGCGACCAGGTCGAGAAGTGGAAGTTCGAGGAGGAGCGCCAGAAGGTGCTCGCGCAAGGCGGCACCCCGGCGACTGCGGAGCCGCTGCTCCTCGGCATCACCAAGGCGAGCCTCTCGACCGAGAGCTTCATCTCGGCCGCCTCCTTCCAGGAGACCACCAAGGTGCTCACCGAGGCCGCCATTCAAGGCAAGGTCGACCGACTCGCCGGCCTCAAGGAGAACGTCATCATGGGACGGTTGGTTCCCGCCGGAACGGGTCTCTTGCGGTATTCGCGCATGCAGGTGGAGGTGGAGGAGCCGGAAGAGTCGATCGACGAGGTCTCGAAGGTACTCGAGGCCTGAAAGTGCGGCCGCGGGTCCGCCGGCAGGCGCCGAACGGACTCGCGGCTTGACACCATTTTCGCGCTTCTCTAAAGTGCCGGTTTCACTCGAGCAGGCGAAGAAAAGAAGAACAAGGAGAAGAAGCGGGAACGACCGGGTGAAGCGAGGCGCATGACGTCGTGCGGGGAGCGAGCTCCTCACACCGCGCGCGCCGAACGGTGCGATCGTCTGCGATGCGGACGGCGGACCGGCGACCGAGAGCGGACCGCCCAAGCGCATGCCTACGATCCAGCAATTGGTTCGACATGGTCGGGAGAAGGTCCGCGGCAAGGAGAGCGCTCCCGCGCTTCAGGGATGTCCGCAACGGCGCGGCGTCTGCACCCGCGTCTACACGTCGACGCCGAAGAAGCCGAACTCGGCGCTCCGCAAGGTGGCGCGCGTCCGGTTGACGAACGGCATCGAGGTCACCGCGTACATCCCCGGCGTCGGCCACAATCTTCAGGAGCACTCGGTCGTGCTGATCCGCGGCGGTCGTGTGAAAGACCTCCCGGGAGTGCGCTACCACATCGTGCGCGGGACGCTGGATTCGATCGGCGTCCAGGATCGCCGCCAAGGGCGATCGAAGTACGGCGCGAAGAAACCGAAGTAACCAGGCGAGACGCCAAAGCCCTCGCGCCCGAGATCGGCCGAGAGGGACGAGGGCTCGTGTGACCGCCCGCATCGCCAACTGGGGAGAATCGAAGACGATCGTCGATCGGGGGAGCGGGAAAGCGTAGGAAACCATGCCGCGTAAGGGTCCAGCCGTAAAGCGAGAGGTATTGCCCGACCCGAAGTTCCACGAGCGGGTGGCCACGAAGTTCGTCAACATGATGATGTACGACGGCGAGAAGAACTTGGCCGAGCAGATCTTCTACGGCGCGTTCGATCTGATCCAGCAGCGCGCGAAGGAAGAGCCGCTCGGCGTCTTCAAGCGGGCGATCGACAACGTGAAGCCGCTCGTCGAGGTTCGCTCACGGCGCGTCGGCGGCGCGACCTACCAGGTGCCCGTCGAGGTGCGGCCCTCTCGGCGGACTTCGCTGGCGATGCGCTGGCTCGTGCAGCATGCGCGGGCGCGCGGCGAGAAGTCGATGGCCGAACGACTCGCGGGCGAGCTCCTCGAGGCTGCTGCCGGCCGCGGCGCCGCGGTCAAGAAGAAGGAAGACACTCACCGGATGGCGGAGGCGAACAAGGCCTTCGCCCACTATCGCTGGTAGCCGGAAGCATCGAGTTCCATGGCACGCACCGTCCCCCTCGAGCGCACGCGCAACATCGGCATCATGGCCCACATCGATGCCGGCAAGACGAC
>JAXDLK010000173.1:0-4702 GCA_034666665.1 Candidatus Binatota bacterium
CGTCCGCGAACACCTTCGGCGACGTCGTGCCGACCTCGATCCGATACACGCCGGCGGGAACGGAGACGTCGGGGCCGGAGACGATGCCCGTCGCGATCACGGCTCCGGCCGCGTCGAGCGCGCGGAACGGCTCGCTCACGGCCGCCTCCAGGGCGCGACCCAGCTCTTTGCTCGACTGGGCGTCGAAGTACTGACCCCCGCCGGCGGCCGCCCACTCTCGGAACGTGTCCTTGAGCTTCGCGTCGTCGACCGCGAAGCCGACGATGTTGACTCGCACGTCGAAGCCCTTCGCCATCAGCGCCTCGATCTCGGCCTGCGGATCTCCACCGCAAGTCTCCTCTCCGTCGGTGACGAGCACCACGGTCCGCGCTCCGGAAGCGGACTCGAGGTCGCTCGCCACCTGGGCGAGCGATGCCGCGATCGGTGTCTTGGCGCCGTTCTTCGGGCGGACCGCGGCGATGAATCCGGCAAGAGGCTTGGGATCGACGGGGGCGAGCGGCGCGGCGAGACGCGTCGCGCACGAGCCGGGCGCATCGTCGCCGAACACGCGGAGCGCGATCGCCGTGTCCTTCGGGAGCGTCCGCGTCACCAGCTGAGTCAGCACGGCGCGCGCCACGTCGATTCGCTTCTTGCCCTCGAACCGCTGCAGCATGCTGCCCGACGCGTCGAGGATGAGCTCCACGGCGGCGGCCGCTTTCACTCCGGCCGCCGCTCCCGGTGTCGCGGCCGTCGCCGACCTGGTTGCCGACGCCGGCGGTGCCGATCCACGTGCGACGGAGATGCTCCCCGGTCGCGGTGCCGGCGCGTTGCTGGCGGACGCGGTCAAACGGTAGCGGGCCGGCCGGCGCATCCAGGCAGCGGCCCGCGCCGCCACCACGTCCATCTCGGCCTGCGTACGCGCCGAAGCGTAGTAGCCGCCGTGCGCGGTCGCGAGGTCCTGGAGGATCTGCTTCTCGGACAGCGGATCGTCTCCGGCGCCGATGTGCGCCGGAAAGACGTGCGGGCGAACGCGGGCGAGCGCGCGCCAGAGCGCGGCCGATGCCGAGTACGATGCCCCCGACGCGGCGTCCGTGGTGATGATCGCGGCGCGCGAGCCGCGCCGGCTCCCGAGACCGTCGAGCAGCGACACCATCGTCTCCTCGAGCGCGCTCGACTCCGTCTCCTTCGCGACGGAAGCGAAGGCCCCCTGCACGAGCCACCATTGGTCCGTCCATTCGGGGAGCATGAACGGACCGGAGAAGTTCATCAGGTTCACGAACTCTCTGCCCGGCGTGACGCCCTCGGCGTACGCCATCACCGCTTGCGACACGTTGTCGCGGAAATTCGCCAGGCTGAGGCTCGTGTCGTACGCGATGCCGACCGCCCACGGCGGCTCCTCGACGCGGACGTGAAGCGTCGCGCCGGGATCCACCGTCGCCTCGAGCACGAGCGTCTCCGCCGACGAGGACGCGACGCGCAGCGGACGCACCGCTCCCGCCGAATCCGCGAGCGAGATGGCGACGTCCACGGTCGGGTCGTTCTCGACGGTGAGCGCGAGCGTGTCACGCCCGGACGGGATCACGACGCGGTACCAGTCCTCGATCGAGCCGAGCCGCACCTCGCTTGCGACGGGCCGATCGAGCTCGAGCGGCACCGCGGCTTCGCGCGTGCGGCCGCCGGCGCCGGTCGCGGGCGCGGCCGCGGGTGCGACGATCCCGCGCGTGCGCTCGAAGATCGCCGGCGCTCGCGAGAACCCCCACTCGCCGAGGATCGAGCGGTATTCGTCATCCGTCGGCCGCTCGAAGATGCGCATGCTCTTCGGGAACGCCCAGCGACCGTCCTTCGGGATCGGTGCGGCGGACGCGAATCGGACGAAGCGCGCCCACTCGGGCTTCGGCAGCGCGAACGTGGCGACGCCGCGCGCGTTCTTCTCGAGCTTCCACGTACCGAGCTCTTTCCAGGGACCGAGCGGGCTCGACAGGCTGACCGCCAGGGTGACGGCGCCGAAGCGGTTCTTCACGGTGGTGTCGTCCGCTTCGCGCCACTCGAAGGAGACGATCTCGGCCGCGCGGTCCTCGTGAAAGGCGACGATCCATTCGGGCCGCGTGCCCGCGCGGATGTCGGCGAGCACGGCGTTACGGCCCTCGCCGAGCACGCCGCGCGTCTCGACCGTGCGTTGACCGATCAGCGGCTCGGAGCGCACGACGTGCCCGCCGCGCCGCGGGTCCAGCAGGTTCGCGGAGAGCCCCGAGGGCTCGCCGGGGACGGCGATCACCTTCCATTCGGAAAGCCCGACCCAGCCGATGTTGTCGGCGTGGTTCGAGAGCAGCCGGAGCTCGGCGCCGGCGGCCGCGACCGTCCGCTCGAGCACGAAGGACTGCTCGATCGGCAGCATCGACAGGCGTGCGCGAAGCACGGTCTCGAACGTCTTGCCGTCCGGCGAGAGCCGCAGCTCGAAATCGCGGAGCTGCTCCGCCGGAAAGAGCGCGCCGGCCATCTGCGGATGGATCGCGACCCCGGCGATCGGCCACGTGCGATCGACGGCGAAGCGGACGCCGATCGTCACCGGCAGCGTGTCGGCGGCGACGCGGTAGCCGCCCGACGAGATGAGACCGTCGTGGAGCAGCGCCTGTTGCTCCGCGGAACGGTCGTCGCCGGCGCCGACGACGAGACCGCCGAGCGCCGAGGACGCGACGTCGAAGCCGCCGAGCAGCGCCGCGGGAACCGGGAACGCGACCTCGTCGCCGATCGGAGCGGCGGTCGGGTCCGCGACGACCTCGGCGATCGCGGCGCGCGACGCGCCGTCGGCTGCGGTCGCACGCACGCCGATGTGGATGTCGCGGTCGGACCACGCGTCCGGCCCGACGGCGACCTCGATCGGCACGCGCTCGCGCGCGCCGGCGGCGAGCCGCACGCGCGTGGCTCCGAGCTCCGGCCGGTATGCGAAGTGGCTGCTCGACGCGTCGAGCGCCAGGTCGAGCGCCGCGCGGCCCTCGTTCGTGAGATCGACGAAGCCGCGAACCCGCTGGCCGCGCACCCAGAAGGCGGCGATCGGCCTGGATCCGAGATCGAGCTTCACGCGGACCGGCAGCGCGGGCGGCTTCGGCCGCGCTGCCGGTCCGCCGGGGAAGGTCGCGCGGAGCGAGTACTTGCCGCGGCCGCGCACACCGAGACGCGCCGTCCCCTCGGAGGGCCACTTCGCCCCGAGCACGTAGCGGGTCTCGTCCCATTCGCTCGGCGACTCCTTGCCGCCGACCTGGATCTCCGGGGTGACCTCTCCCGTCACGGCGACGCGGATGGCGCGCGCGTCCGCGGGCAGGTCGAACCAGTCGGCGTCGCCGAAGTCGCCGACGTTTCCCTCGACGACGTGGCTCGCCGGAAACGGCGACGCTTGCGCCGGCGTGTCGTTCGGCTCGCGATCGTCCGGAGCCTCGAAGGGCGATCGGTGCTCGAGCGTGATCCGGTAGCGGCCGCGCGTCGGATGGTCCGTCGTCAAGGTGACGACGTAATCGCCCGGCTCGAGCATCGCGTCGTAGACGACCGGCGTCATCTCGACCGTCGTGCCCGGCGCCTTGCGCGACGGATAGCCCCACTCGACGACCGCGTTCACCGACCCGTCCGGCGGCGGCACCACCTCGAGCGCGACGTGGTCCGGTCCGGCGAGCGAGAAGCGGTACTTGTCGACGTCCCGCCGGTCCTCGATCGTGCCCGTGCGCGCGACGCCGAAGCGGAGCAGGTGTGCTTTCGCGTCCGTGTCGTTCGGCTCGCGCTCCGCGCCCGGGTCCGGCTTGCCGATCGCCTTGGCCTCGAGCTCGTAGTCGGCGTCCGCGCCGCGCACCTCGATCCAGTAGTCGCCGCCGAGCAGCATCGCTTCCGCCGTCCGCACGGTGTCCGACCCGGCGACGGCGCTGCCCGAGCCGACGACGTCGCCCTGCACCCGCTCGAGCGCGACGGAGGCGACGCCGGATCCCCGCACGGCGACGGTCCACAGCTCGGGCGCGCCGGTGACGGACATGCGGAAGAAGTCCACGTCGTCGCCTTCGAGCCGGCCGCGGACCGTGTGGCGCGTCTCGATCGCGGTGGCGCCGCGCGCCACGTCGTTCGGCTCGAGCTCCGCATCCGGCTGCTGCAGGCCCGCGAGGCGGAGCGTCAGCGAGTACGTCTGCCGCGGGTCCGCCTCCCCGCTGACGACGACGGCGTACCGCGCGGTGCCGAGCCCGAGCGCCGGCAGCCGGAGCGCCGTTCCCTGCCGGCACTGGAGCTGGTCGCTGCTCTCGTCGACGAGGCAGATGCGCCGCGTGCGTGCTCCGCCGGCGTCGAGCCTGAGCTCGACGAGCTTGCCGACGAGGCGCGGATCGGGCTCGATCGCGTAGACGTCGGTGTCGTCGGACCATCCGATCTTGCCGGCGATCGTGCGGCCGAGCGCGAGCGGCGCCGCGCGATCGCGGGAGTTGTTGGGCTCGGCTTCGCGGCTCGGGCTCCGCGGCAAGCCCGGCACCAGCGTGATGCGATAGGGCGTCGGCACGGTGGCGGTGGAATGGACGCGCACGAAGTAGTCGCCCGCTTCGAGCGCGAGGTCGCCGATGTCGAGCGGCCCCGTGACGCGGTCCGAGTGCGAGAGCAGCACGTCGCCGCTCGCGGTCCGGACCTCGATTCCGAGCGACTCCTCGAGCGTCGCCTCGAAGGCGAGTGCGAACGTCCGGCGCGCGTCCGCGGCGCGCAC
>JAXDLK010000174.1:0-11887 GCA_034666665.1 Candidatus Binatota bacterium
TATCCGATGGATCCACCCGATCCGATCGAAGCCATCAAATTTCGGATGGAGCAGAAGGGACTTACCCGGAAGGATCTTGCCAAGATCCTCGGAACCCGCACCCGAGTAAGTGAGGTTTTGAATCGCCGTCGCAACCTATCGATAGGGATGATTCGGCAGCTTCACGAGAAGCTCGGAATCTCGGCGGAGGTGCTGATTAGACCGACACGGACAGGAAGAGCCGCTGCGTGATGCTTGAGAGGCCGGGCCAAACCCGCCGACAGGGTTCGCTGCGCCGTTCATCGTTGCTGCGTTGAGGTGCATTGCGCTGCGGAACGAAGGACGGCATTGCGCTGCTTCCACGCTCCACACCACGGGCAGGTCCGGCGCCACCCCCTGCGAATGGCCACGCGACGCGTCGCCAACTCGCTCGCCGTGAGCTCCACGACGTCTTTCACGACGTCGTGGAGCCGCAGCGGCATCTTGGCTCCTCTGCCGAGCGGACGAGCCAGAGGAGAAACCCGTCAACCGTGAACCTTGCTAAGGGCAACTCCCCGAAAAGGTGTCGAAGTCGGTGTAGTTGGTACTCGGGTTTGGATAGCCGTCGGTAAGCGTCTGTAGGAAAGCGACGATCTGGTCCTCTTCCGTGTCGCTCAAGCCGAGCTTCCCGACCGTCATGTCCATGTTCGCCGCGACCTCGGGCGGTGGCCAGCATGTCACCTTTTCCATTTCGCCCGAGGCTCCTGTGCATTGCGCCAAAGTATCGCGCGTGTTGTAGAAGTGGACCACTTCTTTCAAGCTCTTCAAGTAGCCGTTGTGCATGTACGCTTTTACGAACGTGGGGCACGGCCTCATGTCCACGTTGCGTACGGTAGACACCTGCATCTTGCCGTCGAATCGAGGCGCTAACGGTGCCCAGTCCGCGTTCGGATTGCTGCCCGACAGACCCCTCAGGAAGAGCCCAACCCCCAGATCAGTGAAGCCCGAACCCTCTGGATTCGCAGTGAATCCGAACCCGTCGGGGGTCGTCTGGAAGTAGAACGGATTGTCGGGATTCTTCGGGAGACCGAGATTGCTCGACGTGAAGTCGGTGAACAAGGGCTGCAGATTCGCAGCCTTGCTGGTGTCGGTTTGTCCTGCCGCCAAGCTGGTTCCTCTGCCGTCGAGGTGGCAGGAATTGCAATTCCCTTTGCCGCGGAACAGGTCGTAACCGGCTTGCTCGTCCGCAGTCAACGTGGCCGTGCCGGCCAGTGATGCATCGAATTTCGACGAGAAGGGGCTGACGTCGGGCGCGCGTTCGTACGCGGTGATCGACAATGCAAATTGATCGTACGTAGCATTGGCGCGGCCTCGGTCATGCTTCTTGAGGTCGACCGGGGTCGAATCCCCGCCAAATACGTCGGCCCCAGCAGGAGTGCTACAGGTATCCTCGATGTCCTGTGGCCATTTGATGTCGAACGCCTGAGTACCCCACACCATCTCGAAGAATGATCGATACGCACTCTGGGAAAGCCGGTACACCACGCAGGCGGTGTCGAGCATGCCCATTTCTTGAGTATCGTGCGGCGGACCTTGCGCCTGCTCGGAATCAGGATTCTGCAGCTTGACTCCGGTGGCGCGCAGATCCCAGAAGTTTCCGCCATAAAAATCTTGCTGGGTTTCGTTGAATTCGAGCGCCGGGTAATACGGTGAATAGGTATAGCCCTGGGGCTTGCGCTTGCCGAAGCGAAAGCGCACCGAGCCGGGATACGCGACCGTCGTCGCATTCAGTGAGGAGATCGGTCCGCTGAAGCCGGTGTACGGCATATGGCAGAAAGTACAGGCTTCATTCCGATTGACCGAGAGGTTTTTGTCGAACAGCTCGAGCTTCCCAAGCAGCTGGACTTGTCTCATTGCCGTGCCCGAGTTGATCGGGAGCGCCTGCGCTTGCGCGCGGGTTTCCTGAAAAATTCGATCGATTTCAGCATTGACCCTGTCGATCTCCGATTGCAGATCGGACGGCAGCAGATCTGGTGGGTAGGGGTCGTAAACCGGTGGTTGCGGTGGTGTCTTGTCCTCCTTCTCTGATTTGTCGTCTTGTGCCGCGAGGGCGGAAGAGCCGACGATGATGGCTACCACCGCCGCCGCACAAGCCGTCGGGAGTCCGAACAGTGCTCTTCGATGCATGGGCTATCCCTCCTTCGGAAGATTTCTTGACGAGAAAGATACCCGCCCGAAGATCGTCGCCAGAGTCCACGAACGGGGTCTGCCTGCAGTTGGCGGTGCTCGGGCCATTCGCGTCTCGATCGACACTGTCACACGGTCGCGACCCTCGAGTGGTTGTCGTGCCGCGATCGCAGATGGAACTGTGGTGTTACGAGGAGACCCTCAATTGTGCCGGGTCGATCGGCAGCGAACGGACTCGCTTCCCCGTGATGCGATGGACGGCGTTGCAAATCGCCGGTGCAATCGGCGGCACCCCAGGCTCTCCGACGCCACCCGGAGGTGCGCTACTTTCGACGATGTGAACATGCGTCTCCGGCGTGATCTCGATGCGAGCCAGGAGATAGTCGTTGAAATTGCTTTGTTCGATCTGACCCTGCCTCACCGTGATGTTGCTGTAGAGCGTGTTGCTGATGGCCATGATCGCCGCGCCTTCCAGCTGCGAACGCACGCGGTCCGGGTTGACCGCGAGACCACAGTCGATGGCGATGTCGAGTCTCGGCACGGTGATCTGACCCTCATCGTCGACGGCGACCTCGGCCACGGCGGCGACGTAGCTGAGAAAGCTCCGATGAACGGCGATTCCTCGGCCGTGGCGCGACGGGAGTGGTCGTCCCCAACCGCTACTTTCGGCCGCCAGATCGAGAACGGTACGCATCCGCTGGGTATCGATGGGATAGCGATCCATCGGAGCGCCGTAGTTCGGATAGTCGACGCCGATCGCCTTCAAATCGATCGTGCGAGGTGGGCCGAGCAGCATTCGTAGATATTGCAGCGGATCCTTGCCCGCCGCGGCGGCGAGCTCGTCGGCGAACGAGCAAACCGCGAAGGCATGCGGAATGTTGAAGACCGACCGATACCAGCCGATGCGGACGTGATTCGTCGCGGCGCCGTTTTCGCAGCGGACGTTTGCGATGGCATACGGCACGTCCGTCACGCCTTGCTGGAGCTCGCCCGCGCTTCCATAGGTGACGCCGGGCTGAAACGTCGACTCGATCGGCGGAAAGACCGTGCGGTGCAGCCACGCGGTCGGGTGCCCGCTCTGGTCGAGCCCAGCCTCCAGATGCTGCGCGCTGACGGCGTGGAAGTAGTCGTGCTTGATCTCGTCCTCGCGTGTCCAGGTGACCTTCACGGGAGCGTTGATCTTCTGCGAGAGGACGGCCGCCTCGGCGATGAAGTCCGGCTTCGACTTGCGGCCGAAGCCGCCGCCGAGCAGGGTCACGTTGACGGTGACGTCTGCTTCCTTCAACCCGAGCACGTCGGCGAGCGTGGTTCGCGCGCCCTGCGGGTTCTGGGTCGGAGCCCAGACCTCGCACTCGTTTGCGGTCACCCGAGCGACGGCCGCCGGAACCTCCATGGGCGAATGCGCGTAATAGGGGACGAAGTAGTCCGCCGACAGACGAACGGCTGCGGACTGAAGCGCTCGGTCGACGTCGCCCTGGTTGCGTACGACACGGCCGGGCTTCTTCGCGGTTTCCTCTAGCTCCGCGCGGTAGGAGGTCGTGTCGTGGGCGGTATTCGGTCCGTAGTCCCATTCGATCTTCAGACGCCGGCGGCCTTCCTGCGCCGCCCAGGTATTCTTGGCAATGACGGCCACACCGCCGAGCGGATTGAATCCCGATGGTAACGGCGTCGCCGCAATCTCGACGACGCGCTCGACTCCGGCAACGGTGAGGGCGTCCTTGGGATCGAAGGACTTCACCTTCCCGCCGTAGACCGGGCAGCGCTCCACCGAGGCATGCTTCATGCCGGGTACGACGATGTCGATGCCGTAGGCGGCTTTGCCCCGCACGATGTCCTTCAGATCGACGATCGGCATCGACTTGCCGACGTAGCGACGCGCCTTCGCGTCCTTCAGCCGTAGCTGCAGATGGTCGGCAGGAGGCACTGGCAGTGTCGCCGCCGTCTTGACGAGCTCGCCGAAGGCGAGCTCTCGTCCCGTCGGCACGTGTACGATGGAATGGTTTCGGGCCTGGCACTCGCTCGCGGGAGCGCCCCACGTTTGCGCCGCTGCTGTTTCGAGCATCTGTCGCGCCGCTGCACCGGCCTCGCGCATCACTTGGTAGAATTGCCACGTGCTACGCGATCCGTCGGTATTCTGATCACCGTATTTGGCGTCGCCCGTGCCTTGCACGACCGTCACTCGCGTCCAGTCGGCTTCGAGCTCGTCGGCGAGCACCATGGGGAGCCCGGTACGAATGCCGGTACCCATCTCGGAGCGATGGGCGACCACGCTCACCTGTCCCGTCTCGTCGATGCTGAGATATACGTTCGGAGCGAAGGCGGTCGATTCCGCGGCGTCGGCGAAAGGCAACCGGCGAAACCCGACGTGGAAGGCGAGGACGAGGCCCGAAGTACCAGCCGCGCCTTTGAGGAAGTCTCGCCGGCTGACGTTCAGGATCGTGGTCATCATGCCGCCCCGGCTGCTGACTTGATGGCCGCTCGGATCCGTTGATAAGTGCCGCAACGGCAGATGTTGCCGGACATCGCATCGACGATTTGTCGATCGGTCGGCTTCGGGGTCTGCTCGAGGAAGGCCGCCGCCTGCATGATCTGGCCCGGCTGGCAGTAGCCGCACTGAGGAACGTCGTGCGCCTCCCAGGCTCGCTGCACCGGGTGAGTGCCGTCGGCGCTCAATCCTTCGATCGTGGTGATCTCCTTCCCCTCGGCATCGGCCACCGTGGTGACGCAGGAGCGGACCGCCTCGCCATCGAGATGAACCGTGCAGGCGCCGCACGCGCCGATTCCGCATCCGAACTTCGTTCCCGTGAGGCCGACGACGTCTCGGAGTGCCCAGAGGAGCGGCATTTGCGGATCGGTCTCGATCGTATGCTGAATTCCGTTGATGCGAAGCTGTGGCATCGAGTCCTCCGCTGCTACGACGGTCGGCCGCTCGTGCGACTGGCCCGGAGCGTCATCGCGGCAAGCTCTCGAGATAGGCGATCACGTTCTGACGGTCCTCGCCGTTCGCGACGTTGGTGAACATCTGGGTGCCATGAACGAAGCCGGTCGGGTTCTGCAGAAATTTGTCGAGGGAGCCCTCGTCCCAGGTGGTGGGCGCGTTCGCGAGCGCCGGCGAGTATTTGAAGCCGGGAGCTGTCCCGGCCTTTCGGCCAACGACGCCCGCGAGGGACGGGCCGATCTTGTTCGCGCCTCGTTCTGTGGCGTGGCACGGCGCGCATCGACCGAAGACCTTCTCTCCGGCCGCGATATCTCCGGCAGCGAACGTCGGTGAAGGGCCCAGGAGGAGCGCCAAAGTGAGCGATCGAGTAAAGGAGAGGTGACGACCTGTGTTGATCGGCTTCACGGACTCCTGGTCTCGCAACCGTCGTGCCATCGCCCTTCGAATCGATGCGCCCGTTCTTTGTCGGGTAGATCGCCGGATTTCTCCGGCACCGTTTGGCGCCGCGTGAGGTCGGCCATGCCCATATTCCGGCAGTCGCCGACATGTCGGCAGCGTGGGGCGCGATTTCGGCTCGAGGAGGTGCCGGCTGCATGGCACGGGGCCCGCCGCTCGGCTCGGCCTTCGTGGAGCGGTGATTCGCGTCGCTGTGACGGTCCGCGCCAGTCGCGCTCAGTCCGGGGAAACCCGAGGCGCCGCGACGTCCTCACTCTTCCCCGCGGCAGTATTCCGGATGGGGATCGCCGCGATTCGCGCAATCTCAGACTCGCCAGTCCACAGTGGTACTTTCAAAATACCTCTGACTGCGGCACGCCGCTCGATTGGCGATCTTTGCCCCGTTACGGCCGACCCTCGGGCAGCTGGGTAGTGTCCCAACCGCCACCGAGGGCCGCGATCAACAGCACGCTGGTCGTCATCCGGTTGCCGAGGATCCCGATGGCGGTCCGTTCGTCGGCGAGAGCGGTCGTCTGCGCCGTGATCACGTTGAGATACGTGACGGTGCCCGCTTCGTACTGGTTCGTGATCACCGTGACGGTCTGCTTCGCGAGGTCCACTGCTCCGCCCTGTACCCGCGCCTCGTCCGCGAGCAGACGGAGAGCGGCCAGGGCATCCTCCACGGACTGGAACGCGGCCAGCACGGTCTCACGGTACGCGGCCACGCTCTCGTCGTAGGCGGCTCGGGCCTGGTCGGTTTGGGCGTGCCGCAGTCCCCCGTCGTAGACGGTTTCCGAGATCGTCCCGCCGACCGACCAGAAGCGCATCGGCCAGGTGAACCATCGGGCCCAGCTCGAGCTCTGGAGACCGCCCTCCGCACTGAGGATGATGGTCGGGAAGTACGCCGCCTCGGCGACCCCGATCGCGGCGTTCGCGGCGGCCACGCTGCGCTCCGCCGCCGCGACGTCCGGTCGGCGCTCGAGAAGCTCCGACGGGACGCCCGGCGGGACGTCCGGCGGCGTCGTGGGGAGCGACGCGGCGGGAAGCGAGAACCTGGACGCAGCCGTTCCGACGAGGAGCGCGATCGCATGCTCGAGCTGGGCGCGCTGGATGCCCACGTCGACCGCCTGAGCCCGTGTGGTCTCGAGCAAGGTCTTCGCCTGGAGCACGTCCGCCCGCGAGACCACGCCGGCCTGGTACTGGTTCCTCGTCATCGCGAGCGATCGCTCGAAGGCGGTGACGGTCGCCTCCAGCAATCGTTGCTGCACGTCCTGCGTGCGCAGCAGGAAGTAGTCCTGCGCCAGCGTCGTCCGAGCGCTCAACCGGGCCGCTTCGAGATCCGCCGCGCTCGCCTGCGCGCTCGCCTGGCTCGCCTCGACGTTCCGCCGGATCCGCCCCCAGACGTCCGGCTCCCACGACGCGTTGATCGGCAGCGTGTAGTCGTTGACGGTCTGTGCCGCCGTGCCCGCGGCCGAGGCCGGGGATCGCGCGCGTGACACGCCGAGACCGATGGACACCGTAGGGTAGTAGGCGGCCCGCGCCTCTTCGACGAGGGTGACCGCCTGGCGGTACCGCGCTTCGGCCGCGGCGACGTTCTGATTCGAGATGTCGACCTGTTCCTCGAGCGCGTTCAGCTGAGGATCGCCGAACATCTTCCACCACGGTCCGTGAAGTTGCTCGGCCCGCGGCTGCGCGACCTTCCAGCCTGCCGCCGTCTCCTTGTAGGCGTCGGGTGCGGCGATCGGCGGCCGCACGTAGTTGGGGCCGACGGTGCAGCCGGTCGCGAGGACCAGCACCGCGGCGACCGCGCGCGTGAAACCGCGGCACCCGAAATGCGTCGCGCGCATCACGCTCCCCCGTGGGCCGCCGCCGGCGCCAGTGCGCCGCGTCGCGACGCGCCGGCGCGACCGGAGTGGCGCCACAGCCGCAGGCGGTCGAGATAGAGGTAGACGACGGGCGTCGTATAGAGCGTCAGCATCTGGCTGACGATCAGACCGCCGACGATCGCGATCCCGAGCGGCCGGCGGAGCTCTGCGCCGACTCCCGTTCCGAGCGCCAGCGGCAGTCCGCCCAGCAGCGCCGCCATCGTCGTCATCATGATGGGACGAAAGCGCAGCAGGCAGGCCTCGTAGATCGCCTCCTCTGGCGGCTTGCCCTCGTTTCGCTCCGCCCCCAGCGCGAAGTCGATCATCATGATCGCGTTCTTCTTCACGATCCCGATCAGCAGGATGATGCCGATCAGCGCGATCAGGTCGAGATCCATGCGGCACAGCATCAGCGCGAGGATCGCCCCGACGCCCGCGGAGGGCAGGGTCGAGAGGATCGTGATGGGATGGACCCAGCTCTCGTAGAGGATGCCGAGCACGATGTAGACGCTCGCCAGCGCGGTCGCGATCAGCAGGGGCTCGTTGCGGAGCGAATCCTGGAACGCCTGCGCGGTGCCGGCGAACGTGGCGCGGATGGAGCTGGGCATGCCCGCGTCGCGCGCGGCCGTACGCACCGCCTCCACCGCGTCGCCGAGCGCCACGCCGGGCGCGAGGTTGAACGAGAAGGTCACGGCGGGGAACTGGCTCTGATGGTTCACGGCGAGCGGGACTGTCGTCGGCTGGTAGTGCGCGAACGCGGCCAGCGGAACCTGCACGCCGTTCGTCGCGACGACGTAGATGTCCCGGAGCGACTCCGGGCGCTGCCGGAAGCGCGGCTCGGCTTCCATCACCACGTGATACTGGTTCAGCGGCGTGAACATCGTGGAGACCTGGCGCTGGCCGAATGCGTCGTAGAGCGTGTCGTCGATGAGCTTCGTCGAGATGCCGAGCCGCGCCGCCGTCACGCGGTCGTAGTCGAGCAACGCGTCGAGGCCCTTGTTCTGCTGATCGCTGCTGACGTCGGTGAGCTGCGGCAGGCTCCGCAACCGGCCGAGCATCTTGGGGCCCCAGGCGTTCACGTCCTCCAGCTGCTCGCTCTGGAGCGTGTACTGATACTGCGCGTTGCCCTGCCGCGCCCCGATGCGGAGGTCCTGCGCCGCCTGGAGATAGAGCGTCGCGCCGGGCACCCCGGCGAGCGCCGGCCGTAGCCGCGCGATCACCTGGTCGGCACTCACGCCCCGCTCGGCGAGCGGCTTCAGGGAGACGAACATGCGGCCCGTGTTGGTCGCCGTACCGCCGCCGACGCCGCCGGTGAACCCGACCAGCGCGGCCACGCCGGGATCCGCCTGGACGATCCCGACGATCTGCCGGAGGCGTGCCCGCATGGTCTGGAAGGACGTCCCCTGGTCCGCCTGGATGCCGCCCTGGAGACGGCCGACGTCCTGCTGCGGGAAGAATCCCTTCGGGATGACGGTCACCAGGTAAACGTTGAGGCCGATCGTGAGCAGGGTGACGGCGAGCGTGATCGCCGAATGGCGGAGCACGAACGACAGGCTCGCGTCGTACCGGCCGAGCATCCACGCGAAGGCCCGCTCGCTGGCGCGGTAGAGAGCGCCGTGCGATCGCTTCGCCTTCAGGAGCCGCGCGCACATCATCGGCGTGGTGGTGAGCGAGACGACGAGCGACACCAGGATCGCCACCGACAGCGTCACGGCGAACTCTCGGAAGAGCCTGCCGACGATGCCCCCCATCAGCAGGATCGGGATGAAGACCGCGATCAGGGAGAGGCTGATCGAGAGGACGGTGAAGCCGATCTCCCTGGCGCCGCGGAGCGAAGCATCGAGCGGCGAGAGCCCCTGCTCGAGGTGGCGGGCGACGTTCTCGACCACGACGATGGCGTCGTCGACGACGAAGCCGGTGGCGATCGTCAACGCCATGAGCGAGAGATTGTCGAGGCTATAGCCGAACAGATACATCACGCCGAAGGTCCCGATCAGCGAGAGCGGGACGGCGGCGCCGGGGATGAGCGTCGCCCGCCAATCGCGGAGGAAGACGAACACCACCGCGATGACGAGCAGGACGGCGAGCACGAGCGTGCGCTCGACGTCCCGCACGGACGCGCGGATGGTCGTCGTCTGATCCACGATCACGTCCAAGTCGATCGCGCGCGGGATCGACGCCTGGAGCTGTGGCAGCGTCGCGCGGATGCGGTCGACGGTCTGGATGATGTTGGCGCCGGGCTGGCGCCAGATGACGAGCAGGACCGACGGCTTGCCGTTCGCCATGCCGAAGGCGCGGAGATCCTCGACCGAGTCCTGCACGGTGGCGACGTCGGCGAGCCGCACCGGCGCACCGTTCCGATAGGTGACGATCAGCGGCGCGTAGAACCTCGCGTGGAGCAGCTGATCGTTGGCGGCGATGCTCCAGGTGCGGCCGTCGTCGGCCAGGTCGCCCTTGGGGCGGTTCCTGTTGGCGTCGCCGAGGAAGGTGCGGACGTCTTCCAGGCTGATCCCGTAGCGAAAGAGGGCGGACGGATTCAGCTCGACGCGCACCGCGGGGAGCGAGCTGCCGCCGACGAGGACCTGGCCGACGCCCGCCATCTGCGACACCTTCTGCTGGAGGATCGTCGACGCCACGTCGTACATGCGGCCGGTGTCGAGCGTGCCCGAGGTGAGCGCGATGATCATGATCGGTGTGTCGCTGGGATTCGACTTCCGCCACGTGGGGTTGTTCGGGAGGTTGGCCGGCAGGTAGGAACGGGCGGCATTGATGGCGGCCTGGACGTCCCGCGCGGCCGCGTCGATGTCGCGGTTCAGGTCGAATTGGAGCGAGACCGACGTCGAGCCGGAATAGCTCGCCGACGTCATCTCGCTCAGGCCGGCGATGTGGCCGAACTGGCGCTCGAGGGGCGTCGCCACGGAGGAGGCCATCGTCGTCGGGCTCGCCCCGGGGAGCGCGGCGCTCACCTGGATCGTGGGGGCGTCGGTCTGCGGCAGCGGCGACACCGGCAGGAACGCGAACGCGAGCATGCCGGAGAGCGCCATCGCCAGCGTGAGCAGCGTCGTCGCGACCGGCTTCCGGATGAACGGTTCTGCGATGCTCGTCATCGGCGACGCCGGGCGAGCCGATCGAACGCGAGGTAGACGACCGGCGTGGTGTAGAGCGTGATCAGCTGGCTGAAGAGGAGGCCGCCGACGATCGCGATGCCGAGCGGCCGGCGGAGCTCGGCGCCGGTCCCCGAGGAGAGGGCGAGCGGAAGGCCGGCCAGCAGCGCCGCCAGCGTGGTCATCATGATCGGCCGGAAGCGGAGGAGACAGGCCTGGTAGATCGCATCCTGCGGCGTCCGACCCTGCGTGCGCTCCGCGTCCAGCGCGAAGTCGATCATCATGATCGCGTTCTTCTTGACGATGCCGATCAGCAGGATGATCCCGATCAGCGCGACGATCCCGAACTCGGTGTGGCAGAGGAGGAGCGCGAGGAGCGCGCCGACACCGGCCGAGGGCAGCGTGGAGAGAATCGTCAGGGGATGGACGTAGCTCTCATAGAGCACGCCGAGCACGATGTAGACGGTGACCAGCGCCGCGAGGATCAGGATCGGCTCGTTCGCGAGCGAGGTGCGAAACGCCTGCGCCGTCCCCTGGAACGCGCCCTGGATGCTCGCGGGGAGCGCGATCTCGCGCTCGGCCTCGTCGATCGCCGCGACGGCGTCGCCGAGCGCCGCGCCTGGTGCGACGTTGAACGAGAGCGTCACGACGGGGAACTGCCCTTGGTGGTTCACGGCGAGCGGGGTCGTGCCCGTCTGCACGTGCGAGAACGCCGCGAGCGGGATCGAGCCGCCGTCGCCGGTGCGGAGAAACAGGTCGTCCAGCTGCGCCGGCGTCTGCCGGAACTCGGGCATCACCTCGAGCACGACGTGGTACTGGTTCAGCTGCGTGAACAGGATCGAGACCTGCCGCTGGCCGAACGCGTCGTAGAGCGTCTGGTCGATCACCGCCGGCGTGACGCCGAGGCGCGATGCGGTGTCCCGGTCGATGACGAGCGCGGTCTGGAGGCCGCCGTCCAGCTGGTCGCTCGCGACGTCGCGGAGCGCCGGCAGCGTCCGCAGCTTCGCCACCATCCGCCGCGCCCAGACGTTCAGCTCACCGGCGTCCGGGTCTTCGAGCGTGTACTGGTACTGGGTCCGGCTCACGCGGTCCTCGATCGTCAGGTCCTGGACCGGCTGCATGTAGAGCGTGACGCCCGACACGGCGGCGAGCTCCGGCTGGAGACGGCGGATCACCGCGCTGGCGTCGATGCGCCGCTCGCCGAGAGGCTTCAGGTCGATCAGCATGCGGCCGTTGGCGAGCGTCGTGTTGGTCCCGTCGACGCCGATGAACGAGGAGAGGCTCTGCACCGCGGGATCGCGGAGCACGACGGCGGCGAGCGCCTGCTGCCGCGCGGCCATCGCCGGGAAAGAGACGGACTGGTCCGCCTCGGACACGCCGAGGATCAGGCCCGTGTCCTG
>JAXDLK010000175.1:0-19719 GCA_034666665.1 Candidatus Binatota bacterium
GCGCGAAGGCGGCGTTGTCCTTCACGTCGTCGAAGCTCGCACCGAGGATGACGCAGTTCTTTTTCTCGAACTCGGAGGCTCGATCACGGAGCCCCTTGCCTTCGAGCGTTCAGCCAGGGGTGTCGGCTCTCGGATAGAACCAGAGAAGCACCTTTCGGCCGCGAAGGTCCGCGAGCGAGATGCTCTTGCCCTCGTGCGTCTTGACGGTGAAATCGGGGGCCGCGTCTCCGGGTTTCAGCATTCTCTCACCTCCATCCCGCCTTTAACGCGTCGTACCCTCCCCGGTCTCGCCTCATTCCGCATCGCGCGTCTTCGGGGCTGATTCGTCGCGGGAGGAGCGCTCCTCGCGGAGCGCCAGCTCCTCCCAGCGCGCCGTCAGGCGCGCGGCCACGGCGCGCGCCTCCGACAGCTCGCTCACTCGCCGCGCCACGTCGGCGCCGCCGGTCTGATAGAGCGCCGGGTCGGCGAGCTCCGCCTCGAGCCGCGCGACGCGCTCTTCGGCGGCATCCACCTCACCGACGATGCGCTCGAGCTCACGTCGCTCGGCGTAGGTGAGCGTCCGCCGGGGAGGCTTCGGCCGCTCGTTTCCGAGCGCGGCTCGCGTCGGCGGCGAAGCCGCGTCCACTCCTGCACCGACGACTCGCCTCTCGCGCCATTCGCTGTAACCACCGGCGTGACGGACGACGCGGCCACCGCCCTCGAACGCGAGGATCGCCGTCGCCACGCGGTCGAGGAACCAGCGATCGTGCGTGACGACGAGCGCCGTGCCCTCGAGCTCGACGAGCAGCTCCTCGAGCGCGCCGAGGGTGCCGACGTCGAGGTCGTTCGTGGGCTCGTCGAGGACGAGGAGGTTGGCGCTTCGCTGCAGTAGCTTCGCGAGCGCCACCCGTGCCCGCTCGCCCCCCGAGAGCGAGCTCACCGGCTGATGGATCTGCGACGGCCGAAAGCCGAACCGGGTGAGGTACCCCCGTGCTTCCACCGCCTGACCGCCTTCGAGGTTCTCGAGCACGCTCCGTCGCGGATCGAGATCGTCGCGCTCCTGGCTGAGATAACCGATCGCGACGGTGCCACCGAGCAGGACGTTTCCACCCGCCGGCGCGAGGTCACCGCAGACGGCCCTCAGGAGAGTCGTCTTGCCGCAGCCGTTGGGGCCGACGATGCCGAGCCTCTCGCCTGCGACGACCGTGAGATCGAGGCCCTCGACGAGCGTCCGGCCGGCGACTTCCAGACGAAGGCGCTGGAGCTCGAGGATGCGCTTGCCGGTGCGAGCGGATTCGATCGAGAGCTCGACGCCGCCGGCGGGGGGAGCCGGGCCGGCGGCGAGCGCCGCCTCCGCGCGCGCGATCCGCGACTTCGACTTTCCGGTTCTCGCCTTCGGCTGCCGCCGCAGCCACTCGAGCTCACGGCGGAGGAGGTTCCGGCGGTTCGCCTCCGTGCGCTCCTCGTGCGCCAGCCGTTCGGCCTTGCCCTCGAGGTACGCTTCCCAGCCTCCCGCGTACGAGTACAGGCGTCCGCCCTCGAGCTCCCACGTGCGGGCGACGACCGCGTTCAGGAGCGCGCGATCGTGCGTGATCAGGACGACGGCGCCCCGGAAGCTCCCCACGAGATGGCGCTCCAGCCACTCGATCGCGTCCACGTCGAGATGGTTCGTCGGCTCGTCGAGCACCGCGAGGTCCGGCTCGGCGACGAGCGTCCGGGCGAGCGCGACGCGCCGGCGCTCGCCCCCGCTGAGGGTTCCCACCCGAGCTCCGGGATCGCGAACGCCGAGTCGTTCGAGCACCGCTTCCGCGCGATGGCGCGGATCCCAGCCTCCGGTCCGCTCGATGTCCGCGGCCGCACGCTCGAGATCCACCTGCTGGCGTCCATCACCCGCCGCCACCCGGGCGCTCGCCTCGTCGAAGCGGCGCTTCGCATCCGCCCATTCGACGAGACCGGCGAGTGCCTCGTCGAGAGCGGTACGTTCGGGATCGAGCGTCGGGTTCTGCGACAGAAGCGCGACCCGCGCGCCCCGTTGCACGGCGAGGATGCCGCCATCCGGAGCATCATCGCCCGCGAGCAGCCGCCCGAGCGTCGACTTTCCGGAGCCGTTCGCACCGACGAGCCCGACGCGCTCACCCGCCTCGATCGACACCGACACGCCGGCGAGCACTTGCTGGGGGCCGTAGGTCTTGGAAAGATCTCGCGCGTCGAGGAGCGGCACCGGTCGGAATTCTAGCCCGCGGTCCGCGGCGAGGGGACCAGACCGGCGAGCATGCGAACACCGGACGTCACGCGCCTTTCACCGGAAGAGCTCACGCGGATCTCCTCCGTGACGCTCGAACACTACGACCGGAACGCGGAAAGCTTCTGGGAGGGGACGCGCGATCACGACGTCACTCAGAATCGGAGCGCGCTGCTCGAGCAGCTCGGCGGCAAGGGACCGTACCGCATCCTGGATCTCGGCTGCGGGCCGGGCCGCGATCTGCGGGCGTTCGCCGCGCTCGGGCACGAGGTGACGGGACTCGACGGCGCCGAACGTTTCGTCGAGCTCGCGCGCGAGCACAGCGGCTGCGAGGTCTGGCACCAGGACTTCCTGCGGCTCGATCTTCCTCCCGGACGCTTCGACGGCGTCTTCGCGAATGCGGTGCTGTTCCACGTCCCGAGCCAGGAGTTGCCGCGCGTGCTCCGGGAGCTGGCGGCGACGCTGAAGCCGGGTGGAGTGCTCTTCAGCTCGAACCCGCGCGGCGACAACGAGGAAGGCTGGAGCGGCAACCGCTACGGCGCCTACTACGATCTCGAACGGTGGCGTGAGCTCCTGACCGCGGCGGGATTCGGCGAGATCACCCACTACTACCGGCCGCCCGGAATGCCACGACCTCAGCAACCGTGGCTTGCGTCGCTCTGGCGCAAACCCGCCGCTCCGCCGGGGTGATCCTCGGCCTCGCCGCCCGGTAGCATCGCGAGAACCTGCCGGGCCGCGTACTCGATCGCCCCGCCGGGGCCGAGAGCCGGCTTGAGGTCGGCGAGCCGCGAACGGATGTGGGCACGGCGGCGTTCGTCCGTCAGGAGCGACCAGGCCTCGGCGGCGACCCGCTCGGCGGTGACGTCGCCCTGCACGAGCTCCGGCTGGATCATCTCTCCGAGCAGGATGTTCACCATGCCGATGAAGTCGCCTTCCATGAGGACGTACCACCCGACGAGGTACTCGAGCAGGTTGAGGCGGTAGGCGACGACCGCCGGGACGCCGAGAAGCGCGGTCTCCAGCGTTCCGGTGCCGGATTTCTGGATGGCGATCCGCGCACGTCCGAGGACTGCATACGACCGGGGAACGTACACGACCGCCTTGCTGACGTGGCTTTCGCGGACGGCCTTTTCGATGTCGCCGCGGAGGCCTTCGTCAGCGAGCGGGATCGCGAACTGGAGGGTCGGATCGCGAAGCTCGAGCAGGCGCGCCGCGGCGAGAAACCGGCGCGCGAGACGCCTGACTTCCCCCGCGCGGCTTCCCGGCAGGATCGCGACCACGGGCCGCGCCGGATCGAGGCCGAGCTCCCGAAGCTCGCTGTCCGCCGTGGCGGGAACCCGCACCAGGTCGCGAAGCGGATGACCGACCCAGTGAGCGTCCGCCCCCAGAGCACGATAGAGCTTCGCCTCTTCCGAGAACGCGGAGAGCACCTTCTGCGCGAGCGGTACGAGACGGCGCATCCGGTAGCGGCCGAGGACCCAGAACTGCGGCGGAAAGAAGAACACCGCCGGGATCCCCCGGGCGCGGAGCCAGCGCGCGAACGGCATCGTCACGAACTCGCCGTCGATCAACACGACGACGTCCGGAGGCTCCGCGGCTACCAGACGCTGGACGCGCCGATACGATTCGTGGATCACGCGGACCTTGCGGAGTCCCGCGAGCAGTCCGACGAACGACAGCTGGCTCGATCGTTCGACCACCGAGACGCCGGCAGCCGACATCTCCGGTCCGCCGACGCCGACGAGACGCACGTCCGGGGCGACCGCGCGGATCGCCGCCGCGAGGCGGCCGGCGCTCTGATCGCCGGAAACGTCTCCGGTGACGATGAAGATGGTTCGTGGCGGTGAGGTGAGTTCGGGCGGCATCGTCGAACGCCGTCACCCTACTTGTCAGAACTCCGGCCGGGTCGCGATGGACGGAGCCTCGCCGGAGGGCCGTCGACGCACGACGCCGCGGTGGGAATCGCCGCCTGGCCCGACGGCCCTTCGCCGGTCACGTCTCACGGGGTGCGACTGCGATCTCGTCGTAGCCACGGCCGACGAATCGAAGCAGACAGAAACCGTGGCCGAACGGGTCGCTGAGGAGCGCGAGCTGTCCCCAGGCAAAGGTCTCGACCTCCGACTCGACACGCGCCCCTGCCGACCGTGCTCGGCGAACCGCGGCGTCCACGTCTTCGACGACGAAATCGAGATGGACCGGAGTCCAGTGACGGCGGTAGTCGCGGCCTGCCGCGCCGGCGCAGGCGGCGCTCCCGGGCGCCTTCCGCAGGAGGTAGATCGCCGAGGAGCCGCCGAGCATCTCCGCGACCCCGTCGCCGAGCCGACGGCCGAGACGCAGACCGAGGGCGTCCCGGTAGAAGTCGATCGCCTTCTCCAGATCGTCGACGTCGACGTTGGCGAGCACCTCGATCTTCGTAGCAGCCGTCGGCCGGCTTCCCATCACGCCTCCTCAAGTCGCGGGATCGGGCACGCGGTAACCGATGAAGTGATCGTACAGCTGGACCGGATCGTGAATCGGCGAAGGCAGCACGACGTTGGCCGGACGGAGGATGAAGGTGTGCATCTCGTCATGTGACGGGCCGGCGTGGCAGCCCACCTCGGGGATGAAGGAGACGTTGCCTTCGGGCGAATCGATGCCGTAGATGACGAGGTCGCCGGCGCTCGGCATGGCCATCAGATCGGTCATCGCCTTCGCAACCGTCGAGGCGTCGGCTCTCCCCGCGAACGGCCCGCCCGCGGAATCGGCCAGCGCATATCGCGTGCCCCGCCAGAAGCAGACGGGACCGTTCGCGGAGCGCGCGAGCACGAGACCGACACCGGTGCTCCGCGACAGCTTCTCCGCGACTCCCGGAAAGCGACCATCGAGAGCGTCGATGTCCATCGGCTGCTCGCGGCCGAGCACGTACAGGAATGCGTTCGGGCCGGCGGAGATCACGCGGACGCCGTCCTGCTCGTGCGCTTCGGGATCTTCGCAGCGGACGAAATCCTCGTCGGCGTAGTTCAGGTAATGCTGGAACAGCTCCGGAGCTTCCTGACGGCGCTCGCGGATCCCGCGCACCAGCCCGGAGCGCGCGCCTTCGGGCGGCGGCAGCGCGGTCGGCTCCAGGAGCTCGTCGAAGATCCAGCGCTCGAACCGCAGGCCGCCGCTGACGTCACGGTACGCCCTGCAGGCGACCTGGCCATGGTCCGCGAGAACGTAGAGGTCGTACTGGTGCTCGGGGATGCGCCGCATCACGCGCCAGAGCTGGCGGATCGCACGGTCGACGCGCCGCAAGGTGATCAGCGCCGGCCGACTGCGCGGTCCGAAGTTGTGGGATGCCTCGTCGTAGTCGATGAAGTTGACGTACAGCGCGGGCACACCCGCATAGAGATCCCGCGACGCGGCCATCGTGAAGAGCTCGCGCATCCAGATCGAAAATCCGACCTTGATCATGAACCAGCGCCAGCCCTGCCGGTCGTTCGCGCTTCGCGTCGCGAAGCGCGGTGCCGCTCGCGTCAGCTCCGCGACCGTACGCACGAGGCTCTTCAGGAATACCCACACGAGCACCACGAGCGGCGAGAGCGCGGCCAGCACCCCCCTGCCGCTCGGACGCGTGAGGCTCGCGAAGGTGAAGAGATTGTTCTCGGCGCCTCCGGTGAAGACGCATCCGTAGGCGCTGCCGCCTTCGAGGATCCCGTGCCGCCCGGCCGCCTGCTCGGCTTCGACGGTCGCCGCATGCCCGCGCCGCGGAAAGTGCACGTCGGACTGTCGCCCCCGGTCGAAGTAGTGGAATCCCGGAATGTCCGGGCGGACGCCGTACATCGTCGCCATCTGGAACGCGGGCGTCGACGTCGGCACGCCGACCGTCATCGGCTGCAGGGTGTAGCCGTGACGCCGCAGCAGCCGCCGGAGGAACGGCAGGTACCCCGACGTCAATCCTTGCTCGAGGACGGCACGCGAGAGCCCGTCGATCTGCACGATCAAGAGCCGCCGCCGCGTGATCTCGGGCGCGGTGCCTCGCCGCAGTCGACGAACGAGACGGTCGATCGCGCGCTGCACCGAGAGGACGAGGTCGTCGAAGTCGATTGCCACCATTCGATCCGTCGAGCTTCAAACTCGGTCGTGCGCCGTGCGACCTCATCAGCGATCGCTCGGCACCGCAACCCGGACCGGCGTCTTGGCCGCTGAAGACGTCCGCGCGTCGGAAGCCTGCGGCAGCTCGCGACGCCCGAGGGTTGCCTGCCCGTTCCGTCAGCGGGAGGGCAGACTCCCGGCGGCCATCGCGGCTCGCCGTGCTTGCCGCGGCATCTCTTCGCCCCCTCGAGGCGGCAGCGATTCGCCGAGGCTCAGCCGGTCGCCCGCGCCGCCGCCCCGCGCGCATCCGCCGCGGTCAGCGGCGATCGCATTCTCTCCCTCGTCAGGTGATGCGAATCGCCGTCCGGCCACGGCGCGTCGAGCGGCTCCTCGACGATCGCGAACTCTCCGTGGGCAAACGGGTCGGGTGAGGCCTCGCGCACCTTGACGACGCGCTCGCGGAGCCCTCGGCGCGCCAGCGTCAGCGCTCGGTGGTGACAGTAGGGGTTGTTGCCCCGGCGTCCGAAGAAGACGTCCGCCGTCCACGCGCAGCCGCCGCGGCAGGCGCTCGCGTGCTTGCAGGTGCCACAGAAGCCCCACAGGCCGGGATCGTCGGCCAGATTGAACGTGAGCTCGTCCGTCATCAGGATCTCCGGGAGCGTCTGCTCGCGGATGTTGCCACCGACGTAGCGGCTGGTCGGCAGCGACGGATCGCCCTTGATCTTCCCGTCCGCCTCGATGCCGATCACCTGGATGCCGGCGAGACATCCTTCGTACCGGCCGCTCCGGCCGAGACGCTCCTGAAGGATCGTCTTCGCGAACGGGCCGTAATAATAGAGGTTGCTTCCCGCGGCCATACGAATTCCCGCCTTGCGGATGCGCTTCGCGAGGCCGGCGATCACCGGGTACACGTCGAGAAGCTCCGCCGGCTGCAGGATCAGCCACGAGTTGTCGACCGCGTTCCCCATCGGATTCGTGAACTGGACCTGCCATCCCACGATGTCCGTGGCACAAAGGAGATCGGCGAGGGCAGGAAGGTCGGGCGCCGACAGCCGGTTCACCTGCGTGTTGCAGCCGGTTTGCACGCCGGCTTCGTGCAGCAGCTCGAGCGCGCGGAGACACGCCCGCCACGAGCCGGCGCGCCCCCGCTGCCGGTCGTGGCTCTCCTCCATCCCGTCGATCGAGACCGACACCGTGTGGATGCCGGCATCGTAGATGCGCCGAGCGAGGGCCGGGGACAGCCCGTACCCGCCCGTCGTCATGGTGCACACCATGCCGCGGGCAGCGATCGCCTGCGCGATCTCGAACCAATCGCGACGGAGGTACGCCTCACCGCCGATCAGCGTGATCTCGTCGACCCCGACCTCGCCCAACTGACGGACGAGATCGAGGGCCTCCGAGGTGTCGAGCTCGCGCTCGCGGGCCTTGCCAGCCCGCGAGCCGCAGTGAATGCACAGGAGATTACAGCGGAGCGTGAGCTCCCAGACGGCGTAGACCGTCCGTTCGCGGAGGCGCGGGCGGCGCTTCCGCGTGCCGGACTCGTTCACGGAATGCAGCCGTAGAGCGGCTGCGGCTTCGCGCCGCCGGTGACCTTCCCTGCCTTCTTGCCCTTGAGGTCGAGGTCGCGAAGCTTCTTCGCGCGATCCGCCTTGCCACTCTGCGTCTTGGGCTTCGCACCGCCTCGTGAGCTCGTCGTCTTCTTCGTCGGCATTCTCCGTCTCCTTACAGGCCCGTGTCGGCCTCTCAGTCTCGGCGAATCATGGAGCGAGATTCGTGCCACTCGAACGGGCGCACGGAAACGACGAATTGCCGCGCCAGGACGCCGCGGCGCGCTGCGCTTCGACTTCGATGGTGTCGATTCGAGTCCAGCGGGATCGGAGGTGCGGCCTTCGGCGCGACCACGGACGGGGCGCGTGGCGTACCACCAGCGGACTCCGGTCGGCGCGGTTGTTGCTCGTATCCTCCTCGTGAAGGAAGTCCTCCTCGTCACCGCCCCGTTCGCGGCCACCGTCCGATCCTCGCTCGGACTGAGCCTCTTACGGGCGGCGCTCGCTCGCCGCGACGTTCCCGCGCGCATTCTCTACCTGAACCTCCGCTTCGCCGGGCGGATCGGATGCGAGCTGTACGACGAGATCGCCGAGGGGTCCGAGCAGACGCTTCTCCTCGGGGACTGGATCTTCTCGCCGGCGCTGTTTCGCGACTCGGCACCCGATTCCGGTTCGTACGCCCGCGAGTTCCTCGAGCCGAGCTACGGGGTCACCCGCATCCGCGCGCTCCGCGCCGCCCAGCGCGCCGCGCGATCGGCGATCGACGAATGGGCGGCGGAGATCGTCGCGCGCGAGCCCGCGTTCGTCGGCTTCACGAGCGTGGTCCAGCAACACGTCGCGGCGCTCGCCCTCGCCCGCAGGATCAAGGAGCTCCGGCCGGAAACGTTCGTCGCGATCGGCGGGCCGAACTGCGAAGGCGTCATGGGAATGGAGACGGCCCGTCAGTTCCCGTTCCTCGACGCCGTGGTTTCCGGTGAAGGCGACGAGGTGATCGTCGACCTCGTCGAGCGCGCACATGCCGGCCGCTCGGTCGACGACCTGCCCGGCGTGTGGACGGCCGCGCGTGCGGAGCGCGGCGAGGACGCGGGGCACGCTCGGCGGATCGCATCCATGGACGCCTTGCCGGTGCCGCAATACGAAGATTATCTCGAAGACTATTCGCGAATCGGCTCCCCACTGCCCCCGCAGCTCCTCTTCGAGACGTCGCGCGGGTGCTGGTGGGGCGAGAAGCTCCACTGCACGTTCTGCGGCCTGAACGGCGGGGCGATGGCGTTTCGTAGCAAGTCGCCGGAGCGCGCGATCGCGGAGATCGTCGAGCTGTCGAGCCGGCACCCGGGACTCATGCTGCAGGCCGCGGACAACATCCTCGACATGCGTTACTTCGGCGACGTGCTGCCCGAGCTCGCGCGAAGGCGCCTCGGCACCGAGCTCTTCTACGAGACGAAATCGAACCTGAAGAAGGAGCAGCTCCGCGCGATGCGGGACGCCGGCGTCCTCAGGTTCCAGCCCGGCGTCGAGTCGTTGAGCAGCGAGGTGCTGCGGCGGATGCGCAAGGGCGTCACCGGGATGCAGAACGTACAGCTCCTCAAGTGGTCGAAGGAGCTCGGCCTCCGGCCCATCTGGTTCGTGATCTACGGCTTCCCCGGCGAGTCCGAACGGGAGTACCGGCAGATGGCGCGCGCGATGCCGTTGCTCGCGCACCTTCCCGCGCCGCTCGGGACCGGGCCCTTGCGCGTCCACCGCTTCAGCCCGAACTTCGACCGGCCGGAGAGCCTCGGCTTCACGAACGTGCGACCGGCGGCGGCCTACCGGCAGGTGTATCCCTTCGCCGAAGACGTCCTGCGGAACCTCGCCTACACCTTCGACCACGACTATGCGGAGCCCTGGACCGCTCGGCGGGCGATCCCGCGGCTCGAGCGAGCCGCCCTGCGGTGGCTGCGGCACGCGAAGCGGAGCGATCTCTTCTCGGTCGACGCCGGCCGGCGGCTCGTCGTGTTCGATTTGCGGCCCGACACCGCGAGCTTCGTCACGGTCCTCTCGGGCCTCGACTACGACGTGTATCGGTTGCTGGATCCTGCACGAAGCGCCGCGACGGTCGCCGAGCATCTCCCCGGCGCCTCGACCCAGAGCGTCCAACGGAGCCTTCTCCGGCTGCTTCGCTCCGACCTCGTGTACGAGGAAGGGGGAAAACACCTGGCGCTCGCTCTTCCGCTCGAGACCTACACGCCGCCGGAGCGCATCGTGGCGGAGTGGTGGGGGCTCCTCCGCAGGTGCTCGCGTCGCGTGGGGGACGAGATCGAGATTCGCCTCGAAGGCGGCGCCGTCTCGTGGCGCGATCATCCCGCCGCTCTCGGGCCGCCTCCGGAAGCGATCTCGCCCGCGACGTTCGGCATGGCCGCCGACGGATCGGCGCTGCGAATTCGCGTCCCCCGGCGGCTGCCGCGTCGCGGAGGGCGGTATCTCCCCCGCCCGCCCGCGGCCGAGACGCAGACCGCCGCGGCCCCGTAGTCACCCCCCGCTCCGCACGCGCTCGCAGAAGAGCTCGCGGGCGCAGGATGGTCCTCGCCCGCTCGGACCGCGCCTCAAGCGGACGCTCTCGGCTGCGCGGCCTGGCGTGCCCGCTTCGCGCGTTCGGTGCGCTCGAGCTCGGAGCGAAACTGCTCGCCGCGGAACGCTGCGAGCGAGTCGCCGCTCACCACCGCTCGAAGGCCATCTCGCCTGACGTTGCCCATCGGCATCGACCGGGCGAAGACGCACGGAAACGCCGTCCCCTGCGCGTCGATCGCCAGCCGCCCGCGCCAGCATTGCCCGCAGAGGCGCTCGGGGCCGGGCGTGAGATCAGCCCCTCGGCCGGTGGGCGCCACGCGATTCCACGACACGTAGACGCCGAGCCGCTCCAGGAGACGCTCGGTCGCCTCGTATCGCCGATCGTTGGCGCCCGTCTTGATGAAGCCGGCCTTCACCGGGACGCCGGCGCGGATCGCGCGCTTCACGTTGGCGAGCGTCTTCCGGAAGCTCCCGGCGCGCAGAGTGACGGCATCGTGCTCCTTCGAGCGGTCGCCGTAGATGGAGAACTCGATCCCCACGCGATTTCGCACGAGCGCGGCGAGGAGCTCTTCGGTCATCACCGTTCCGTTCGTGTAGAGCTCGATGAAGGGATACCCGAGCGTCCCCGCGTGATCGAGGAGGTCGGGCAGGCCGGGGTGCAGCGTCGGCTCGCCGCCGATGAACTCGACACGTTCGCAGCCGAGTGCCCGGCCATCCTCGAGCACGCGGCGCCAATCCGCCATGGTCATCGCGCCGAACAGAGGGAGGTGCGGCGTGGAGCTCGTATAGCAGTGGACGCACACGAGATTGCACTTCGAGGTGATCTCGAGCCAGAGGAACTCGAGCCCGCTGGCGAGGCGCTCGTGGCTTCGCTTCGTGTCGATCACGGCGCCGAGCCATTCGAACTTGGAGTGAACGGGCATCGCCCGCGAAATCGGTCCCTGGCGACTGCTTCTCATACGGATTCGCGTTCCCCGACCGGAGTCGGGGATCCTCCTCGCTTGCTCGTGCCGTGCCAGACGTCCGGACGAACGAACGGCGCACGTTTCGACGTCTCCGTGGACTCGAATCGAGGCAACGCTGGCATCGATCCGATGCCGTTTGCTTGTAATGGGCGGCCCGTTCTCGTACGTCGAATGGCGATGAGCGTCTCCGTGAGGAACGCGACATCGGAGAAGAGCTCACCGATGTCCGCCGAAAGCTCGCCCGTCGGCTGGGATCGTCCCAGCTTCACGCTCGACGATTTTCGCAGCGACGAGCGCGCCATGGCGCGGTGCCTCGATCTCGCGCGCGTGGCGGCGCGCACGGACCTGCCCATCCTGATCCTCGGCGAGACCGGCACCGGAAAGAGCCTGCTCGCGCGGGCCATCCACAACAGCTCCGTCCGCGCGAACCTGCCGTTCGTGGCGTTCAACGCGGCGGCGCTCAGCGAATCGCTGCTCGACAGCCAGCTGTTCGGCCACGAGCGCGGCGCCTTCACCGGAGCCGACCGCCTGGTCAAGGGAAAGTTCGAGCTCGCCGACGGCGGCACGCTCTTCATCGACGAGATCGCCGACATGAGCCTCCCGGCACAGGCGAAGATCCTGCGCGCCGTCGAGCAGGGGGAATTCGAGCGCCTCGGCGGCGAGCGGCTGCGAAGCGCGAACGTGCGGCTTCTGACCGCGACGCACGTCACCGTCGCGGAGTTCCTATCGGGCAGCGGCTTCCGCAAGGATCTCTTCTACCGCCTGAGCGGCCTCACCGTGACGATCCCGCCGCTTCGCGAGCGACGGGCGGACCTTCCGGCGCTGATCGCCTCCAAGATCCGCGACGCGGCCGTGCACTGTGGAATCGAGATCGAAGGTCTCGACCACGAAGCGGCGGATCTCGTCTTCGGCTACTCGTGGCCGGGAAACCTCCGCGAGCTCGACCGCGTCATCCAGGCGGCAGTCAGCGTGACCACGCCTCCGATCGTCACGGCCGACGCCATCCGGCTGGCGAGCCCCGGCATCGCCGCCGGCCGGAGCGGCGCCGTGCGCGAAGCCGCCCGAGACCTGCGGCTCGACACCGTCGTCCGCCGGCACGTCGACGAGGTCCTCAGGCATGCCGGCGGCAACAAGCGACAGACCGCCCGGATCCTCGGGGTCTCGCGCTCCACGCTCGATCGCAAGCTTCGCTGACGCCGGCCGGTAGAGCGACGACGTCCCCGGAGCCTTCGGCACACCCATTGCTCTGCTACGATCGGCAGAGTTGTCCCCGGGGGAGGCATGAAGGCCAAGCCGTCCCGATCTCGGAAGCGTGTCATTCGTCTCGAGGATCTCGCGCCGCGGCGGGATCCGAAGGGCGGGTCCGCGACTCGAGTCTTCGGCGAGACGGTGGAGGCGGAGATCCCGCCGCCGCCCGCGGAACCACCGCACCCGCCGGCGAAGCCGCGGCGCTGACGGCCGGCCTTCGATCGTTTCGACGACCCCCGCACGTGCGAGAAGCGGGCGGAACCCCGGCGACTGCGTCGGCGCATCCCCGGCGCGGGCGTGGAGCCGGCCGTTCGATTCGGGCGATCGGCCTCTGCGCGCTACTGGTGATCTCCTGCCTCGGGGGCGCCGCGGCAGCGGGCGACGAGAATGGCTCCCCGGTCCTCGGTGCCGAGGACTGCGTACGCATCGCGCTCGAGCGGCATCCGATTCTCGAAGCCGCGGCCGCCGACCTCGGCGGCGCCGCGAGCCGGGTCCGGCAGGCATGGACCGGCTATCTGCCGCGCGGCTCGTTCCGGCAGACGTTCACCCACCTCGACGTTCCCGTCGAGTCCGTGGTCCGCGGCGTCGACTTGAACGGCGACGGGACCACGACCGAGCAGTCTTCGCAGCGCTTCGACTTTCACGAGTCGACCTTCACCGCCCGGCAGACGGTCTTCGACTTCGGCAAGACGCTCGACCAGATCCGCTCGGCGAACGCAGACCGCGCCGCGGCCGCCGCCGACGTGGAGAATGCGCGCGCCGACGTCACGGTGACCGTGCGGCGAGCGTTCTTCGAGGCCGTGTCGGCCGAAGCGCAGCTCCGGGCGCGCGAGGAGTCGCTCGGCCAGGAAGACGCGGTCACCGGCGAGTCGGTCGCGCGCCAGGAGTCGGGCCTGGCGCCTCAGTACGACGTGACCCAGGCGAAGGTGCGCGCGGGACTCTCCCGGCTCGCGGTGATCGGCGCCCGGCGACAGGTCGCCCTCGCTCGCGAGCGCCTGCGCACGGCGATGGGCGTCGAGTCACCCGTCGACGGACGGCTCGATCCCGACCTGTCGCTCCGGCCGATCGCGCTCCGGCTCGACGAGATGCTGGCGGCAGCTCTCTCCGGCCGACCCGAGATCCGCGGTCTCGAGGAGAAAGTGCGCGCCGAGGAGCGACGGGCCGGTGCGATCGTCAAGGACTTCCTGCCGTTCGTCGCCGGAGAGGCGAGCTACGGATTCACCGGCCGCAAGTTCCCGCTGGCCGACGGTTGGAGCCTCGGCGTCGGCGCGACGCTGCCGCTCTTCGACTCCTTCGAGACGGGCGCGCGGCTCGGTGAAGAACGGGCGGTCCTCGCTGCCACCCGCGCGCGCCTGAAGCGTCTGCGGCAGGAGATCGAGCTTCAGGTGCGGGAAAGCTTCATCGAGCTCGACGCCGCCGCCAGCAGCGCGACGGAGAGCGCCCAGGTGCTCGAGGTGGCGCGGAAGAACCTGGATCTCGCGCGCGGCCGGTACGGAGAAGGGATCGGCTCGGTGCTCGAGGTGAGCGATGCCCATTCGGGACGGACCGCGGCCGAGATCGCCAGCGTCCAGGCGCTCGCGGCTCACCGGATCGCCCGGGCGATGCTCGAAAGAGCGATCGCCCGACCCCTCGACTGAGGGGACGCTCGACCGAGGGGACGCTGCTGAATTCGCGGAATTCGACTTTGACGCAGCGCGGCCAATTCCGCAAATTCAGCAGCGTCCCCTCATCGGGGGGCAGGGCCGGCGGCGAGGCTCTCGCGGAGCTGGCGGATCGGGCCGAACGCGTACGACAGGAGCGATCGGCGACCGATGACGATGCGCGCGCTTCCGCCCATGCCGGGCAGGAACGGCCGCTGCTCGCCGTCGATCCAGATGCCCTCGTCGTCGGGATCGACGAGCGCGCGGAAGGCCGTGCGCTTCGAATGCCGGATCGCCGCGGGGCTCACCCAGCGGAGCTTTCCGTAGCGAACGCCGTAGCGCTGATAGGGAAACGCGTCGTAGAGGAGCTTCACCACCTGCCCGGGCTTCAACCGCCCCGCTCCCGACGGCGGGACCTCGAGCTCGGCCTCCAGCGCCTCGCCGGAGCAGGCGATCTCGGACAGCAGCGCGCCCTCCGCGACCACCGCCCCCGGCGCCTTCACGCGGGAGCGCAGCACGACACCCGAGCACGGAGCGACGACCTCGAGATCGCTCCGTCCCTTGGTGCCGAGCTCGGACCGCAAGGTCGCCACGCGGATCCCCGCCTTGGCCTCGGCCTCCTTCTCGCGGCGCTCGAGCTCCGCGTACCGAGTCGCCCGCATCGCCATCTCGTGGCGGAGCTTCTCCATACGACCCTGCGACTCCGTGCGCTCCAGCTCCGACTGGCGGAGCTCCGCGGCGATCTGACTGGCCTCGAGCTGGCGCGCGATCGACTCCGCAGGGCTCGAGAACCCCTTGTCGCGAAGCATCTGATACCGCGAGAGGAGCTCGTTCGTGAGCGTCTGCTGCTGTCGCTTGAGGACGAGGATCTGCTCGAGCTCCTTCACTCGCTTTCTCAGGCTTTCGATCTCCGACTGGTCGGCGAGGCGCTGACTCTCGTACTCGCGGCTCGCGTTCTCGATCTTCGCGCGCGCGCCGCCGAGCTCCGCCTCGATCGCCGCGAGCTCTCCCGATCGATCACCGATCGGAGCCGACTGGAGGACGAAGAGCATCTCCCCCTGCTTCACCGGCTCGGCGTCGCGAACGGCGACCTTGGTGACGACTCCGGCTCGCGAGGAGCGCACCGGATCCGTGCCGTGGACGGGCACGAGCACGAAGGGGCTCGAGACCGTCTCCGGCACGTGAATCACCCAGGCGAAGACGGCCGAGATCGCGAACGAGGAGATCAGCAGCGTCGCCAGCCCTCGTACCACCCAGTGCGGCGGCGCCGCTTCGAGGAACGGCGGGGGGGCGGACGGCGCGGCGGTCGCTTCTTCCAATCCAGGATCCCCGGAGCTCAGAGCCCGAGCTGCTGGCTCACCAGATAGTAGTACAGGCCCTGCCGCTTCATCAGCGCCTCGTGGTCGCCGCTTTCGACCAGGCGGCCCTTCTCGAGGACGAGAATCAGGTCGGCGTCGTGGATCGTCGACAGCCGGTGCGCGATGACGAAGGACGTCCTTCCCTCGAGGAGCTCGTCGAGGTTCTCCTTGACGGCGCGCTCGGATTCCGTGTCGAGGGCCGACGTCGCCTCGTCGAAGACCAGCACCGCCGGCTGGTGATAGATGGCGCGCGCGATCGCCACCCGCTGGCGCTGCCCGCCGGACAGCGCCAGCCCGGACTCGCCGATCCGGGTGTCGTACCCGAGCGGCAGGCGCTCGATGAACTCGTGCGCGGCGGCGGTCTTCGCCGCGGCGAGCATCCGGTCCATGTCGGGCTCGTTCTCGCCGAAGGCGATGTTGCGCGCGATCGTGTCGGAGAAGAGGTAGTTCTCCTGCAGCACGAAGCCGATCTGGCGGCGGAGGTCGCGGTAGTTGAGCGTCTTCAGATCGACGCCGTCGTAGTAGATCGTTCCTTCCGTCGGCTCGAGCAGACCGGCGAGGCACTTGATCAGGGTCGTCTTGCCCGACCCGCTACGTCCGACGATCGCCACCCTCTTCCCGGGCATCGCCTCGAACGTCACGCCGTCGAGGATCGGAGTCGCCTCGACGCCGCCGTAGCGGAACCCCACGCCTTCGAAGCGGATGCGGCCCTCGAGCGTCGGCACCGGCAGCAGCCGCGCGCGGTCGGCGCCCTGCTCCGGCTCGGCGGAGAAGACGTCGCCGAGGCGGTTCACGAGCACCGAGGCGTTCTGCCAGTTGTCCCAGAGAAAGAGCAGGATGAGGATCGGCTGGTTCGCCAGCGCGAGCAGAGCGCTGAAGGCGACGAGCGCGCCGATCGTGAGCTTCCCCTCCATCACCTGGCTCGCCGCCACCCAGAGGAAGAGCACCGTCGAGAGGAAGGAGACGATTCCGACCGCTCCTTCGTAGAGGAGAACGGTGAAGTCGGCGTTGAATCGCTTGTCGCCGACGCGCAGGAACTCCGCGAGCATCAGCTCGCGGAACTGCCCCTCGGCGCCCATCGCCTTGACGGTCTCGATCCCCTTGATCGCGTCGATCTGGTACGAGCGGTACCGCGAGGAGGATTCCTCGAGATCCTCGAAGATCGGCCGCAGGCGCCACGACGAGAAGAGCATCAGCAGGCCGTAGAACGGGAGCATCGCGAGGAAGGCGGCGACCAGCACGCCGCTGTACGCGTACATGACGGCCACGGCCGCGAGGAGCTGCACCAGCGCCATCAGCCCGCTCGCGCCGTGCTGGACGAGGAACTGGCGCACCTCGCGGATGCCCTCGAGCCGTCGCTGGATGTCTCCGGTGCGACGCGTCGCGAAATAGCTCATCGGCAGCGCGAGCAGCCGGCGAATCACCAGGTCGAGCGACGCCGAATCGATGTGCAAGGCGACGAAGCTCAGCAGGTATCGCTGCAGGACCATCGCCAGCGAGCTGAAGGCGATGAGCGCCAGCATCGCGGCGATCAGGGTGCGGAGCAGACCCGTGTCGCGGTCGACGAGGACCGTGTCGACGATCACCTGCGTGAAGACCGGCAGCACCATCTGCAGCGCGCTGACGACGACCGCCAGCAGGATCGCTTGCGCGAGGCTCACGGTGTGCGGCCGGAAGAACGACCACAGCCACGAGGCGCCCGCCGTGTCCTCGGGTGCCTTGCCGAACTCCTCGGTGTAGTCGAAGAGCGCCGCGTAGCCGCTCCAGTTGCGGTCGAACTCCTCCCGCGCGAGACGGCGGCGCCCGAGACCGGGATCGGCGACCCGCACCTGCTTCTCGTTGGCGTCGTAGAGGACGATCCAGTGATCCCCTCGCCAGTGGACGATGGCGGGAAGCGGCATGGCCGACAGGTTCGCGCGCGACGCCTTGACCGATCGCGCGGCGAGGCCGAGCTCGGTGGCCGCGCTGCAGAGGCCGCGGAGGCTCGTCCCGTCGATCGACGTGTGCACGAGCTGGCGAATGCGTCCGAGGCTCACGCGGCGGCCGAAGTGGCGGCAAATCATCGCCAGCGCGGCCGCACCGCAGTCCATCTCGTCGACTTGCCGCACCATCGGAAAGCGCCGGATGCGGCCCGGCTTGCGCACGAAGAAGCCTTCGGGAGACGCGAACGGAGCGCTCTCCGAGTCGCTCTCCCCTTCCTCGACCTGGTCGTCACTGACCGCCGGCTGCGAGCGGCTCTCGGCGGGAAGAATCTCCGCCGCAAAATCGAGCGGGACGTTGGCGACGCGACGGAAGTCGACCTGCGCGGCGCGCTCCTCCATCTGGGCGCGGAACTCGGGCGAGCGCTCGACCAGAGCCGCGAAATCGTCGCGCCGGAGAGCGAAGAGCCGACTCGCCGACACCGACTGCACGTTCACCGAGTGCTTTCCGTCGCCGAGAAGCGCGGCTTCCCCGAAGAAGTCGCCGCGCCGCAGAAAGGCGACGTCGCGGCGGCCGGCGCCGTTTCCCGAGAACACGCGGAGCCGACCCTCCTCGACGATGAACATGCCGCGAGCGTCGTCGCCTTCGTGGATCAGCAGCTCGCCAGCGCCGACGCTCACCTGCTCGAGACGGGTCGCGAGATCGAGCGTCACCGCCGGAGGGAGGCGGGCGAAGGTGGCGTGCTGGCGGAAGAAGTTCACCAGCGATCGTTGCTTCACCTGGAGCTCGAGGAACGAGCGGATCTCCGGATGGGCCGCGACGAGCTCGTCGAAGCTCTGGCGATCGAGACGGAGGACCTCGCAGTTGCCGCTCGCGCGAACGCTCGCCGTGCGTACGCTCTTGGTGAGCAGAGCCGCTTCGCCGAAGCTCTCGCCCGGTCGGAGTACGCCGAGCGCGACCTCTTCTCCGTTCTCCGTCCGCTTGAACACGCGCGCCCGCCCCGAGACGAGCACGTAGAACGCGTCGCCCGCCTCTCCCTCGCGCAGGATCACGGTGCCGAACGAGAATGAAACCGGCTGGAAGCGCTCGAGCACGAGCGCCCGCACGTCCGGCGGGAGCATGGTGACGAGCGGCAGCTCGGCGAGAGCGGCGGCTTCGCTCATTCAGAGCTCCCCGAGAAACCGCGGGCCGGATCGCGCCTCGCGCTCGATCGCGGCCGCCAGCGCGGCGGTCTTCGCGCGGGCGAGCACCGCGGGCTCTTCGAGGCTCGGCGGCCGCTTCTCCAGCACGATCGCGACCGTCGGTCGGCCGCGGAACTCGACCGGCCCGACGAGTGCCCCTCGTTCCGCGGAAAGCAGCCGCTCGCGGAGATCCGGCGGCAAGTCCTCGAGGACGAACGTGGATCGCTCCTCCGCCACCCCGGCGCTCCGCGCCACGGCGGAGAGATCCTCACCCTCGTCGCGTACGCAGAAGATCGCCTCGCGCGCGGCGTCGTCGGTCGCGAACGACGCGAGCCGGCACTCGACCGTCATCCACACCAGATGTCTCGCCTGTACGATCCGCGCGAGGTTCTCGGCAGTGACCGCGGCCGCGTGGAGGTCGTCGTACGCGGCACGGTACCCCGCGATTCTCTCCGCGCGCTCCACGGCCGCATCGGGCTCGAGTCCCGGGATCGCGAGTCGGGCGAGGATCGCCGCGTCGAGCGCCGCCGTCGGACCGGCGGGTGGAGTCGCGGTGCGGCTGGCGAAGGCCGCGGCCGCCGCGAGCTTTCGCACCGTCTCGAGGATGATCCCGGAGCAGATGGCCTCGCACTCGGCGGCGGCGGTGATCTCTTCCTCGTACACCGGGTACTCGGCGACGATGCGCTCGAGGTCGGCGGCGTACACGCTCCGCCCCACCGTACGCTCGATGAAGCCGAGCCATTCGTCGACGTCGAGGCCGCGGACCTCGAGCCAGTGGGTCATCTCCTCCGCGGCGACCAGGTTGCGATCATAGCGAAACTCGGCGGCCGCCGTTTCGAGCAGCGCGGGCTCGAGCTCGCTGTCATCGGCCTCGAGGAACCGCAGGCAGGCTAGGCCTTCTCCGACCCGGCGCTCCACGCGCTGCCAGTCGCCCCACAACCAAGCGGCGATGCGCAGGTCGCCCCAGTCGAAGGTACGGTCGCCGACCAGGAGTATCGGAGTGCTTGCCGCAAGACCCATCCCGAGCGGTCGATGCCGC
>JAXDLK010000176.1:0-10402 GCA_034666665.1 Candidatus Binatota bacterium
CTGCGGCGGCTTCCGCAACTCTGACCACCCGAGGATGTGCCGGACAGCCGGACGGGTGTCGTCACCGGTGTCCGGAACGCGGCGGAAGTCCTCGCATGGCTGGTGCGACCGGCAGCCGGAACAGGGGCCCGCTTCACCTGACGTCCGGTACGAAGCCGTGGCGCAGCGTGTTCTCGGTCACCGTGCGGGATTCCAGGAATTCCTCGGCATCCAGCGCGGGGCGGCGGCGCGACGCCTTCGGGTAGAGCTCGCGCGCGATCCGCTGCAGCCGCGTTTCCAGCTGCGAGCCCGGCGATGGGCTCATCGACTCAGTACCGGGGCGCTTCGCCGGTGTCGTCGATCCGATCGCCGTACCCGTCGCCACGCTCGTCGCCGTCCGCCGAGCGGGGACCGCGATCCTCGGTCACGCGCCGACGCGCCTCGTGCGCGTCGGCGAGCTCAGGGCAGAAGCGAAGAGCCCGGCGTCGAAGCTCTTTCCTCTCCCGCGGATCGCCCGACTCGCGAGCCATCTCGAGGTAGTTGCGCGCTCGCCGGCAGCTCGACGAAGTCGGTGACGGCGCCTCGTCCTCGGTCTCGGTTCGCCGATTCGGCTCGTACGGCGAATCGTCCGAGAGCTCGTCGTGGCGGAACGTGGAGCTTCGCTCTTCCGAAGTCCGCTCCGCCTGAGGCTCGGGCGTGCTGCTCTCGATCGAGGACTCCGCCCGTCGCTCGAGCGCGAGCACTTCCGACCGGTGCGGCGGCGGCCCGTTCGCGAGCAGCTCGTCCGCTTCCTTTCGCGCCGCGATCGCGCGCTCGACGGAGGAAGGGTGCGTCGAGAAGAACTCCGCCGACATGGTCTCGGGCGTCTCCACCGCGAGGCGCTCCATCACGTCCACCGCGGCGCGCGGATCGTATCCCGCCTCGTACGCGTGGCGGAGGCCGACCTCGTCCGCCTCTCGCTCCTGGCTCTGCGTGTAACGATTCAGGAATAGCTGGCCGATCCCGCCGACGGCACGGCCGGCGCCGGGTGCCTGGGTCTCGACGGCGATCGCCAGCACGTTGAGCGCGAGACCACTGAGCATCCCCTTGGTGACGTGGCCCTGCTCGACGTGCGCGATCTCGTGGGCCAGGACCACGGCCATCTCGTCGTCCGACTGGATGAACTTGAGCATGCCGTCGGTGACCCCGACCTGTCCGAACGTGGCGCCGGCGTTGATCGACGGGTCGCCGCGCACGATGACGAACTGGATGCGCGGCGGATCCTTCATCGACGCGAGCACCCGCTGTCCGACCCGCTGCACGCGCTCCAGACCTTCGCGATAGCGCGCCTCCGCCAGGGAGTGCAGGCGGGCGTACTCGCGGTCGTACTCCGCGCCTCCGGGGTACGCGCCTTCCGCACGCGGCGAGCCCGGATGAGGCCCGGGGCGTGGACCGGGAACCGCACAGGCGGAGGAGAAAGCGAGGGCGGCGAAGACCGCGGCGGTTCGAAGCACGAAGCTCAGGATAGGTTCGCCTCGGTCGGGCGGCAAGGCCGATCGGCCGACGGCGAAAGCTGCCTCACTCCGAGTGAACACCGCGCATGGGCTTCCCGTCTCGGCGCGGCCGGTTCCGACGAATGGAGTGTGACGCTGATTGGAAGCGCTCTCATCGTCTCTCCCCTCGAGGGGAGAGACCGCGCCGAAGGCGCGAGAGAGGGGTGGTCGCCGCGGCGTCGAGTCGCCCCTCTCCCGGCGTTGCGCGCCGACCTCCGCCTCGCAAGAAGAGCTCGGGGGCCGAACAGGCTGCTCGCCAGCTCGCAGCGCGCCTCCCTCGGGGGGGGAGGTGGAAGAGAGGAGGAGCCACTATCGGTATTGTCGTTGCGCTCCCTAGTTTCCGGTTTTCTCGGCCAGTGCGAGCGCGAAGGAGTCGTCCGCCGGAGTGTACCAGCGGCGCACCTCGAAGCCGCCGCCTGCGAGCAGCTCTTCGAGCTCCTGGTAGGTGAATTTGCGGCTGATCTCGGTGTGGATCGTCTCTCCCTCGCCGAAGTCGAACGAGGAGCCGAGCTTCCGTACCGTCACCCGCTGCCGCCGGCGGGAGCGCAGATAGGCCTCGATCTGCGACTGCTCGACGTTGAAGAACGCGAGATGCTCGAATGCGGCGGGGTCGAAGTTCGCATCGAGCTCGCGGTTGATCACGTGGAGCACGTTGCGGTTGAACTCGGCGGTGATCCCGGCCGAGTCGTTGTAGGCGGCCTCGATCAGCTCGATCGGCTTCACCAGGTCGGCACCGAGCAGGAAGTGCTCTCCGCGGCGGAGAACTCCGCCGAGCCGGTCGACGAAATCGCGCGCGTGCGGACGGGTGAAGTTGCCGAGCGTGCTGCCGAGAAACGCGACCAGGCGCCGGTCACCGTCCGGCAGCCGCTCGAGGTCGAGGTCGTAGTCGCCGACGATCGCGTGCACCCGAAGCCGCGGATACGCGGCCGTGAGCGCCTGTCCGCTCTCGCGGAGCGCCTCCTCGCAGACGTCGAAGGGGTGGTAGCAGAGCTCGAGACCCGCCTGCTCGGCCGCATCGAGCAGCGTGCGCGTCTTTCGCGACATGCCGCTGCCGAGCTCGATCAGGTCCGTCGGCTCGGCGGCCGAGATCAAGTCGCCCGCGAAGCGATCGAGCAGGGCCTGCTCCGTCCGCGTCAGGTAGTATTCGCCGAGCTCGCAGATGGCGTCGAAGAGCCGGGAGCCGCGCTCGTCGTAGAAGTACTTGGAGGGGATCGTCTTCTGTGGCAGCGCCAGGCCGCGGGCGACGTCTTCCACGATCGTCGGCCGGGGCTCACCATTCGTGGCGCGCTCGATCGCGAAGCGAAGGAGCTCGTCCGTGTGGGTCGCGCCTTCGCTTGACCGCGCTTGCTGGGTCCGGGCCATCCGCCTCCCTCCACGACTTCGAGTGAAGGTCGGAGAGTAACCGCGGGCGAGGACTCTGGCAACGTAGGGTGATCACAGCTCGTCTGGCCGGCCGATGAACCGCAGCGGCCGGTCGCCGTGCAGGTGCTCCTCGGTCACCAGGTAGTCGCCGCCGAGCGTCTGCGACCAGAACTTCCGGGCGACGTCGGGGTCGTGCGAAAGGACGAGGACGAAACCGCCGGTGACGCCGCCGACCGCCGCGTAGGCGAGCTTCGCCGGAACGTAGAGGACGTTCGCGCCGATGAGGGCGGCGGTCGTCCAACCCGACCTCGCCTCGGGAGCGGAGCCTCGCGCCGCACTCGCCGGCGTCCGCGAGCCTGACCTCTCCTGTGCGCCCGAGCGCGCCTGCGGATGCGCGTCGTCAGCGTCCGGCAGCCTGGAGATCGTCCCGGTCGACGCCCCGGCCGGCTGTGCCGGTGCGCTCGTCGGAAACCGCGGGGGAGGAGGGGGAAACGGGTGCGTCGGAATCGGAAATGGAAGCGGCGACGGTGCGCGTGTCTCGGGAGTCGGCGGAGCGGACGGCGGCATCCGCCACGTCGGTGTCGGTAGAGGCGTGGGGAGAGCCGGCAATGGCGGAGGTGTCGCCGCCGCCGTCGGTAAAGGCTCGGCGGTCGGCAAAGGCTCCGGCGTGGGGAAAGGCTCCGGCGTGGGGAAAGGCTCCGCCGTTGGGAAACGCTCGAGCGTCGACAATGGCGACGCGGGCAACGGCTCGAGCGTCGGCAACGGCGTCGGCGCTTCGGGCACGACGCTCGGCTGCGGCGTCGAGGAGAACGGATGAAAGACGAGCCCGGAGGCAAGAGAGGGCGGCGGTGGTGGCACCGGAACCGCGGTTGTCGGCTCGGCGCTGACCTCCACGTCGTGGACGGCCGCGACGCCTTCCTGCACGCGCGGCACGGATGCGTAGAACTCGGCGGGGTCCATCGGCTCCTTCGCTTCGCGGATCTCGTAATGCAGATAGCCGCTGCTGCCGATCCGTCCGATCGCCTGTCCCTTCGCCACCGGCTCGCCGGCCCCGACGTGCGTCTCTCCGAGATGAGCGTAGATGGTGGTGAGGCCGCGCTCGTGCCTCAGCGCGACGACGCTGCCGAATCCGGAAACCCCTCCCGAGAACATCGCCTGTCCGCCGAGCGCCGCGACCACCAGCGTGCCCGCAGGAGCCGCGAGATCCACCCCCTTGTGATCGGGACGAGAGGTGGCCCGGTACGGGCTGACGATCGTACCGCGCACCGGCCACACCATCACTTCTCGGCGCCACGGCTGCTCGCGCAGAGCTTCCTCCTCCGGACCGACCGCAGGCGGACGGACGTTGCAGGCGGCGACCGCGAACGCGATCGGCAACAGTAGAAACGGCGCGTCGAGCTTCACGTTCGCGCGGCGGACTGTGGCACGATCCCTCCCGCCGCGAAAGGTCGCCGCCGGTCAGCAACGGGCCCGCGGGTCCGGTGTTGAACGCGGCCAGGAGGTGCGCCGATGAAAACGGTTGCGGGAGTCTTCGGATCGCGCGAGGCAGCCCTCGGCGCGTGGGAGAGCCTCTGCTCGATCGGAATCCCGGAGGCGGACATCAGCCTGCTGTCGCCCGGCGCGTCGGACGCCGAGGTGGCCGAGGCGGTTGCGACCACCGAAGGGGAGCAGCCGGGCATCGGCCCGGCGATCGGTGCCGTCGCCGGCGGAGCCTCCGGTGCCATGATCGGCACCGCCCTCGGCACGCTGGTGATCCCCGGCGTCGGTGCCGTGGCGGCGGTCGGCACGCTCGCCACCGCGATCGCCGCAGCCGCCGGAGCGCTGCTCGGCGCGGCCACCGGGAAAAAGCTCCAGGACGAGCTCGAGATCGGGCTCCCGAAGGACGAGATCTTCGTCTACGAAGACGCGCTCCGGAAAGGCCGCACCGTCGTCGTGGCCGTGGTTCCGGACGACAAGGCGGATCGCGCCCGCGCGATGCTGGACATGGCCGGCGCGGAGTCGGTCGATGCCGCGCGCGAGCAGTGGTGGGTCGGCACTCGGGATGCGGAAGAGGAAGGATATCGCGCCTCGGGCCGTAACTTCACGCGCGACGAACCCGCCTTCCGCCGCGGTTTCGAGGCGTCGCTCAACCCGGAGGCTCGGGGGAAGACGTGGGAGCAGGTGCGGGTCGTCATCGTGGCGCGAACTCCCGCGGATGCCGAGTCGGATGCGTTCCGCCGCGGATTCGAGCGCGGCAGCGAGTACTACCGGAACCTCACCGCGCGCTGACGTCCTCGGCGGAGGGGAATCGCGCGGGCGAGAACCGCTCGAGCTCCGGTGACCGCTCGCCGATGACGGCGGCGGCCGCCAGTCGACCGACACCGTAGCTCGTGCTCATGCCGTGGCCGCCGAGCGCGGCCACCCAGACGAAGCCCTCGACGCGCGGGTCGCGACCGATCACGAAGCGGCCATCCGGCGCGAACGTGCGCAGGCAAGCGCGGACGCCCGTGGTCTCGATGCCGGCGAGCGAGGGGAACGCACGGCCGAGCTTCTCCCGGAGCCAAGTCTCGGAATCGCCGTCGACCTCCGGGTCCGCGGCCGCGTGGGGCGTCTGGTCGCACGGGCTGAGCAGCAGTCCTTCGCCCTCGGGACGGAAGTAGACGTCGACGTTCGAATGCCAGACGAACGGTCCTCCGGGATCGATGCCGACCGCCGGCCGGCCGAGAAAGATGTGCCGGCGGAAGGGTGCGATCCCGACCGGGGCGGCACCGGCGAGGCGGCCGATCTCTCCCGCCCATGCTCCCGCCGCATCGACGACGATACGCGTCTCGATGCGGTCGGTCCCGGTCGTGACCTCCGTCACTTCGCCGCGGGGCGCCGCGATGGCAGTGACGCGCTCGTTACAGCGGATCGTCGCACCGGCTCGGCGTGCCGCTCCCAGATAGCCTTCGAGGAGCGCGCGAACGTCGACGACTCCGTCGGCGGGATTCTCGAGGGCGCCGGCGATCGCGGCGTCGTGGAGCGCGGGCACGCGCTCGGCGGCTTCCTGCGGCGACAGTCGACGGACCTCGACGCCGAGACTCTCCGCATCGCGCGCGGCGGCCACGATGTCGCCGATGCCCGCGTCGGACGCGACCAGCAGCGATCCGGCACGGCGGAGCAGCGGGCGCGAAGAGAAGTCCTCGGGGGGAGACGCGTAGAACTCGGCTCCCTCGATCGCCAGCTGCGCCTCGTCGGCATGCTCCATCAGGAGGAACACGAGGGAAGCGTTCCGGCCGGAGGCATGAAGCCCCGGCGCCGGCTCGCGCTCGAGCACCACCACGTCGCGCACCCCGCGCTTCGCCAGGTGGTACGCGGTCGCCGCTCCGGCGAACCCGGCGCCGAGAATCACGACGTCTGCGCGGCTCGCCACGGGAACGAATCTAGCTCGCCGCCGCCGGCGCGGCGACCCCGTGCCCTCCCGTGAGCCGTGGTTGCGGCTGCGAGAGACGCGTGTTCTCCTCGCGCCATGAGCTACTCGTCGATCGAGGACCACGGCGTCATCGGCGACCTGCAGACGATCGCGCTCGTCGGCTGCGACGGCACCATCGACTGGTGCTGCATGCCGTACTTCGATTCGCCGAGCGTCTTCGCAGGCATCCTCGACGACCAGATCGGCGGCTGGTTCCGCATCACCGCGGCGAACCCGGTGCAGCAGAAGCAGATGTATCTTCCGGACACGAACGTGCTGCTCACCCGCTCGTACACCGAGCACGGCGTCGGGCAGGTGCTCGACTGCATGCCGATCGCCGGCGGCGTCGAGCGCGCTCTCCATCAGGTCGTGCGGCAGGTGACCTGCGTCCGCGGCGAGGTGGAATACGAGCTCGAGTGTCGCCCGGCCTTCGATTACGCGCGCAAGCCGCACCGCGTGATCATCCGCGATCGGGGTGCGATCTTCGATCCCGGCGGTCCCGACGTCTTCGGTCTCTCGAGCCCGGTGCCGCTCGAGGATCGCTCTCCCGCGGTCGGTGCACGGTTGCGGCTCCGCGAGGGTGACAGCGTGTCGTTCGTCTTCTTCGCCGAGTCGCCGCGGGCGAGCGAGGATCCGTTCGCCGGAGTCGGCGATCCCGCGGACGAGCTCGAGGCGACGATCGCCTTCTGGCAGCGCTGGATGGCGCGGTGCTCGTACCGCGGCCGCTGGAGCGAGATGGTCTATCGCTCGGCGCTGATCCTGAAGCTGCTCACCTATCGCCCGACGGGCGCGATCGTGGCGGCGCCGACGATGGGCTTGCCGGAGGAGATCGGCGGCGTCCGCAACTGGGACTATCGCTACACGTGGATCCGCGACGCGAGCTTCACTCTCTACGGCCTGATGCGCATCGGCTACACGGAAGAGGCGATCGAGTTCATGAAGTGGCTCGAGGGGCGCTGCCGCGAGCTCGACTTCAGTGAATCGTCTCCGCTCCACCTGATGTACGGCATCCGCGGCGATCGCGAGCTCCCGGAGAGCACCCTCGATCATCTCCGCGGCCATCGGGGCTCGCGGCCGGTGCGTCTCGGGAACGCGGCCTACGGCCAGCTGCAGCTCGACATCTACGGCGAGCTGATGGACGCGGTCTACCTCTACAACAAGTACGCGACCCCGATCTCGCACGACCTCTGGAGCAACGTTCGCCGCCTCATCGACTGGGTCGCCGACCACTGGCGGCAGCCCGACGAGGGCATCTGGGAGCGCCGGGCGGGCCGGCAGAACTTCGTCTACTCGCGTCTGATGTGCTGGGTGGCGCTCGATCGGGCCGCGCGCATGTCGCTCAAGCACAGCCTACCCGGGAACCGCGACAAGTGGATGGCGGAGCGCGACACCATCTACGACGAGATCATGACCGAAGGCTGGAATCCGGAGCGACAGGCGTTCCGGCAAGCGTACGGCGTCGACACCCTCGACGCGGCAAACCTGTGCATGCCGCTGATGAAGTTCATCTCGCCGACGGACCCGCGCATGCTCTCGACGATCGACCGGACGCTCGAGGTGCTGACCAAGGACAGCCTCGTCCATCGCTACGACCCGGAGATCTCGCCCGACGGGCTCGCGGGACGGGAAGGCACGTTCAGCATGTGCACCTTCTGGCTGGTGGAATGTCTCGCGCGGGCGGGAAGGCTCCGCGAGGCGCGGCTGATCTTCGAGCGCATGCTGAGCTACGCGAACCACCTGGGCCTTTACTCGGAGGAGATCGGCAGCCACGGTCAGGCGCTCGGCAACTTTCCACAGGCGTTCACGCACATGGGACTGATCAGCGCAGCGTACAACCTCGACCGGGCGCTGAACCAAGGCCGGCCGCTCGCGCGATGATCCGCATTCGCACGGCCGCAGAGCGCGGCCTCGTGGCACGGGCGGTGTCGGACGAGACGGAGATCGGGATCGCGGCGACGGAGCCCGCGGAGGTCTTGCGGTTACTTCGCTCGAAGCTCCGCGTCGCTTACTTCTTCTGCACCCAGGCTCCGTCTTCGCCGAGGAACCAGGTCCCCGACGGCGCCTTCTCGGCGATCTCGAGGGCGTAGACCTTGCCGACCTCCGTCACCGGCGCGCCCTGAGTCTTCGCGCGCGCGCGGTAGATCTCCGAGCGCTTGGCGTTGACGGATTCGACCAGCGCGCGCGCGCCGGCATCCGCCGTGGCGCTCCGCAGGACGACGAGCCCGTCCCAACGTTCCCCGACGACTCCGCTCTTGCGCAGCTGATCGAGGTCCGCGCCCGCGGCACCGGCTCGCGGCGCGGCGGCGAGGACCAGCAGGGACAGCAGCAGCGTGGCGAACGTGCGACGGTTCATCGATCTCTCCCGCTCAGAAGATCTCCGGATTCTTGGCGACGTCCTTCTGCGCCTGCTCCTCGAGCTTGACGCGAACGTCGGCGTCGAGCTTCACGTTCAGGTTGATGGTGATCGGCTCGCGGGGCGCCTCGACGCGTACGGTGGGCGAGCAGCCGCCGGCCAGCAGAAGCAGAGCGAAGGCGGTGATCGGCGGGCGGCGAAGGGACTTCATCGATCATTCCAGAGCATGGACCGTGGCTCGCACCGCGCGGTCGGAGATCCGCGCGATCTCCAGGAACGCGGCGAGCAGCCGGTCGACGTTGCCGGTCAGGTTCAGGTTGATGCGGAATGGATGGCCCTGGAGCACGGCCGGATTGCTGCCTTCGAGTGTCATTCGCACCGTGGATTCGCCCTCGAACTGCTTGTCGATCGCCATCCTCAGGCCGTCGTAATGAAAATCGCGAAGCGCGTCGAGCAGCAGCTCGACGGACTGGCCGCCGCTCGCGAGCATCCGCGCCGCGGATTCGGAACGAATGCGCAGGAGGCCGTTCGCCGCGGCCAGACTCGCGCCCTCGACGGCCGCCGCTCCTTTGCGGACGACGACCGGGATCGTGCCGGAGACGCGCCCGGTCGCGGACACGCCCTCGAGCGCGACGATCTCGAAGAGACGCGCGAGGTCGAGCTCCTCGACCCGGAACGTGAGCCGGTTCTCCTCGGCGAGCGGATCGAGCGTGGCATCTTCTACGAGAACACGCCCGCTCGCGAATTGTGTCACGAGGCGGTCGATCCGCAGGCGCGACCCTTCTCCGCCCTCTCGCGCTTCGAGCCCCCAGTCGAGGACGACGTCGGTGAGCGCCACGCCCCGATCGATCCGCCGGATGCGTAGCGTCTGCGTTCCTTGCGTCGACGGTGGACTCAAGCGCGCGAGCTCCACCCGCCCGTCGACGCCCTCGATGTGCACGCCCGAAAGATCTGCGCTCGGAACCTCGACCGCGACGTCGAGCGTCCGCTGGGCAGGCCGGTAGATGCCTCGCGCGCGCGCCTCCCCGCCGCCGCTCGCGGCGATGAGCCCGACGTCGACGTGCAGGTCGGCCTGAGCCGGCCGAACGCGCAGCGTGACGGCGAGCGGCTGAAACCGGCCGCCACGGGTGTCGATCAGACGCTTGATGGAAAGCGCCGCCGCGCCCCCGGTGACCTCACCGGACACTCCCGAGGCGTCCAGGCCGCGCTCCGAAAGCTGCATCCGGGCATTCGCCAGGCTTGCGGACCAGCCGGCCGATCGCCGCTCGACCGTCAACGGAAGCGTCGCCTCGACGGCGCCGATCGTCGTGCCTCCCCCGGCGACGACTCCGGCGAGCGAAAGCCGTACCTGTCCGCGTGCGCCGAGGAGGTCGAGACCGACGGCCTGGCCTTTCAGCCGGACGGTCGCTTTGCCGTCGGCGACCGCCAGTCGGGGATGCCGCACGTGCAGCGACGACAGCGACAGGTTCATGCCGACGGTCCCGTCCGGGGCGCGGTCGGCGTCCGCGTGTACGATCGCGGAGCCTGCACCGCCGTTCACGTCGCCTTGGAGGCGCATGCGCAGAGAGGTCGGGTCGCTCTCCACCTTCGAGTCGAGATGAAGAGACACCGCGCCGGCCATCGTCGGAACGATCACCGTCGCCGCTTCGAGCTCCAGCGCCGGCAGCAGCCCGAACGGCACCGCATCCCCGGGGGCGGGTTCCGCGCCGTCTGCCGCTTGCGGCCGTGCGAGATGCGTCAGATCCA
>JAXDLK010000177.1:0-9528 GCA_034666665.1 Candidatus Binatota bacterium
TAACGAGAGCCGACCGCGTCGAGCGCGAGCGTCGCGTCGATCGGGTAGACGCGAAACCCGCATTGCGTGTCCGCAATCGGCTGACCGGCGGCCCAGCGCACCCACCAGTCCGCGAAGTCGTTACCGAACCGGTTCACCCCTGCCGCTCCCGACCGGTCGAAACGGGCGCCGAGGATCACCGCGCCCGGATGCGCCGCCGCCTCGCCGCGGAGCTTGGGGATCTCCGTAGGCAGGTGCTGCCCGTCCCCGTCGATGGTGACCGCATGGCTCCAGCCGCCGGACGCGAGCGCTCGAAGACCGGTGAGCAGCGCCGCGCCCTTGCCGAGGGTCGAGCCGTGGCGGAGCACGCGAGCTCCGGCGGCGACCGCGGCCGCGGCGGTGTCGTCACTCGAGCCGTCGTCGACCACGAGCGCGTGCTCCACCTCGCGGAGCGTTCCACGCACCACCTCGCTGACTGTGGCCGAACAGTCGAGCGCCGGGATCAGCGCCGCAAGCTTCAATCCGCGGCGCCCGTGTCTCCCATCGGCCGCGCGAGCTCCTCGGCGACGATCGTCTCGACGGCACGGCGCAACCTCTCGCGGTCTTCGTAATCGAGCCCGGTGGTCGGGATCGGCGGCTTGACGACGATCTCGACCTGACCCGGATAGATCGACAGGTAGTCGCCCTTCGGCATCACGGCGCGCGTACCCTTGAGGATCACCGGCACCACCGGGTGCCCCGTCTGAATCGCGGCGACGAAGGCCCCCTTCTTGAACGGCAAGAGCCCGCTCTCGGGGCCGCGCGTACCTTCGGGAAAGATGACCACCGAGCCTCCCTCCTCGAGCGCCTCGTTCAGCACCCCGATCGAGCGCCCCGGATCCTCGCGGTCGACGGGCAACATGCCGAGCGTACGCATCACCGCGCCGAGCACCGGCTCGCGGAAGAGCTCCTTCTTCGAGGCGAAGCGGTTGTGCCCCGGCAGGTAGCCGAGCAGCGCCGCGATGTCGAAGTGGCTCTGGTGGTTTGGGGTGAAGATGAACGGCCCTCCAGAGGACACCAGCTCCGCGCCGCGGACGGTCACCCGAACGCCGACCATGCGGCAGAGGTTCCGTGCCTGCGCCTCGGCGAAGCTCCAGACGATCCGTTTCGGCACGCCGGCGCGGGCGAGCGCGATCGCCGTGGCGCCCATCGAGAAGACCATGCCGCGGAAGATCCCGCGGTTCACCGCAGCCCGGAGCCGTACGCCGCCGCTCGGCGCGCGCGCGAGGACTCGTGCGTCGTTCGCCATCGTCGGGGGCCGAACCTGTTCCGGCGTTCGCGGGTTGTCAAACCTCCGTCGACTCCGGAGCGGATTTGCCGTAAACCGGTCGGCCGGGCGGGGCACATGAAGAAGACGGTGCGCCTGTTGATTTCCTGCGAGCATGCCTCGCACTCGATCCCACCGCGGTTCCAGAGCCTCGGCGTGTCGCCGGAAGCGCTGATCTCGCATTCTTCCTGGGATCCGGGTGCCGGCGATCTCGCGAAGGAGGTCGCCGGCGCGTTCGGCATCTTTCCGTTCCTCGGCGGCTACAGCCGGCTGCTCGTCGACCTCAACCGTTCCTCCGACAACCCGGAGGTGATCCCGGAGATCAGCTACGGCCTGGCCGTGCCGGGAAACCGAGCGCTCTCCGTCGGCGACCGCCTGGAGCGGCTTCGCCGTTACTACACGCCGTATCGGAGCGCGGTGCGGAAGGCGGCCGTCGAGGCCACCGCCGCCGGCGACGTGTGCATGCACGTCGCGATCCACAGCTTCACGCCCGAATACGCATCCCAGGTGCGCGAAGGTCGCCTGGGCGTGCTCTTCGACGCCGCCTCGGAGCTCGAGGCCAAGGTCGCCGACGAGATGCTGGCCTCTCTCCGCGCGGAGAGTCTCGATGCGCGGCCGAACTACCCGTACGACGGCGCCGAGGATTCCTTGACGACGACGCTCCGCACCGAGCTCTCGGCGCAGGGCTACGTCGGCGTCCAGGTCGAGCTGTCGCAGTACGACATCGACAGCGCCCCGGGCATCCTGCGGTACTCGGAACCGGTGGAGCGCGCCGTCCGCCGCGCCATCCTTGCGGTGTGACGCGAGCGCTGCGTCTCAGCTGATGGTGCCCCAGGCCTCGGGGTTTCGCCTGAGGAAGCGGTTCACCTTGAAGTTCGCCACCGCGTAGGCCGCGGTCTCGAGGAGCGCGCGGCGCGGCGGGGGAAGCAGTCGCCGCGCGATCGAGCGCACCGAGTAGAACTGGCCGTAGACGTGACGGAACCCATCCATCATTTCTTGCGGCGACATCCCCAGCGGCTCGATCAGCGCGCTCCCGTAGTCGTAGCGGCGGAGATCGTGCTGGCGGATCCTTCCCTGTGACTCCAGGTCGGCGTGATACTTCGTCCCGGGGTACGGACAGGGCGTGAAGAGCTTCAGGAAGCTGATCTTGTTCTCGATCAGGAAATCGAGCGTGCGGCCGAACGTCGACCGATCGTCACCGTCGAGGCCCACCATGATCAAGGCGATCACCTGAATGCCGCGCGCGCGGATCGCACCGAGGTCGTCGTGGAAGCGCCGCGGCAGGTTGAAGCCCTTCTTCACGCCCTCGAGGCTCTCCTCGTTGACGCTCTCGAGCCCGATCGACAGGCTGACGCAGCCGGAGCGCGCCGCCAGATCGAGCAGCTCCGGGTCGCGCGCGATGTTGATCGTGCACTGGCTCGCCCACTTCACCTTGAAGGGAATCAGCGCGCGAAAGAGCTCCTTCGCCGCTTCGGGCCGCGCGATCGGATTGTCGTCGAGGAAGAGCAGGCGATCGCCGCCGAGCGACCGCACGGCTTCCACGTCGGCGAGCACGTCGTCGATCGGACGCGTTCGGTGGGTGCGGCCGTAGTACGTCTGGACGGCGCAGTACTCGCAGGGATGCGGGCAGCCGCGCGAGAACACGATCGGCCAGTGGAAGTACCTTCGGTAGAGCCAGCTGGTCTGGAACGCTTGCCACTTGAGCAGCGGGAGCTCGCGGTAGTCGAACGTCGGCAACCGCTCGAGCGAGTGCCACTGGGGCGCGCGATAGATTCCCCGGGAACGCCCCGAGGCCAGATCCGCGAGAACGTCGCCCCAGACGAGCTCCGCCTCGCCGGCGACCACGGCGTCGGCGTGCCGGAGCGATTCCTCGGCAGTGAGGGTCACCCAGGTGCCGCCGAGCACCACTTTCCGACCCTGGCGGCGAAATTCGCCGGCGAGGTCGTAGGCACGCGCGATCTGAGGACCCATCGCCGTCAGGCCGACGACGTCGGCATCCGAGTCGAGGTCGACGTCGGAAAAGATCTCGTCGGTCATCACCACGTCGTGACCGGCCGGGGTGAGCGCCTTCAGGTAGGGTAGCGTGATCGCGCTCGTCCAGTAGCGCGTCGTCTTGTAGAGCGCGCCGGACGGCAGGTAGTGGCTCGGGGAGATCAGCTGGATCTTCACGGCAGAGTCTCTCCCGACGGTGGCGCATCCTCGATGCAGAACGGCGCGAACTCGAACCACTGATCCGGGTGCTCGCGTACGGTGCGCTCGAGAAACGCGACGCATTCGCGGAGCGCGGCGTCGACGTCCCGGGGAACGTCCCGGGCGACGGTGCGCGGAGGCCCGACGCGGATCTCGTAGTGCCGGAGACCCTTGCGGAGCGTGAACACGGGGATCACCGGAGCGCCCGACAGCCGCGCCAAATGGAACGGCCCTTCCTGGAACCGTGCGGTCCCGCCGAGAAACGGCAGGGGACGGATGGCGCCCGGCGCGGTCGGGCTCCACGCGCCGCGGTCGAGCTGCATCGCGAGGATCTCGTTCCGGCGAAGCGCACGGATCATGTTGAACGCGGAGAAGACGGAGCTGTCGGACGAGATCACGTGCAGGCCCTGGTCGTGCCGGCTTCCGACCGCGAACTCCTGAGCCGTCTCGTTCGTCTCGCGCGCCATCACCAGGTTGACCGGCTGACCGGCGGACTGGAGCGCTCGCGCGGAAACGTCCCAGTTGCCGAGATGGGCGGTCACCAGGATCACGCCGTGACCACGACGGAGCGCGTCCCCGATCGTGGCGTGGTGCGGGTCGTCGATGCGGAAGGGCCGAGCTCGCGGCCCGAAGAACTCCAGGGTCTCGGTGAAACAGCGAGCGAAGCGCGCGAACACACGATAGGCGGCGAAATGGGCCGCGAGCCGTCCGGCGCCGGCGCCGAGCAGGCGAGCCTGGTTCGCCACGGCGCCGCGACGGTTCCGGCCGACGGCGGCGAAGATCATCAGCGCGATCACCGGCGGCGAGCATCGCTTCCACCACTCCGGCCCGTAGACACACCCGAGGCGCGCGAGCTTCCTCCACCACAGGCCGTCGAAACGGAGCGCCCTGCGGAGGCGTGTTTGCCGGCGCGGCGACGATCGTCCCCGAGGATCCGGCGACCGGCCGTCAGTCCCCGCAGGGGCAGCGTCGCCGAGGGAAAGAGGGATCGGATTCACGGATGCAGAAGATCGGGCGTCGGACTCGGGCGAAGGTAACGGATCGGACGGATCGAGCGCAAGGGACCGACCCCCGGAGGACGCCGGGGCGCGCGGGCGCCGATGACTGGGCGCTCGCTCCACATCGTAGCGGGGATCCGCGGTTGACACTGGCCTGCCAGGACGAATCGGAGTACAGTCGCCCGCGATGTTCGGCATCGGCATGCCTGAGCTCGTCGTCGTCCTCGGGATCGCGTTGATCGTGCTCGGACCGAAGCGACTTCCGGAAGTCGCACGCGGCCTCGGCAAGGCGCTCGGCGAATTCCGTCGTGCGACCGCCGGCATCACCGAAGAGCTCGAGAACGCGAGGGTGATGCTCGAAGAAGAATCGCGGCGAGCCGCCGAGCCCGCGGTGGCGCAGCGGGCGTCTTCGCCCCAGGCTGCCCTCCCTCCCGAGCCCCAGGCCGCCGTCGCTTCCGAGCCCCAGGCTCCCCTCGCTCCCGAAACGGCCCCCCAGACGACGACCGACGAATGATGCGGGATCTGGCGGGCTGATCTTCCTGCCCCTCCCCGGCTTCCCCCGCCTGGCGCCTGGTGCCTCCGATGGACGAGCTCAAGATGCCGCTAACGGCGCACCTCGAGGAGCTCCGCTGGAGGCTCATCCTCGCGGTGGGCGCGGTCGTGATCGCAGCAGCGATTGCGTACCTCGCCGTCGACGACCTGCTGAAGTTCCTGACCGCGCCACTGCTCGCGCTCGGCGAAAAGGTGCAGATCATCGGCACCGGGCTCGCCGAGGCCTTCTTCACCAAGCTCAAGGTGGCGGTGATCGCCGGCGTCTTTCTTGCGAGCCCGGTGGTGCTCTTCCAGATCTGGCGCTTCGTCGAGCCGGGCCTCCACGAGAGCGAGAAGAAGTACGTGAAGCCCTTCGTCTTCTTCGGCACGCTGTTCTTCGTCTCCGGCGCGGCCTTCTGCTACCGCTACGTGTTTCCGTCAGCCTTCGGGTTCTTCATCGAGCAATACAAGACGATCGAGATCGCGCCGTTCATCCGGCTGACCGAGTACCTGTCGTTCGCTTCGCGGATGCTGCTCGCGTTCGGCGTGGTGTTCGAGCTTCCGGTGTTCACCTTCTTCTTCGCGAGGACCGGGATGGTCACCCACCGGCAAATGATCGCCTGGTGGCGCTACGCCGTGATCGTCATCTTCGTCGTCGCCGCCGTCCTGACGCCGGGGCCGGACGTCGCCTCCCAGATGCTGATGGCGGCGCCGCTGCTCTTCCTCTACGTGGTCAGCATCGGCGTCGCCTACCTGTTCGCGCGGATCCCGAAGCCGGCCGACCCGGAAGCCTAGGGCGCGGTCCGAGCTGGCGCGTCCGAGATGGGCCCGCTCCGAACCGGTGAGGAGCGCCGGCTCGCAACGGACGCAATCTTGTGCCCGCGAGCTCTTCTGCGAGCGCGTTCGGGGTGGTGGGGTGGCGGAACGGCGTCACTCCGCGGCGGTCGCGAGCGCCTGCACGAGCCAGTCGTCACCGACGTCGGCGGGCCTGGGGATCCTCTCGAGCGAGATCTCGCTTTCGATCGACGCGAGCATGCCCTCCGCGTCCGCCAGGAAGTCCGGGACGATCAGCAGGACCAGGACCGCCGCCTCGCGGTCCACCGTACGGAGAAACCCGACCGTTTCGTACGACTCGAGCACGAACTTCACGTAGGCGATGTCCGCCGGTCGCAGGCGCAGATAGATCTCGTGGAGGCTCGTGCTCATGCCACCAGTCTAACAACCCTCGCGTTGCCTGCACGCGGGGGGTCCCGTACAACGTCGCTCGAACCGTCCGGGCGGTCCGCACCGTCCACGTTCCGGAGATCGCAATGCTGAATGTCATGCGCCGTCACGCCCAGTCCGCAACCATCAAGGTCGTGTTCTGGATGATCATCCTGGTGTTCATCCTCTGGGGAGTCGGGAGCTTCCGCGAGGGAACGCCGACCTACGCCGCGCGCGTCAACGGCGAGGACATCTCGGTCCAGGACGTGCGCCGCCACACGCAGCGTCTCGAGCGCTTCTACAAGCAGATGTACGGCGACAACCTGACGCCCGAGGTCGCCAAGGCGCTCGATTTCAAGAGCCGGGCGGTCGACCAGATGATAGATCGCGAGCTCCTGCGGCAAGAGGCGGAGCGGCACGGGCTCACGGTCAGCGAAGACGAGGTGCGCGACGAGATCGGGCGGATCGAGGGGCTGGTCACGGACGGCCGCTTCCAGCGGGACGTCTACTTCCGCTTCGTGCGGGCGGAGGGCATGACCCCCGCGGAGTTCGAGGAGCAGCAGCGGCAGGATCTCCTCGTGCGAAAGATCCAGGACCTCATCCAGACGTCGGTGCGCGTCGATCCGGAAACCGCGCGGTCGCTGTGGACGTTCGAGAACGACAAGGTGAACCTCTCGTTCGTCCGCATCCGGGCGGAGGATCTGACCGCGGAGGTGAAGGTCTCCGACGCGGACGTGAAGAGCTTCTTCGAGGTCCATCGCGAGGACTTCCGGGAGCCGGAGCGAACGGTGATCGAGTACGTCGCGTATCCCGAGGAGAAATTCGCGGCCGCGATTCAGGTGAGCGACGAGGAGATCCGCCAGGAGTACGACCTGCACAAGGAGGATCGCTACACCGATGCGCAGCAGGTTCGGGCCCGCCACATCCTGTTGCGCTTGCCGCCCGAGGCGGACGAGAAGGCGCGCGAAGAGGTCCACAAGCGGGCGGAGACGGCGCTCGAGCGCGTGAAGAAGGGGGAGGATTTCGCGGCGGTCGCCAAGGAGCTCTCCGAGGACCCCGCGAACAAGGACCAGGGCGGCGACCTCGGGTTCTTCGCGCGCGGCCAGATGGAAGAGGCTTTCGAGACCGCAGCCTTCTCGCTGGAGCCCGGCTCGACGTCGGATCTGGTGGAGACGCGCCACGGATTCCACGTCATCAAGGTCGAGGAGAAGAAGCCGGAGCGCCTGAAGCCGATCGAGGAAGTTCACGACCTGATCGCCGATCACCTGAAGAAAGGTCGCGCCGAGGAGGCCTCACGGGACGCCGCGTTCGAGGACGCGCGCGCTCTCTCCGAAGGCAAATCGTTCGAGGATGTGGCGAAGGCGCGCGGCCTGCCGGTGGAGCGTCCGGCGCCGTTCGCCGCGAACGAGGCGCTCGCCGAGTTGCCCGAGTCGGCGGAGATCGTCCGTTCGGCCTTCACCTCGCCGCCCGGCGAGATCGGACCGGTCACGCGCGCCGGCGACCGGTTCGTTCTCTATCGCGTGAAGGAGAAGCAGCCCTCGAGCATTCCCGAGCTGACGGCGATTCGTGCCCGCGTCGAGAGTGCCCTCAAGCTGGAGAAGGCCGCGGAAAAGGCGCGTGAGAAGGCGAAGCCGGTGCAGGAAGCCGTGACGCAGGGGAAGTCCCTGGAGGACGCCGCGAAGGCGGTGGGCCTCTCGGTCGAGGAGACGGGGCCCTTCACGCGCGGCGGTGACTACGTCCTCAAGATCGGTCGCGTGCAGGATCTGAAGAAGCACGCGTTCGCGCTCACCCCGGAGAAGCCGCTCGCTCCGAGCGTGTACGTCGCCGACAAGGACGCGGTCGTCGCCGTCCTGAAGCAGCGAATTCCCGCCGAACCCGCCGAGTTCGACACCAAAAAGCAGGAGATCATCGGCCGCTACGAGCAGGAACAGAAGCGGATCGCGATCGAATCGCTGCTGAACTCCCTCAAGTCGAAAGCCGACATCCGCCTGAACCCCGACGCGCTCGCCGGCGCGTAACGTAACGCCGCGTTTCACGTTGCGCCGCGCACGGGGAATCCCGGCGGCGCGCGACGGGAACCGGCCTCCGCTCGCCGGCACCGGCCTTGCTCATCCAATCGGCGTGCAGCCGATCTACGACTCGACACCGCCGCCTTGGGGAACCGCCGTCTGGGATCTACTCTGGGAGGAGCTCGCCCGCGTGGTCGACGAGACCCGCTTCGTGCTCGGCCGCCATTTGGGCGGCCTCGACCTTCATGCTCGTCGCGGGCCGGTGAGCGCGACACGCGGCTCCGCGGAGATCGGCGTCGGCCGCTCCACCGTCCGTCTCGAGCTGCCGTTCGCGGCGCTGCCGCCGATGCCGCGAGAGCCGCTCCTGATCGCGGTCTTCGGCTCTACGACCCCGGTGCTGCGCCTCTTTTGCCTGAGCCCTGGCGGCGTCGCGCCCTACCGGGTGCTGCTGGCGATCGAGCCGCGAAGCGGCCGCTGGATCTCGATCGACGGCGTCTACGGACCGGCGTCGCTCGCCGACCGCGAGCTCCTCGAGCGATTCTTCCTGAGCCTGCTGGTGGACCCGACCTGAGCGGTCAGGCCGTCTCGGGAGCGTCGACGCGAATCGCCGACTCGACCGGCAAGAGCCCGATGTGCAGCACGTGGCCGCCCTCGCCCTCGATGCGCGTCGCCCAACGCGGGTGCGACGAGACGCGCAGATCATCGAAGGGCACCTGGAAGTGCTCACTCACCCGGCGGCGGAAGTAGTCGAGGTCCACCGCCTCCGACGCCTTCTGCACCTCGACGAAGACCGGATACGTCATGGCACCGTCGGTGAGCGTGCAATAGAGGAGCTGCCGGTAGCGCTCGTTCATTCCGGCGCACCATAGCCGAATCCCCGCGCGGAGTCTTTTCCGCGGCCGGCTTTGCGCCGGTCCGGTGGTGACGATAGGTTCCGGGCCGGTCGCGGAACGATGGCGAAGCCCAAGTTTTCGGTCGTGCTCCCGACCCGCGGCTTCGCGGAGACGCGGGAGTTCGCCGAGCGCGCCGAGGCGTCCGGCTGGGACGCGGTCGCGGTCGAGGACCACTTCTTCCTCCGCGGCGTCACCGAGTCCCCCGAGACGCCGCGCCTCGACTGTTTCACCACTCTCGCCGCGGTGGCGATGATCACCCGGCGCGTGATGCTGTCGCAGATCGTCGCGTGCAACTCCTTCCGCCATCCGGCGCTCACGGCGAAGATCGCCGCGACGCTCGACGTCATCAGCGGCGGACGCGTCGAGCTCGGCCTCGGCGCCGGCTGGTTTCGCGAGGAATACGACGCGTTCGGCATCGC
>JAXDLK010000178.1:0-6744 GCA_034666665.1 Candidatus Binatota bacterium
CCGCCTCGCGCGCGAGGGCAAGCTCGAGATCCCGATCGGCAGGAAGTTCCCGCTGGCCGAAGCGGCGGAGGCGCTCCGCTTCCTCGAATCGCGACGCTCGACCGGAAAGCTCCTGCTCGTTCCCTGACCGTTCGGGGTTTTCACCCACTCCGGGTCCTTTCCCCCACCTGGGCTCGGCGCACTGCTGCGAAATCGTCCGCTTCGCGTGCCCTGCTACCGCGGCACGACGGTTGCTTTCGTCTTCATCAACACGTCGAGAGCCGGCAGACGCCGGGCGACGACAAACCAACGGAGGAGACGACTCATGAGTAACTGGAAGGCAATCACGGTTCTTGGATGCGCGGTCGCGGTGCTCGCGCCGGCTCTCCAGGCCGATGCAGCTGACGTGCGGGTGCGTTGCGAGAGGCGCGCCAACCGGCGATCGAAGATCTCGGTGGATGGGCGGAACCTCGCCCGCGGACAGTACCGGGCGATCGTCAAATCCGGGAGCAACAAGGCGACTTCCCCGGCACAGCCCGCCGTGGGCGGCGAGGCCGAGTTCGATTTCGACAGCGACCGCGGCGACATCGCCGAGGGAGCGACCGCGATCAGCCCGACCTTCATCCAGGGCGGCAAGGTGCTCGGAAAGATCCGCAATTCCGCGGGAACGATCGTCGCACAGGCCTCCGCCACCTGCGAGATTCGCTGAAGCGATCGTCGACGGAGGGCCGCCCGCTCTCGGGCGGCCCTCGACTTTCCATACGATGAGACTTCGACTGACGATTTGCGCCGTGCTCGCGGTGGCGATCCCCGCGGTGGCGGTTGCCGACACCGCGGCGTTCGAGCGAACCGCCATCTCCGCGACCGCCGTCCGGGTGCGCGGGGGGCTTCTCACGGCGCACGTCGACGCGCCGCTCGATCAGGTGCTCGGCGCGATCCGCCGCGCCAGCGGGCTCGAGATCCTCGTGTACGGCGCCGCCGGTCAGCCGGTGAAGCTCTCGTGCCGCGACGTCGCACTCGACGAGGCCTTGCGTCGTCTGCTGCGAAGCCGGAGCTTCGCGTTCGTTTATTCGCGCGCCGATGGGGAGACCGCGAAGCTCGTCGCCGTTCACGTCTACGGCGCCGGCCCTGCGATCCCCCCCGAAGCACCCCCCGAGCTCGTCGGCGGCGGCGACGACGTCGAGCCGGATCGGGTGCTTCTCGATGCCGAGAGCTCGGCCGCCCGGATCGAGGCGGCGAGTGCGCTCGGCCGGACGTGGTCCGAGGAAGCCGTCTCTCCGCTTTCCTGGAGCGTCCTTCGCGATGAGGATCCCGACGTCCGCGAGGCCGCTGCCGTGGCCCTCGGCAAGACGTGGGATGCGTCGGCCGTCGCTCCACTGTCGGATGCCTTGTCGAGTGATTCGCGCGCAGAGGTACGCATGGCCGCCGCGGCGGCGCTGAGCAAGACCTGGAGCGATGCGGCGATCCCGCCGCTCACCACCGCCGCGGAGAGCGACGGTGACCCCCGTGTGCGCGCGAAAGCAGCCGCGGCACTCAGATCGATTCGCGGCGACCCGTAACCCTGCGGGCACGGACCGTCACTCGGGCCGAACGGCGGGGCAGCGTGGGAACGCGGACGCGGAAATCGCCGGAACCCGAGGCAGAACGGCGACCGCTGGCGCGGCTCGCACCCCGAGGCCGCGCCGTTGTAGAAAGTGCCCGGCAGCGGCATGCGCAGGTCCTTCATCAGAGCCGCGTTGACGTTCGCGACGGTGGCTGCGCTCTTGCCGACGACGGCCGCAGCGATCCCGGTCTTCGCGCGCGTCTACGACAAGCCTTGCGGCACCTGCCATTCGGTATTTCCGCAGCTCAATCCCGCCGGAGAAGATTTTCGCGCGCACGGCTTCCACGGCGTCCGGCCGGCGATCGGGCCGCTGCGAGTGGGGAACGGGATCGAGCTCCCGGGGATTCCGCCCTTCGCCGTCTACGTCGGCGCCGGCGAGGATTTCACCCGAGAGCGTACGCCGGGGGAGCCGTCGTCCACGCACGCCCGCTCCAATCTCGCGTTCCTGAGCCTGCTCGCAGGCGGCGAGCTCGGCCCGCACCTCGCGTTCTTGATGGACTACGAGCTGCTCGAGGCCGAGCCCGACAGCGGAGTTCTGGAGGTGAACTCGGTTCCCGAGCAGGCGTACCTTCAAGCGCACGCGGAGAAGCTCGGCTGGCTCGGGAATCTCCGCGTCGGTTGGTTCGAGCTTCCTCTCGGGATTTCGCCGCGGGTGCACCGCCTCTCCGCGACGCCTTACCGTACGTACACGCAGAGCGGCTGTGAGCTGCTGGGTACGGCGCCGGAGGGAATCGAGTGCGAGGACGTTCCGGTTCCCGCGGAGTCGCAGATCGCGCTCGAGGCGAGCGGCCTCCACTCCGCGACCGGATTCGGATGGGCTCTCGGGGGCACCAACGGGAGCAACGATCGCCTCGACGACCGTGCCAGCCGCGACCTCTACCTGAGGCTCGGCGAGCAGCTCGGGTTTCAAAAGGTCGGGTTCTTCCTACAATACAGTCCCGACACCTACGGCAACGGGCCCGCGAACCGCACGCTCCGCTTCGGACCCGACGTGTCGCTCTATACCCGCCGCCTGCGCGTGCTCGCCCAGGTCCTCGCCGGCCGCGAGTCGAATCCCACCGCGCATTCGACGGAGCTCTGGTACGCCGGCGGCTTCGTCGAAGGCGAGTACCGCGTGACCGCGACGATCCTCGGGCTCGTCCGGGGCGAGTCGCTGTTTTCACCGCGGTTCGACGACACGCGGGCCGGCGGGGCCATGAAGGCGCGCCATGCGCTCTGGGCGCTCACCGGCGGTGGCCAGTGGCTGCTCCTCGAGAACCTGAAGCTCGTCGCGGAGGTGACCTATCAGGAGGATCGAGAAGGCGTCCGCGACGAGACCACCAGCGAATGGTTCGCGACCTTCCGTGCGGTCACGGCGTTCTGGGCGTTCGGGCATCCTTTCGACGTGCGGCGATGAAGGAATCGAGGCGGCGGCAAATCCGGCGAGCGCTCGGCTGCGGGATCACCGTCCTGGTCGCCGCGCGCGCGCCGCTTCATGCGGGGTCGGTGATCGGCAAGGCGACGATCGACGGCTCCGCGGTCGTCGGCCTGATCGCGCTCGAGAGCACGCACCCCGCGCCCGCGAAGCAGGAGCCGCGTCGCGCGCTGCACGCGGTGATGGATCAGAAGAACCTGACGTTCATTCCGCCCCTGCTGCCGATCGTGGCGGGCACGGTCGTCGAGTTCACGAACAGCGACGACGTGCAGCACAACGTCTTCTCTCCTTCGGAGATCGCCGGGAAGTTCGACCTCGGCACCTACGGACCGGGTGCGGTGCGGAGCATCACCTTCTCCGAGCCCGGGGAAGCGCGCGTGCTCTGCAACATCCACATGGAAATGGAAGCGCGGATCCTGGTCCTGAAGGAACCGCACTTCTCCGTCGTGTCCGAAGACGGTCGCTACGAGATCCGCGACGTGCCCGCCGGCGAGTACGTGCTCAAGGTGTGGGCGGAGCGCTGGCTGCCGTTCACCCGAACCGTCGCGGTGACGGATGGGCGCGACCTCACCGTGGACGTCATTCCCGAACGATAGAGCCGGGCGTGCAATCTCCGATCTCGCCGCGAGGCTGGAGCATCCGCGTGAAGAGCGGGATCCTCGCGGTCGGATACCTGCTCGCACTCTCCGGAGTGTATGGCGCCTTCACGCTCTACCTGTATCGGAGCGCGGTCGCACAGGCGCAGGACCGGTTCGAGCAGACCGCGCGGATGGTGGCGGCAGAGCTCGACGCCTTCGTCGCCGGCGGTGACGAGCGACTGCGAACGGTCAGCCGGCTTCCGGGGCTGACGTACGGGTTGCAGACCATCCAGGAGGATCGCGGGCGTGGGTACATCCCGCCGTGGACGACCCTCCACTATCTCTTTTTCAAGTCGCCGGCATTCAGCGGCGGCGTGTTCCTGCTCGACCGCAGCGGACGCACGCTCTGGACGGAGCCACCGGGCTTGCCCTGGCACGGACAGATGCTGGCCGGCATCGCACCCGTCGAGGACATCTACCGCGAACGGAGCGGCGTCGTCTCGGGCGTGATCGCCAGCGACCGCCTGCTCGCCCGGCCTCACGTGGTGATCGGCGTGCCGATCCAGGATGACGGTGGCATGGTCCAGGGCGTCCTCGCCGGCGTCATCGATCTGAGCGGAAGCGAGCTCGCGAGAATCCTCGCAGCCGTTTCGACCAGCGACGGCCGGTTCGTCGAGGTCGTCGACCAGAACGGCCTCGTGCTCGCCGGAACTCGGCCACCTCGCCTCTTCGCCCCCGCCGAGCCCTTCTTGCCGGGCGACGAGACGGTCCTGCTCGCGTCGGCGCCGCTCTCCCGCGCCCCGTGGCGGATCGTCGCCGGACAGCCCGCGTCGCTCGGCCTCTCCGGCGTACGGCAGTTCCAGAATGCGCTCTGGGGGATCGGCGTCGCCCTGCTGCTCGCAGCGACCGCCGTAGCGGCTCCGATCCTGAACGGCTTCGTACGCTCGATCAAGCAGCTCACCGAGGCCGCCGCGGCGGTATCGCGCGGGGATCTCACGCATCCGATCGCGGTCGGCGATCGCCATGACGAGCTGGCGATGCTCGCCCGCTCGTTCGAGCGCATGCGCGTCGACCTCGGCCGCTCGCAGCGCGCGCTCGAGCAGCGACTCGAAGAGCGGGACGAGCTGATTCGGTTGCTGGTGCGGACGAACGACGAGCTGCGCGCGGCACAGACGCGACTGATCGAGACCGAGCGCTTCGCGGCCATCGGCGAGCTCTCCGCCGCGGTCGCACACGGGATCCGCAACCCGCTCGCAGGCATCAAGGCGGCCGCTCACGTCGCGAGGCTCGACGTCGACGATCACCATTCGCTGCAGGAGAGCATCAGCGACATCATCGGCGAGGCCGACAAGCTCGAGGCTCGGATCAAGACGCTGCTCGATTTTTCCAAGCCCTTCGAGCCGCGTCTCGCCCCGTGCCGCATCGACGCGATCGCCGCCGCGGCCGTCGAGTCGCTGCATCGTCAGGTCGCCGCGCGCGGCATCGATCTTCAGGTCGAGGTCGACCCCGGCATGCCGGAGCTCATGGCCGACTGCGCACAGCTCGAGCAGGTGCTGCTCGCGCTCCTGTCCAACGCGTTGGAAGCGACCCCCTCGGGCGGCCGGATCTCGTTCACGGCAGCCCGCGCGGGAGACGACCGCGTGAGGCTCGAGATCGCCGACACCGGGCCCGGCATTCCGGAGGATCAGCAGCGGAAGATCTTCGATCTGTTCTTCACGACGAAATCGAGCGGAACCGGATTCGGTCTCGCGGTCGCGAAAAAGATCGTCGAGAATCATCGCGGCACGATCGCGGTCGCGAGCGAGCCCGGACGAGGTGCACGCTTCACGATCGAGATCCCGATCGGCGCCGTCTGACGGTCGGCCGGCGCGATCAGGACGCCGGCTCGGAAGCCGTCTTTCCGTCCGGCGCCGTGGAGCTCACGCCACCCTCCTCGAGGCCGTACTTCTCCATGCGGTAGCGCATCGTGTCGCGAGAGATGCCGAGCAGCCGAGCCGCAGCGCTCCGGTTGCCGGAGGTCTTCTCGAGCGCGCGCTCGAGCAACGCCTTCTCCACGGCCTCGAGCGACACACCGGAATCCGGGAAATCGATCTGGATCTCGCCCGTCGGTGCGACCGCGACGCGTCCGGCGGCGGGGGAGACGGACCCGAGGCCGAGGTCCTCGGCACGCACGGGATCGTGGTCGGCGAAGAGGACGACGCGCTCCATGGCGTTCGCGAGCTCACGCACGTTCCCGGGCCACGGGTACCGTGCGATCGTCGCCTCCGCCTCGGGCGACAGGGTGCGGCACGCGAGACCGTAGCGACGACAGGTCTCCTCGAGCAGCAGGCCTGCAAGCCGCACGGCGTCGCCTTCCCGCTCGCGCAGAGGAGGGATCCGCACGACGGCGACCGTGAGTCGCTGGTAGAGGTCCTCGCGAAACTCGCCAAGCCGTACCGCCGCTTCGAGATCGCGATTCGTCGCCGCGATGATCTGCACGTCGATGCGGCGCCCTGCGGTGCCACCGACCCGTCGCACGACCTTCTCGTCGATCACCTTGAGGAACTTCGCCTGCAACCCGGCGGCTACGTGTCCGATCTCGTCGAGGAAGAGCGTGCCTCCTTCCGCGGTCTCGAAGAGACCGGTGCGCGCGGTCTTGGCGTCGGTGAACGCGCCCTTCTCGTATCCGAAGAGCTCGGACTCGATGAGGTTCTCCGGCAACGCCGTGCAGTTGACCTCGATGAAGGGCCCCTGGCTGCGGCCGCCCGCGGCGTGCAGGGCGCGCGCGACGTGGCCCTTTCCGCTGCCGGTTTCACCGAGCAAAAGCACCGTCGGAGCCGGTGCTCCGGGGCCGCTCGTCACCTGACCGATGCGAGTCACCAAGGCGCGCAGGCGACGGGCGGCATCCGACTCGCCGAGGATCGTTGCGGCCGCACCCCGTCGCTCGCGGTAGTAGGAGAGCTCCCGCTTCTGGCGGGCGCCGCTCAGCGCCAGCTGCACCTTCAGCTGGATCTCGTCGAGGTCGAACGGCTTCAGAACGTAGTCGCGCGCACCCCGCTGCATGGCGACCACCGCGTCGGCGATCGAGCCGTGCGCGGTCATCATGATCACCGGTAGGTTCGCGTCTGCGGCGACGAGCCACTCGAGCAACTCGAGCCCGCTCCCGTCGGGGAGCCGGAGGTCGAGCAGCA
>JAXDLK010000179.1:0-3074 GCA_034666665.1 Candidatus Binatota bacterium
CGGCTGGCAGCGAGGGCGGTCGCCATGTCCGCGCAGCGAAACTGGACCGCCTGGAACTTGCCGATCGGCTGCCCGAACTGCTCGCGCTGCTTCACGTACTCGACCGTGGTCTCGAGCACGCGCTCGAGACCGCCGACGCCGTCGGCGAGCGCGAGCGCGGCCGCCTCGTCGCGCGCCCGAACGATGGCGTCCGCGGCCTGGTCGCCGCTCGCGAGCCACGCATCGGGAACGACGGCCTCGAACGTGAAGATGCTTTGCCGATCGCCGCCGAACGTGCGGAGCTCGCGCCGGGCGACACCCGGCGCGGAGGCACGCACGCGGAGGAGCGCCACGCCGTCGCCGTCGCGCGCCGCCACCACGACGTGATCGGCAGTCACGCCCTGCCGCACGTACCGCTTTTCGCCGGTGAGGCGACCGCCTTCGACGCGCGTCGTTCCGCGCCGCGGATCGGTGAGCATCCGCTCGGCGAATGCCAACGCCGCCTGCTCCGTCCCGCGTGCGAGGGCGCCGAGCAACGGCGCATCGTCGCCGAGAAAGGCGAGCAGGCGCGCGGCGACGACCGCCGACGAGATCGCCGGCGGCGCGAGCGCGCGGCCGCACTCCTCGAAGAGGAGCGCGTGATCGAGGAACGAGGCGCCCTGCCCGCCGATCGCCTCCGCGAGAGAGAACCCCATCCAGCCGAGGCCGGCGGCGCTCCGCCAGAAATCGGGGTCGTATCCTTCCGCCGTCCGGTCCCACGCGGCGAGCCGCTCGCGCGTCACCTCCTTTTCGAGGAAGCGCCGCGCGCTCGCCTGGAGCTCCTTCTGCTCGGGAGTGGGTGCCAGCTCCACGACGTGCTCAGCGGGGGAGGCCGAGGCCGCGCTGCGCGATGATGATGCGCTGGACCTCGTTCGTGCCGCCGCCGAACCGGAGCATCGGCGCCAGGCGGTAGAGCCACTGGATACGTCCGAAGAGCGGGGCCTCTTCTTCGTCGGGCGCGAGCTGCCCTTCGAGTCCGAGGATCTCGAGCGCGGTGTCGGCGAAGCGCGCCGTCAGCTCGGTGGTGAACACCTTCGCCATCGACGCCTCCATGATCGGCACGCCGCCCTGATCGATCGACCAGGCGTTCAGCAGGTTGATCATCCGCGCCGCCTCGATGTCGTTCGCGAGCCGCGCGAGCTTCCGCCGCACGACCGGATCGTCGGCCAGCGGTCGGCCGTCGCGCTCGCGACGCTTCACTTCCTCGATCAGCTCGCGGAAGTAGCGCTCGACCATCGCCGGCGAGCCGAGCGAGATGCGCTCGAAGTTGAGCGCCATCGCGGCGTAGTAGAAGCCCATTCCCGGCTCGCCGATCAGGTTCCGCCGCGGCACGCGAACGCCGTCGAAGAACACCGCGTTCGTTCGCAGTCCCGGCCATACGGTGATCGGGTGCACGGTGATCCCGGGACGATCGAGTGGCACGATCACGATCGAGATGCCGAGGTGCTTCTTCGCCGTCGGGTCGGTGCGCACGGCCATCCACTCGTGCGTCGCCACGTGCGCGCCGGTGTTCCACATCTTCTGACCGTCGATCACGAGCTCGTCGCCGTCCGGGGTGGCGCGCGTCTTCAGGTTCGCGAGATCGGTTCCGGCCTCGGCCTCCGAGTAGCCGAGCGCGAACTCGAGCTCGCCGCGGGCGATCCGCGGCAGCCACTCCTGCTTTTGCTCGTCGGTGCCGATGCGGAGGATCGTCGGTCCGACGGAGGTGTAGGTGAGCGACAGGTGGGGCGCACCGGCGAGCATCATCTCCTCGACGAACAGGAAGAGGTCGATCGCCGACTTCTCCATGCCGCCGTACTCCTTCGGCCAGGTGAGACCCCACCAGCCCTTCCCGCGGAGCTTCGCCTGGAAGGCGCGCGCGTGCGGCCCGAGCTCTTCGTTGGAAATCCGCCGGAGCTCCGCGGTCAGCTCCGGCGTCATCTGCTCGCGCAGGAACGCACGCACCTCATCGCGCCACGCGAGCTGCTCGCCGGTGAACTCGTAGCGCACCCGAGTGGCTTCAAGCACACGATCGGCCGGACTTGCAACGCGCTCGCGCAGCGACCTCGACTGCGCCGCCCGTGCGCTGGAACGTCCGCGTTCGAGGCGCATGCACGATCGGGACTGCAGTCGAAGTCGCCGAGCGCCGTACCGGAGCTGCACCGGGCTGCGGAAAAGCGCGGTTTCGCCTGGCGCGGGCGTTCAATAGAATCTGGCCGCCCGGTTGCAATGGAAAGAGGACGAATGTTCTGCGGGTGGCGTCATCGCGATCATCGGAGCGAGCTCGGCGATTGCTGGGCGCCTCGAGCCCGCGCCCGCCGCACGGGGAAGGACGAGGATCCCGAAGCCCGACGCCTCGCTCGGGCTCGCCGGCGTGCGGCGGCGCAAGCGGGCTTCTTCATCCACCTCTTCTGGTACGGCACGGTCATCGGCTTCCTCTTCCTGGTGAACGCGGTGACGTCGCTGACCCGGCCGTGGTTCCTCTGGCCGGCGTTCGGATGGGGGATCGGGATCTTCGCTCACTGGATGGCGACCTTCGGCTCCCGCTGGATGAAGGAGCGCTACTTCGACCCGGTCGTCGAGCGCGAGGTCCGGCGCGAGAAGCAGGCGATGACCACCGACAAGCAGGCGTCGATCGAGGAGCTCTCGTCGACGATCGCGCACGAGATCCGCAATCCCATCGCGGCGGCGAAGAGCCTCGTGCAGCAGATGGGAGAAGATCCGAAATCGGTCGAGAACGTCGAGTACGCCCGCGTCGCGCTCGAGGAGCTCGACCGGGTGGAGCGGCGCGTGTCGCACCTCCTCAAGTACGCGAAGGAGGAGGAGTACACGTTCGCGCTCGTGAACCTCGCACAGGTCGTCGATGCCGCCCTCACGCAGCTCCGGCCGAAGCTCGAGGCCGCTCGCGTCGCCGTGGCGCGGAACTACATCTCCGGCCCCACGGTGCGCGCCGATGCCGAGAAGCTCGCGCGCGTATTCGGCAACATCCTCGACAACGCCGTGGACGCGTTGCAGCCGATCGCCGCCGAGCGACGGATCGATCTCTTCGTCGAGAACGGAGCGCCCGGAGCCACCGT
>JAXDLK010000180.1:0-4123 GCA_034666665.1 Candidatus Binatota bacterium
TAGGAGAGCACGGCGGCCGGTCCGGTCTGATTGATTACGGCTCCCGAGCCCACGAACAGCCCGGCGCCGATCACCCCGCCGAGCGAGATCATCGTCACGTGGCGGCGCTTGAGGCCGCTCTGGAGTCCACCCCTGTCCTCGACCATGCCACCGGTTTACCCGCGCATCGCCGTCATCCACCATCTCCAGCAGCCCTTCCTCGGCAACGCCGCCGAGCCGCTGGGCGCCGTCGAGGAGCACTTCGGCACGCTGCCCGACCTCGATGCGGTCGACGCGATCGTCTCCTTCGGCGGCGAGCAATCCGCGTGGGATCCGGCGCTCGGACCCGAGGTCGAGCTGATCCGCGAGGTGGTCGCGCGAGAGATCCCGTTCCTCGGTGTCTGCCTTGGCGCGCAGTTGCTGGCCTACGCGCACGGCGGCGAGGTCTCGCGGCTCCCGCGCCGCCTCGTTACCTGGGCGCCGCTGCAACCGATCAAAGACGATCCGGTGCTCGGCGCCCTGCCGCCGGGCGCCCACGGGCTGCACTGGAACGAGGATGGGATCGAGCTTCCGTCGTGCGCCACCGAGCTCCTCGAACGCCCGGAAGGCGGCCGAGCGGAGGGCTTCCGCATCGGCCGCCTCGCATGGGGCGTCCAGTTTCATCCTGAAGTCGATGCGCGAGCGCTCGACGGGTGGTACGCGGCCTGGGGGAGCGTCCTCGCTCCGGCCGGTGTGACCGAAGCGGGCGCCCGCATCGCGGACGCCCGCCACCTCCCCGGTCAGGCGGCGCTCTCGACCGCCATCTTCGGCGCCTTCGCCCGCTTGGTGCGGACGCGTCCGGCGAACCCTTCGGCCCACGCCTGACCGCTCCTCCGACCGCGCCGGCGGTGGCCGGGACGAGGCCGGTGCCGGACACGAACGGATGTCGCGCGCGTGCTGATGAAGCTCGGCCCGCGTGACCGTGTCCAGGCCGTCGTGTTTGCCTATGCGTGCGGGATCGTGGAACCTGGCGGCGATGCCAGTCCCTGACGCCACCGCCTACGTGCGCGCCGCGCTCCCGCCACCGCCCGCCCGCGTGCTCGAGATCGGCGCCGGCGACGGCGAGCTGGCCGCGATCCTCGCCACCGCCGGCTACGACGTCACCGCGATCGACCCCAAGGGCACCGCGCCCGTCCTGCCGGTAGCGCTCGACGATCTCGATGCCCCGCCGCGCTCGTTCGACGCCGCCGTCGCGATGCTCTCGCTGCACCACGTCGTCCCGCTCGGCCGTTCGCTGCGCCGGCTCTCCGAAATGCTCCGCCACGGCGGCCGGCTGATCGTCGATGAGTTCGACGTCGCGGGCTACGACGAGCGCGCCGCCGGCTGGTGGCTCAAGCACTCAGACCACGCGCACGACGCCGCCGACCACGTCGCCGGGATGCGCGAGCACCTGCACCCTATGGCCCACATCCGCATGGAGCTCGACGTCTGGTTCGACGTCGGCGAGCCGATCCCCGGCGCGTATCTCTACCGCTGGCACATCGACCCGGCGCTGCGCGACGAGGAGGAGCGCCTGATCGCCGCGGGCGAGCTGCCCGCGGTCGGCACGCGCTTCATCGCTACGCGGCGCTAGCGTTTGGCGAGTCGCCGCGCGCCCTCGCCGGCGGGCGTGTAGTCGAGGCCGTAGTGGCGATAGGTGGCGGACTCGTCGTCCAGCGTCAGCTCGACGTCGGTGTCGAAGCTCGGCGCCTTCTTGAACTCGCCCTTGGCGCGGTTGACCCGGACGTACTCGCGCCCGACGCTCGCTTCCCCCAGCGGGACGAGCGTGAGGCTTTTGCTCAACCGACCTGACTTGACGGCGGCGAAGACGGGCGCGTCGGTCTCGCCGTCGAAGTAGATCTCCTCGAGCTTGCCGAGCTTTTCGCCCACGGCGTCCAGCACGTCCTGACCGCGCCAGTCGGTGATGTTCTCGACGGGAATCATGCACTCGATCTACCCCGGTCGCGGGCTCACAAGTCGCGGCGCCGGAACGCCCACAGCGCGGCGGCGCCAACTGCGCCGGTGTAGAGCAGCACGTACGGCCACAGCAGCCCGCCGAACGTCTGCGCACCGCCGAATGGGCCGAGGTCGATCGCGAAGCGCGTGAAGCCGAACGTGTCGGCCGTGATGCTGTTCAGCGCGGACTGGTAGAGCGCCTCGAACGGCAACACCCAGGCCGCCACGCGCGACACCTCCTCCAGCGCGTCTGAGGACAGCGCCTCGGCGATCTGGCCGAGCAGGCCGGCGGTCAGCCCGGCGCCGAAGAGCATGAAGATCGCGATCCCGTTGGCGGTGCTCGAGAGCACGACCGAGCCTCCCAGCGCCAGCGCGGCGATGATCGCGACGCCCGCGCCGAGCTCGAGCGCCGGTATCAGCACCTGGTCCGGCCACCAGTCGACGAAGACGCCGGTGATCACGACCGAGGCCAGGAAGACGAGCATGACGTAGATCACGCAGACGCCCGCCGCCGCCACGTAGCGCCCGACGAGGAACGTCGCACGCGAGAGCGGGCGCACGAGCAGCGGCTGCAGCAGTCCGCGCTCGGCGTCCCCGCGCACCGCGCCGAGCGTCAGGAAGACGGCGAGGATCGCGCCGAGGAAGAGCGTCGCGAACATCGACAGGCCGAGCAGCGTCGCGCCCGCGACGACCTCGCCCTCGACGCCATCGACACCGCCGATCTCGTCTGATTCCTTCGCGATCTGCCAGACGCCGAGGCCGTAGAGCGCGAGGAACGCGACGGTCAGGACCGCCACGACGATGAACACGCGCCGGCGCACCGACTCGCGCAGCGCGAACCCCGCGATGATGATCGCGCCGCTCATCGGCCGCCGACCACTTCCAGGTAGGTGTCCTCGAGCGAGGAGTGCACGACGCGAACCTCGTAGACGTCCTCGCCGGCCTCCACCAGCTCGCGCACGATCCGCGGGATGTCCTCGCGCGCGGACTGCGCGAACACCCGCACCCCGCGGCCGGTCACCACCTCCACGCCGCCCGAGTGCGAGAGCTCTGCCGGCGAGCCCGCCGCGACCACCTCGCCGCGGGCGATGATCGCGACGCGGTCGCACACGAGCTCGACCTCCGACAGCAGGTGCGAGTTCAGCAGCACGGCGACCCCGCGCTCGCGCAGCCGCTCGAGCAGCTCGCGCACGGTCCGCCGGCCCGCCGGATCGAGCGCGCTGGTCGGCTCGTCGAGCAGCAGCAGCCGCGGCTCGCCGATCATCGCCTGCGCGATCCCGAGCCGCTGCTGCATGCCCTTCGACATCGCGCCCACCCGCCGGTCGGGCACCTCGCCGAGGCCCACGACCTCCAGCAGGTCACGCCGCTCGGCCGAACCACCGTTCGAGCCCGCCAGCTTCTGATGCAGCACCAGCAGCTCATCCGCGCTCAACCAGTCCGGGAAGCGGAACAGCTCCGCGAGGTAGCCGAAGGCCTCGGCGCGCTGCACGGTCCCCGACGTCGGCCGCACCAGTCCGCATGCGATCTTCACGAGCGTCGACTTGCCCGCCCCGTTGGGACCGAGCAGACCGAACAGCTCACCCTCGCCGATCGTCAGGTCGACGCCCTTGAGCGCCTCGTTCGCGCCGTAGCGCTTGCGCAGATCACGAACCTCGAGTGCGGCCACGTCCGGAAACCTAAAGGGACAGTCCCTTTATGTTGTGCAGTCTTCGTGCAAGGAAGTCCCGCTCGACTTCTGAGTCGGTGAGGGACAGAGCCTTGATGTAGGCGTCCGCCGCTTCGTCGCGGCGTTCGAGGCGGCGCAGGAGGTCGGCGCGGGCGGCGTGGAACAGGTGGTAGCCGTGCAGCGGCTCCTCGAGCTCGTCCACCAGCCCCAGCCCCGCCTCCGGCCCGCGCGCCATCGCCACCGCCACCGCGCGGTTGAGCGCGACGACCGGCCGCGCGTCGATCTCCGCCAGGCGGTCGTAGAGCCCGGCGATCCCCTCCCAGTCCGTCTCGGCCGCCGTCGCCGCCCGCGCGTGCTCGGCAGCGATGGCCGCCTGCAGCACGTACGGGCCCCGGCCGCGCAGCGCCAGCGCCCGCTCCAGCAGCGCGAGCCCCTCGGCGACGGCGTCGTGGTCCCATGCCTGCCGGTCCTGGTCCTCGAGCAGCACGAGCGCACCGCTCGCGT
>JAXDLK010000181.1:0-16397 GCA_034666665.1 Candidatus Binatota bacterium
GCGGCCGGAGATGGCATCCGTCAGCGCCGCGCAGAGCTCCGCCATCTCTCGCTCGCGGCCCACGAACACGCCGCGAGGCGGAGCGGTCGACTCCCGTTGCTTTGAAGGCAATTCACCGGGAGCGGTAGCCTCCGCACGTCGCGGGTGTCAACCCGAAGGTCAGCGAAGGTCAGCGGCCAGCCTGCATCGCGAGTAGCCTGCCACTGCCCGTGCGGTGCTCGTCGCCCGTACCGGAGAAGCCCGAGTAGTCGGCGCTTCCGACGCTGTTGACAGCGGCGCTTGCAGCTCCCGCGGCGATCGCCATCACCGCCAGGTACGCGAGGCCCGTCACGGCGGCCACCCCTCCGACGGTCCACCAGACCCAGCGGCGGCTCGGCGCCGGGTTCTCGGCCTCCATCATCGCGCCGGCCGTAGTCGGCGACCCGGCGGTCAGCGCGTCGGGCGCGGCCGGGGTCTCGGACGTCCCTGCCGTCGCCGCAGCCTGAGGTGCGGGTCGGGAAATCGCCCCACTACAGGCTTCGAGGGTAAGGAGAGCTGCCAGCATCATCGCGATCGACCTCATCGTCTCGTCCTCCGCTTTCGAGCCGCTACCCCCGGCGTAGCGTCGCTACGAAAAGCAACGAGGGGACGTTGCTGCCTGATCGGAATCGTTCGCTACCATACCGAACGTCGAACCATTTCCGATCAGGCGGCAAGGTTCCCCTCACCTTGACTCCGTAGGAATCGCGGGCACTTGTGAGGCTCCTCATGGACCGTGGCGCCAAGTCTGGAGTGGACGCTGCAGGCGCCGCCGCCGGGGCCTGGGGACCACTCCGGCACCCGGTATTCCGCTCGATCTGGATCGCCTCGGTGGTCTCCTACGTCGGCACCTGGATGCACGACGTCAGCGCCGCCTGGCTGATGACCACGCTCGCGCCGGAGCCGTTCCAGGTGGCGCTGGTTCAGGCCGCGACGACGGCGCCGATGTTCCTGCTGGCCCTTCCCGCCGGCGCCCTCGCCGACATCGTCGATCGCCGTCGGATTCTGATCGCGTCACAGACGTGGATGCTGGCGGCGGCCTCCCTTCTCGGGGCGATGGCGCTCGCCGGAGCCGTCACCCCGTGGGTGTTGCTCGCGGCGACGTTCGCGCTCGGCACGGGCGCGGCGCTGAACGCGCCCGCCTGGCAGGCGATCGCCGCCGAGCTCGTTCCCCGCTCGGAGCTCGCCGCGGCGATCACGTTGAATGGCGTGGGAATGAATCTCGCGCGCGCCGTCGGCCCGGCGATCGGCGGTGCGATCGTCGCGGCGGCTGGTCCCTCGACGGCGTTCCTGCTGAACGCGGTCTCGTTCCTCGGCGTCATCGTCGCGCTCCTCCGCTGGCAGCGCCCGGCGCGGGAAAGCACGTTGCCGCCGGAGCGGTTTCTCGGCGCGATCCGCGCCGGGGTGCGCTACGTACGGCGTGCGCCGCCGCTCCGTGCGGTGCTGATCCGCGCCGGCGCGTTCATGTTCGGCGGCAGTGCCGTCTGGGCGCTGCTGCCGATCTACACGCACGTGATCCTCGAGCGCGGCCCCGCGGTCTATGGCGCTCTCCTCGGATGCTTCGGCACCGGCGCGGTGCTCGGCGCGGTGCTGCTGCCGCGGCTTCGCCGCGCGCTGTCGATGGAAGGCGTCGTGACGGCCGCCATACCGGCGTTCGCTCTCGCCGCACTGATCCTGGCCTGGCGGAGGGAGATGGGACTGCTGGTCCCGGCGCTTCTCGTCGGCGGCGCCGCCTGGCTGACTCTGCTCTCGAGCTTCAACGTGGCCGCGCAGACGAGCCTCCCCGGATGGGTGCGCGCCCGCGCGCTCGCCACCTACCTGGTGGTGATCTTCGGCGCACTCGCGATCGGCAGCACGTTCTGGGGATGGATGGCATCGCACGCAGGAGTACCGGCGGCGCTTGCCGCATCGTCCCTCGTCGCCCTCGGCGGCCTCACGCTCCGGTGGCGGTTTCCGCTCCGGAGCAGCGAGGGGGTCGACCTCGCGCCGTCGCTCCACTGGCCTGCGGCCCCCGTGCTCGAGGAGACCGAGCACGATCGCGGGCCCGTGCTCGTCACGGTCGAGTACCGCATCGATCCCGCACGGGCGCGCGACTTCGCCGATTCGATGAGTGAGCTCCGGCGGATCCGCGAGCGCGACGGCGCGATCTTCTGGGAGCTCTTCGAGGACGCCGCCGACCCGCGCCGGCACGTCGAGTGCTTTCTCGTCGACTCGTGGATCGAGCACCTGCGCCAGCACGAGCGCGTCACCGCCGAGGACCGGATGCTCGAGAACCGCGCTCGTGCGTTTCATACCGGCGACGCGCCGCCGGTGGTGTCACACCTGATCGCCACCGAGTGACCGCCGCGACCGCCGACCTCGGCGCCGATCCTTGCAGCCGATCTTTCCGATTGACCGGCCTCGCTCGAGCCCGGCAGAATCGGGCGTTCCGAAACCTTCCTTATCGAGGAGAACGCCGGATGGAATTCCGCCGCGCCGTTGGATTGTCGTCGCTCGTCGCCGGGCTGCTGATCGCGAACGTCGCGGCGGCAGCGCAGTGCATCGGCGATCCGTCCACCCTATCCCACGGGAACCCGCCTCGGGCGCGCGTGCAGCCGCCGATGGATCCGCCGAACTGCGGCGGAGGCTTCGGCACCGGCATGGTCCTCGACGACTACGTCGACAACGACGGCGACCGGCGGTACGCCTGCCTCAGCCGTCCGGCGAGCGTGCCGCAGGGCGGGCTTCCGTTACTCGTGTTCCTGCACCCGTCACTGTATCCGGCCGACACCGTGTACGTCGCGACGAACCTGCCCGAGCAGATGCAGACGGCGGACCTGACCGGCGACCCGAATCGTCCGGGCTTCATCCTGCTCGCGCCGCAGGGCCGGAACACGACCCACTTCTATCCGTGGCCCGATCATCAGGGCGCCGGATGGGACAACTGGTATCGCAACACCGATCCCGCGAAGGAGCGGAACCTCCCCGAGAACCAGGCGGAGAACGTCGACGTGGCGGCGATCGACCATTACATCCACGCGGTCGTCGCTCAGGGAATCGTCGATCCCAAGCGCATCTACGTGAGTGGCTGGTCGAACGGCTCGGCGATGGCGATCCTCTACGGCCAGGCGCGGCCGGGGTTGATCGCCGCGGTCGGCGTCTATTCCGCGCCGAACCCGTACGGCGATTTCGACGATCCCTGTCCGGTGAAGAGCTTCGCGGCGGTACCGCCGGTGCCGATCTTCCACGTGCACAACGACTGCGACATCACCGGCATCTGCCCGAGCGGGCAGGCGATGGCGCAGACGTTCGTGCGGAACCGCGTGCCGACGTCCGACCAGCTGATCGACTCGACGCTGCAGCCGGCGGCACGCTGTCTCGATCAGTGCCGCAGGAGCGAGCCGCAGTTCCCCGGAACCGACGAGTACGATTACCCCGGCCTCGGCCCGGACTCGACGCTCGGAACCGCGAATCACGGTCGCTGGCCGCTCAACTGGACGCCCGCCTTCTTCCACTTCTTCCAGCTGCATCCGCGGCGCTGACCGCCGCGATCCGAGGTGACCGCAGATCACCTGATTTGGCCGACCGCGGAATCGAAGCTGTACGAGCTCGCATTGCCGCCGGCGGCCGCCGCGGTCAGGATGAAGCTCGCCGAGCCTGCCACGGCGAGACTCACGTCCTCGCTTTGCCGGTAGCCGAACGTCTTGAGCGCGTCCACGTCGACGCCGTCGTAACTGAACGCGTTCGAACCGTAGAACGCTTCCATCGCCGTCGCCGCACTGTGGAGGTCGGCCTTCATCATCGCGTCGACGCCGTTCTTCTTGTAGGCCGCGTACTGGGGGACCGCGAGGGCGGAGAGGATGCCGATGACGGCCATGGCCACCAGCAGCTCGATGAGCGTGAAGCCCCCGCGTCCGAATCGGAAGCTCACCGGAAGCCCGCTTCCCTACGGGCTTCGGTGACGTGCTCTTCAGGAAGACCCTGAAGACCGCGCTGATCGGGCGAGGATGGTCCCATGGCGACTTCCGCACGTCACTCTAACGACGACGCTCGGAAGCTGAAATGAGGCGAATCCCCTACCGGACGTCGCGCGACGAGAGCATCCGAGAAAGCTCGCCGTCCGGGAGCGATGGGCAGCGAATCGCGGACGGTGACGAGATCGGAGACGGTCCGCGACGGGGCCGGGAGGCGCGGGAAGCGGGTGGTTTCCGAAGTGCCGGGGGTGGGAATCGAACCCACACAGGCTTACGCCTACGTGATTTTGAGCCACGCGCGTCTTCCGTTCCGCCACCCCGGCTCACGCCCACTTCTGCCGGGGGGGCGGGTGAAAGACAAGACGAGGGAACGTCGCGGCTCCAGTGGCCGACGCGGCACCGTCCCCGATCTGCCGCGACTTCGATGACCGGCCTCGGCCATCCATGGTAGGTGCGGGTCGATGATCGACGATCTCACCGGCAAAGTCGCACTCGTCACCGGCGGCAGCCGCGGCATCGGCCGGGCGATCGCGATCGCGCTGGCGAGCGCCGGCTGCGACGTCGCGGTCAACTACGTGAGCCGAGGCGAGGACGCGGCCGCGGCGCGAGCGGAGATCGAAGCCAGAGGACGCCGGGCGATCGCCGTCCGCGCGGACGTGTCTCGCGGCGGCGAGGTGACGGCGCTCGTCGCTGCCGTGGAAGCCGAGCTCGGCCCGATCGCCATCCTCGTGAACAACGCGGGGATCGCGCGCTTCCAGGGGATCGACGAGGTCACCGAGGAAGACTGGGACGAGGTGCTCGCCGTCAACTTGCGCTCGGCGTTCCTGGTGACTCGTGCGGTCACGCCCGGGATGCGCTCGCGCGGCTGGGGGCGGATCATCAACGTGTCGTCCGCCGCCGCTCAGGTCGGCGGTGTCGTCGGACCGCACTACGCGGCGTCGAAGGCGGGAATGATCGGTCTCACGCACTACTGCGCCCGTCACCTCGCGAAGCACGGGGTGACTGCGAATGCGATCGCGCCGGCGTTGATCGTGACCGACATGATCGCAGGCCAGGCGAACGTTCGGCCCGACCTGATCCCGCTCGGCCGTTTCGGCGAAGTCGACGAGGTGGCCGAGATCGCCGTCGGGCTCGCGCGAAACGGTTACGTCACCGGCCAGACGGTGAACGTCGACGGCGGCGTCTACATGACGTGACGGCCCGCCGGCCGCCGCGACGAAGCGTCGCGCCCGTGCGCGCGCTCAGGATCCGGCGGAGCCGTAGCTCGCCGCCCAGGGAGACGAGCCACCCCAGGTCGGACGGTACCCGGCCAGCCGGCGATGCTCCTTCGCCCAGACCGCCAGTACCGTGAGCTCGGCGGCCTCGACGTTGTCCAGGAAGACTTCCCTGCCGTCGTGGCCGTCGCGCCGGAAGCTGACCCCCACCAAGCCTTCGATCACCGGTCGGATCATCCAATGTTCCATGCCTCGATAGCGTTGCAAGGCTCGCGCCGAATCGAAACCCGCGGAATTCGGCGCGGAACTACGGGTGAAGGCCCCGATGCGCGTTCCACTTGCGAACGGACGTATCATTCCGGATCGCCGATTTCTTCGGCACACCTGCGCGTCCAAAAGGCATCACCTGCGTTCAAGACGTCGGGAGGTGCACCATGGGGAAAGGAATTCTGTTGTGGCTGCTCGGAGTGCCGGGGGGAGTGATCGTTCTCCTGTACCTGTTCGGCTTCCTGAACTGACGTCGCCGACGCCTGACCGAGCTCTCCTTCATCGAACGAACCAGTCGGTTCTCCATCATCATCCCTCACCGCGACGGTGAGGATCTCCTGCTTCGTTGCCTGCGCTCGCTTCGCGAGGTCATCGACCGCGAGCGCGATCAGGTGATCGTCGTCGACAATCACAGCAGCGATCGCTCGGTCGAGCGCGCGCGTGCCGAGCACCCGGAGGTGACGATCGTCGAGAACGGGTGCAATCGGGGCTTCGCCGCCGCCTGCAACCAGGGCATCTCGCGATCGACCGGTGAGCTCGTCCTGCTGCTGAACGACGACGCGTCGATCGCCCCCGGTGCGCTCGATCAGCTCGCTCGTGCGTTCTCGGGCGAGGCTCGCGCCGGCGCGATCGGCGCTCAGCTCCGCGACGGCAACGGGTCCCCGCTCGCCTCCGCGCGCGCCGTCCCGACCTTCCTCGACGAGCTCGGGCTCGCATGGGGGCGGCAGCCGCCGGAGCCGACCTCCGGCGGCGAGGTGGTCGAGGTCGAGAGCGTTCCGGGCGCGTGTCTCGCGGTACGCCGCGCGGCAATCGAGGATGCCGGCGCTCTCGACGAGGACTTCTTCTTCTACTTCGAAGATATCGAATGGTGCCGGCGCCTCCGCCGCCGCGGATGGAAGGTACTGCTCCATCGGGGTGCCGCCGCGACCCACCTGCAGGCGGTGAGCAGCCGAGCGGTTCCGCGCGTGGCGCAGCTCGAGCTACTTCGTTCGCGGATCATCTACTACCGGAAGACGTTCGCTCCGCCGCTGGCAGCCGCTCTCGAGCTCCATCGCTCGCTCAGACTGGCCGTGAACGCGCTCGCGCAGCTCGCCGGTCTCGTCCTGACGCTCGGTCGGTCCGAGCGGCAGCGCCGGAAGCTCGGCGACTACGCGTTCCTCCTCCGCTGGCTCGCAGCCGGCAAGCCTCGCGACTGGGGCTTTCCCGACAAGTGCCCGGACACCGGCGATCCCTCCTGAGCTTCAGCCGAGAAGCGGTGCCAGAGCTTCCGCCAGCAGCCGCGCGACGACACGGTTGCCCGCCTCGTTCCAGTGACTGTTGCGGACGAGGTAAATCGGCTCGCGCGCGCCGGCCACGCGGAGCGGCGGCAGCAAATCGATCAGCGGGATTCCGTGAGCGCCCGCCCAGGCGCTCATCAGCCGCTGCGGCCGGTCGAGATCGACCTGGTCGGCATTCGCGCCGGCGGCGTCGAGCGACTCGCGGAGCGCCAGCGGGTCGACCTGACATTCGTCCGGCAAGAGCGCGATCACGAACGGAACGTGTCGGGCGCGCGCTTCGGCGCGCATCGCTTCCAGGTTCTCGATCGCGCGGGCGATGCCGAGATCGAGCGCGCGGCTGCCGCGCAGGAAGTACTTGAGGCGCTTCGCCTGGATCTTCCGATAGGCCTCGCGCGTGAAGGTCCCCGACACCAGCGGCTCGGCATCGGTCGGCGCGGCGCGAACCGCCGAGCGGCCGACCCATCGCGTGCGAAACAGGTGGTAGAGATGCCAGTGCTCGACGTCGACGACGCGATGGAGCGGGTTCCACGTCGGCGGGTCGGCCTCGGCGAGCATGCCGCCGACGACGAATCGCGTCCGCGACGCGGGCGCGGCGAAGTCGTTGCCGACGAAGACGCAGACGAGGACGAAGTCGGGATCGAAGCGGAGACCGTCGCTGCGTAGCACCTCGAGGTAATCGCCCGGCTCGGCGGCGGGGATGCCTAGGTTCAGGACCTCGAGGCCGGTGCGGCGCTCGCGAAGGCGCTGCTCGAGGAGGGTCAGGAAGTTGTCGTCGTAGCCGACGGACCCGTAGGCGAACGAATCGCCGAGCGCGGCGATGCGGTAGCTGCCGGCCGGCTTCTTCTCGGCCCAGTCGGTGTCGTTGTAGCCGTACGCGTTGGCGTGCCCGAGCGAGCCGCGGATCGGGTGATGCGGCTGGAGCCGGAACCGCCGCTGCGTGCCGACGAATCCGCCTTTCGGCGTGAGCAGCGGATCGGCCACACGGACGAGGAGCTCCGCTCCCGCGAGCGTCGCGAGCACGCACCAGCCGATCAGGCCCGCGACGCGCGTCGCGCGTGACGTGGCGACGCGCGCGACGACGGCGGCTCCGCGCCTGCTCGGCGCGAGCAGCGGAGTCGCGAGCAGAGCGGCGAGGGCGCCGAGAACCCCGAGAGCGACCGTGCGCTCGCGCGTCGGCGGGAAGGGCACGAAGCACGCGGTCGAGGCGGCGACCGCGAGCGTCGCGACCAGCAGCGGGACGGTCGCACCGGCGCGGGCGAGGCGATCGATCTCGCCGCCACGGACGAAAGGCCCCGCGAGGAGCGCCCCTCCGGCGGCGACGGCCAGGAACGCCGCAGCGAGCAAGCCGTACGCGAGCGCAGGCTCGAGAGCGAAGAGGTTCACCCGATCGATCGCCAGCGCCGCGGACGCGGCGATCCCACCGGCGGCGACCGCCGCTCCGGCGAATGCCAGCCCTGAACGCAGCCACACCGCCCGCTTCACGCGCTCACGCGGCTCGCCGTCGGGCTCGTGCGCCGACGCCGCGCGACGATCTCCTTCCACCGGCTTCCGCTACCAGATGGCGGACGGGCCGGCGAGCAACCGTTCGCGGGTGCGCGGTTTCTGGGAGTTCGAGCGAAGTCGCACGGAGGACTGCCATGGCAACACGAACTGCCAAGACCCCGTCCAAGCAGAGCAAGAAGGCTCCGGCCAAGCCGAAGACCGCGGCGGCCAAGACGGCCACGCGGAACTGGGTGGCCGGCTACGACCCGAAGCAGGGCAGCAAGCCTCGCGGTGGAAAGACCGCGAAGCGCGGGACACGTACCCTCACGGAGATGTGACCGCACGCTTGCGGGGACCTACGGCGGCGGCTACCAGACGGTAATGGACGGCGCCACCTTCAGCCGCCGGCAAGTACTCCTCGGCGGAGCGGTCGCCGGAGCCGGTATCGTTCTCGGCGGAACGACGGAGGCGCCGGCCGAGTCGCCGCCACGGATCCGGCGCTACGCTCCTCTCGGGAAGACCGGCATCGAGATCTCCGACGTTTCGTTCGGCTCGAGCCGGCTCGGTGAAGAGGAGGATCTCGTCCGCTACGCGTTCGATCTCGGCATCAACTACTTCGATACGGCCGAGACCTACAACGGTGGAATCTCGGAGCAGACACTCGGCCGCGCGCTCCGCGGCAAGCGCGACCGCGTCTTCCTCACCAGCAAGACGATCGCCTCGGCCTCGGCGAGCCGATCCGAGATGATGCAGGCGCTCGAGGGGAGCCTCCGCAGGCTCGCGACCGATCACGTCGACGTCTACTTCAACCACGCCGTCAACGACGTCGAGCGGATGAAGAACCCCGAGTGGCCCGAGTTCGTTTCGCGCGCGAAGCAGCAAGGAAAGATCCGCGCGAGCGGCATGTCCGGGCACGCCGGCCGTCTCTCGAGCTGCCTCGAGCACGTGATCGACCACGATCTCGTCGACGTGATCCTCGTCGCCTACAACTTCGGCCAGGACCCCGCTTTCTACCAGCGCTTCCTCGGCGGCTTCGACATGGTCGCGCTGCAGCCGGAGCTCCCGCGCCTGCTCGAACGAGCCAAGCGCAAGGGCATCGGGGTGGTGGCGATGAAGACGCTGATGGGCGCACGGCTGAACGACATGCGCCCGTACGAGAAGGGCGGCGCCACGTTCGCGCAGGCCGCGTTTCGCTGGGTGCTCTCGAATCCGCACGTCGACGCCCTGATCGTATCGATGACCAGCCGCGAGCGGATCGCGGAGTACGTCGCCGCGTCCGGTGGATCGGTGCGCGCCGGCGACGTGCCGCTGCTCGGCCGCTACGTCTTCCGCAACGGCGACTCGTCCTGCCGCTTCGGCTGCGATCGCTGCGAGAGCGCCTGCCCGAACGGGGTCGCGATCGGCGAGGTGCTGCGCACCCGCATGTACGCGCGTGACTACGGCGACGTCCCGTTCGCCCGTCGCGAGTACGCGATGCTCGGAGCGGGAGCGTCGGCGTGCACCGGCTGCGAGCATCGGTCGTGCAGCGGCGCCTGCCCTCACGGCTTGCCCATCCCTGACCTCACCGCCGACACCCACCGCCGGCTGGGAAACGGCGTCGGCGGTCTTTTCCCAGACCTCGCGCGCACGTAAGAAGAAGAGGCGCCCGACCGCTTGTCGAGAGGAGACGCGTAATGGCGAACGTTCAGGAAGTCAGCGACACGAGCTTCGAGACCGAGGTCGTGAACTCCGACCTGCCGGTCCTGATCGATTTCTGGGCCCCGTGGTGCGGTCCCTGCCGAGCGATCGCGCCGGTCGTCGACGAGCTCGCCAAGGAGTACGACGGCAGGCTCAAGGTCGTGAAGATGAACGTCGACGAGAACCCGCTGACCCCGGGCAAGTACGGCGTCCGCGCGATCCCGAACCTGCTGCTCTTCAAGAACGGACAGGTGAAGGACCAGATCATCGGCGCCTGCGGCAAGAGCCAGTTCGTTCAGGCGATCAGCAAAGTCATCGTCTGAAGCCGCACGCGTGCGGCAGCGTTCGGTCGCTCGACATCCGTGCGACCGCGCCGTACCGCGCTGATCCAGAGCCGCCTCAGAACATGAATCGGCGCATCGAGACGTTCAGAAGTAGCGCGAGGCCGATCAGCAGCGTCATCATCGAAGACCCGCCGTAGCTGAAGAGCGGCAGCGTGATGCCGACCACGGGCACCATCCCCATGGCCATCGCCATGTTGATGAAGGCCTGCCAGAAGACGATCGCGGTGACGCCGAAGGCGAGCAGCGCACCGAATCGTTCCTTCGCGCGTGCGACCACCTCGAGGCCGCGCCAGACGAGCGCGAGGTAGAGCAGCATCAGCACGACGCAGCCGCCGAAACCCCACTCCTCGGCGTACACGGAGAAGATGAAGTCGGTGTGCTGCTCGGGAAGGAAATTGAGCTTGTTCTGCGTGCCCTTGAGAAAGCCCTTCCCCCACACCTTGCCGGAGCCGACGGCGATCTCCGACTGGATGATGTGGTACCCGGAGCCGAGCGGATCCGCCTCGGGGTTCAGAAACGTCACGATGCGCTTCTGCTGATACGGCTTCAGGTGCCCCCAGAGCGCGTTGCCGGCGACGAATACCGCGATCGATCCGACGACGACGAGATAGAGCAGCGATCGAAGGCGTATGCCGGCGACGACCACCATGCTCGCGAAGACGAACCCGAGCAGCAGCGCGGAGCCGAGATCGGGCTGCGCCAGGATCAGCACCGCCGGCACCGAGTAGAGCACCGTCGGCACCGCGAGATCACGGAGCCGATAGGTTTCGCGGGTGCCTTCCGTCTGGAAGAAGTGGGCGAGCACGATGACGAGCGAGAGCTTCATCAGCTCCGAAGGCTGCAGCGCGAAAACGCCGAGATGGATCCAGCGGCGCGAGCCGCCGCCGATGATGCCGACGATCGGCACCATCGCGAGCAGCGCCACGGCGGCACCGTAGAGCAGGTACGCGTAGCGCTCGAGCTTCCGGTAATCGAAGCACAGCGTCACGACCATCCCGCCGACGCCGAGGCCCGCCCAGGCGAGCTGGCGATAGAAGAGCGGGCTCGGCTGACCGTCCGCCTGCGAGAACGTCGCGCTGTACACGGTCGTGCTGCCGAGGGCGACGACGAGCACCGCCAGCAGCGCGAGCGCCCAGTCAACGTGTTGCGCGAGCCGTCTGTCGATTCGCTCCATCGATCCCCGCGTCCGCGACCGCCGGTTCCGGCTCCGGATGCGGGATCCGGTCGCGGAAGTAATACGAGAGCACTTTCTGCACGATCGGAGCCGCGACCGCGCCCCCGCCGCCGCCCGCGTGCTCGATCATGCACGCGATCGCGATCTCCGGCGCCTCGACGGGCGCGAAGGCGATGAACCACGCATGGTCGCGCGCCTGGCGCGGAAGCTTCAGCTGATCGACCTTCTTGTTGTCCTTGCGCAAGCGCACGACCTGCGACGTGCCGGTCTTGCCGCCGACCTCGATCCCTTCGACCCGTGCCTTCTTGCCGGTGCCGACGTTCGACGCGACGACGTCCCGAAGCGCCGCCTTCAGCTGGACCACCGTGCTCGCGCGGAGACCGGTGGCGATCGGCTCGTCTTCGTTCGGGCGCGCGATCTCGCCGCTCGGCATCTCGACGTAATCGACGAAGTGCGGCCGGTGGCGAATTCCACCGCCGGCGATGGTCGCGATCGCATTCGCCATCTGCAGCGGCGTCGCGGTGACGTATCCCTGTCCGATCGCCACCGAGAGCGTCTCGCCGGGGTACCACGGCTCACCGAAGACGCGCCGCTTCCACGCGGAGTCCGGGATCGTACCGGCCTTCTCGTGGTCGAGCCGCACGCCGGTCACGCTTCCGAGACCGAGCTTGCGCGCGTACTGCGCGATCGTGTCGACGCCGAGGCGCTGCCCCACCTGGTAGAAGTAGACGTCGCACGACTGCACGATCGCTTCGTGGAGGTTCATCCAGCCGTGCCCGCCTTTCTTCCAGCAACGGAACGCGCGGTTGCCGAACCACAGGCTGCCGCTGCACGGGATGCGGGTGAACGGGTTGACGACGCCCTCCTCCAGCGCGGCGGCGGCCACGGCGATCTTGAAGGTGGAGCCGGGCGGATACTGCCCCTGGACCGCGCGGTCGGAGAGCGGTCGCAGCGGATCGGTCAGCAGCCCCGTCCAGTCGCGGACCGAAATCCCGTCCGAGAAGAGGTTCGGATCGAACGACGGCCGGCTGACGAGCGCCAGGATCGCGCCGGTGGTGGGATCGAGCGCCACGATCGATCCCTCGTGCCCTTCGAGGGCGTCGTACGCCGCCTGCTGCAGGTCCATGTCGAGCGTCAGATGGATGTTCGCGCCCGGCACCTGCTCGACCTCTCTCAGGACCCGGAGCTCGCGGCCGACGGCATCGACCTCGATCTGCTCACCGCCGTTCTCGCCGCGGAGATAGTCCTCCCAGTGCTTCTCGAGCCCGTACTTGCCGATCATGTCGCTCATCCGGTAGCCGTCGAGCGTCGTCAGCTCGGTCATGTTGACCTCGCCGATGTAGCCGAGGAGATGCGCGAGCAGCGATCCGTAGAGGTAGCTCCGCCGCGGTCCGATACGCAGCGACACGCCGGGGAGCTCGATCTGCCTCGTCTCCACCGCGACCAGCGTGCGCCAGTCGACGTCGCGCTTCAGCACCACGGGCTGGAACGGCGGGCGCTCGACGTTCGTGGTCAGCGCCTGGTGAGCCTCGGGGATCTGCTCTTCCAGGTATCCCTCGAGGCGGTCGATCACGCGGTCCGGCTCGCGCGCATCCTCCGGCACCATCACCACGTCGAAGGAGGGCCGGTTCTCGACCAGCACGGTACCCTTGCGATCGAACACCAGGCCGCGGATCGCCTTCACGCGCTTCAGGCGAATGCGGTTGTGCTCCGAGAGCACGCGGTACTCGTCTCCGCGCGTCACCTGCAGGTGCCAGAGGCGGCCGAAGAGCACGAAGAACGCGAGCAGCGCCAACGCGGTCGCGGCGTTCAGGCGGCGCCGGAACGTGTCCGGGAGATCGCGGGTGCGGACGAGCTCCGTGTCTCGCTCGTCCGTCTGCTGCCCCGGCCGCGTCGCCGCGAGCGGAACCTTCGGCCAACCCGGCTCGCGGCTGCCCATCAGTCGATTCCCCAGAGGCGTTTGCCGCCGTCGAGCATCGCGAACACGAGCGGCGCCATGAGCGCGGCCGCGATCGCCTCGAACCAGACGGTCGAGAGGAACTCCGACCACGGGAAATCGAGCGACAGGTAGAAGGCGAGCAGCGCCGAGATCGTCGCCGCCTTCAACACCGAGGCGACGAAGACGACGGCGACGTTCGAGACCACGTTGTCCATCCAGAGCCGCTTCGACACGAGATACACGAGGATGAAGACCAGGCTCATCGCGAACGCATGCAGCCCGACCAGATTTCCGGAGAAGCTGTCGTTGAAGTAGCCGAGCAGGAACGCCCCCGCCGAGCCGCCGACGCTGTGCTGATGAAGGCCGAGATAGACGCAGAGGATCAGCAGCATGTCGGGAATCAACGGCAGGAACTGGAACACGGTGGTTTGCATGACCAGCGCGAGCGCCGCCGTGATGGTGATCAGCACGAAGAGGGCCACGGAGAACCCCTTCATGGCGCGGGCGGCTCGATCCGCTCGGCGGGCGCGATGCGGTCGAGACCGGCGTTCACCACGGCGGGCGGCGTGGTCACCACCAGGACCTCTTCCAGCTTCGTGAAGTCGACTGCCGGGACCACTTCCGCCACCTGGAACAGGCCGTAGTCCTTGCGCGTGACGTCGACGACGCGGCCGATCAGCAGCCCCTTCGGAAAGAGCCCGTCGAGGCCGGAGGTGACGATCACGTCGCCGGGCTGAATGCCCTCGTCGTGGCGGATGTACTTCATCGAGCAGTGGCCGGCGAGCGTCCCCTCGACGATGCCGCGGGCGCGGGTCCGCTGCACGAGCGCGTCGACGCCGCTGTTGTGGTCGGCGATCAGGAGAACGCGCGCGGCGTTCGGGCTCACCTGCGCGACCCTGCCGACGACGCCGGCCGCGTGCACCACCGCCATCCCCGGCTTGATGCCGTCGCTCTCGCCGCGGTCGAGCGTGAACGTCTGGAACCATTCGGACGCGTCACGACCGATGACCCGAGCGGTGACGGCGTTGCTCGGCAGCTTCTTGCGGAAATCCAGCAGGCGCTCGAGGCGCTCGGTCTCGAGCTCGAGCTCACGCATGCGGTGGCGCTCGACGGTCAGACGTTGCACCGCGTCCCGCAGCCGCTGGTTCTCCGCGTTGACGTCGACGAGCTTCACGTATTCCGCCCACCCGGCGGCGGCGCGATCGGCGACGGCGCTGGTGACGGTCTGCAGCGGCTGCAGCGCCTCGAGGAAGACGATGCCGAGCGGATCGATGCGATGCGTGCCGCCGCGGTTCGCGGACAGGAGGCCCAGCGAGAGCGAGAGGAAGAAACCCGACGTGAGGAAGACTCGGTTCCGGCGAAGAAACTCGACCATCGGCGGGGACCGCGGAAAACGTCAGGGGCCGCGTACCCTCGACCGAACCTACTGGATCGTGACGTCCTTGAGAAGCGACAACTCGTCGAGCACCTTGCCGGCGCCCATCACGACCGCGGTCAGCGGGTCCTCGGCCAGCGTCACGGGCAGCCCCGTCTCCTCCCGCAGGAGCACGTCGAGGTTGCGGAGCAGCGCGCCGCCGCCGGCGAGGACGATGCCCTTGTCGACGATGTCGGAGGCGAGCTCCGGGGGCGTGCGCTCGAGGCCGATGCGCACCGCCTCGACCACCTGGTTGATCGGCTCGAGCAGCGAGTCGCGGATCTCCTCGTCGGAGATCTCCACGGTCTTCGGCACACCCGCGACGAGGTCGCGACCTTTGATCTCCATGGTCTGGATCTCGTCACCCGGATACGCCGATCCGATCGTGATCTTGATCAGCTCCGCGGTGCGCTCGCCGACCAGAAGATTGTACTTCCGCTTGATGTACTGAATGATCGCCTCGTCCATCTTGTCGCCACCGACGCGGACGGACTTCGAGAACACCACTCCGGAGAGCGAGATCACCGCGACCTCGGTGGTGCCGCCGCCGATGTCCACGATCATGTTGCCGGTCGGTTCCGTGATCGGCAGACCCGCGCCGATCGACGCCGCCATCGGCTCCTCGATCAGGTACACCTCGCGCGCCCCCGCGGATTCCGCCGACTCGCGGACGGCGCGCTTCTCCACCTCGGTGATGCCGAAGGGCACGCAGATGATGATGCGCGGCCGGACCAGCGTCCGACGGTTGTGGATCCGCTGGATGAAGTACCGCAGCATCGCCTCGGTGATCTCGAAGTCCGCGATCACGCCGTCCTTCAACGGACGGATCGCGACGATGTTTCCGGGGGTGCGGCCGAGCATCTTCTTCGCCTCGGCGCCGACCGCGAGCACGCGCCGTCCGCCGCGAGCGTCCTTCTGCACCGCGACCACCGAAGGCTCGTTACAAACGATCCCGGCGCCCTTGACGTAAATGAGGGTATTCGCCGTTCCGAGATCGATCGCGAGATCGTTCGAAAAGAGCCCTAGGATCGAGTCCAGAATCATACCGAATCTCCCTCGTCGCCCCGCCAAAAAGCTCGCGAATCCGAGCTTTCCACGGATCCGGCGTGGCTATCAAAAGACGGTTGTGACGGCAAGGAAGAGAAAAGCACCGCCGTCTGTTTTCCTCGCCTCAGCGGCGAGCCGCGTAGGAGACGAACTTTGCAGCGGTTCAGCGGCCGAAGAGGCCTTCGAGCCCCTTTCGTAGCAGGTCCTCGGGACGCGCCGTCGGACGCTGGCGCGGCTCTCCCGCGCCCGGCGCTCCGGGCTGTCCGGGCGGCGGCGCCTCTTCCGCTCCGCGCCGGCCGCCGCCGAGGATCTTCTCGAGCTGACGCTGGAGCTTCGGCGGACGACCCTGCTTGTCGCCGTGGCCGCCGCCGAGAAGCTTCTCGAGGCCTTTGCCGACGGCGGCCTTCGCAATCGCCTGCGCGATGAACTGCGTGTCCGGCTTCGGCCGGACGCTCGGCAGCGATCCGGTGAGACGGAAGGGGATCGCGAGATGCCCGGCGTCGTCCGTGACGTACTGCGCTTCCTTCACGTCGGCGACGATGTCGCTCGTGAGCTCGCGCGAGCCGAGCAGGGTCGCGGTGAAGTCGAGCT
>JAXDLK010000182.1:0-9303 GCA_034666665.1 Candidatus Binatota bacterium
GATGTGAACACGATCGGCATCAAGACGTTCACGTCCACCGTTTGGGTGGTCGCGTACGTGGCGAAGGCGAAAAGACGTGCGACTGGAGCGAGAGCTCTTCGAAGGCGACGGACGCGGTGTCCCACTACTTCGGCGACGCGCCCGAGATCAAACGGTCCGGCCGTTCCCGTAATCGTTCGCCACGAGTCCGAGGCCCATCATCACGAATAGCATCTGCACGACTTCCGAGTCGCCGAAATTGTATTCGACCAGCCCCGCAACGTGAAAGCCGACGAACGTCGAAAAGCATGCGATCGCGGTTGCGCGCGCAATCACCTGCTCCTCGGGGAGCCGCCGCCAGAGCCGCCACGAAAGGCGCGCGAACGCTCCCATCCACCAGAGAAAGGCGCCGAGGCCGAGGAGGCCGTTCTCCATCGCGATCTGCAGGACGTTGTTGTGTGCGTGCTTGTGACGCTGCGGGATGTTCGGATAGTCGCGCAGGATCGTTCCGTTCTTCCGGCCGACGCCGAGGGGGAAACGGCGGATCACGTCCACCGACGCCGTCCATATGTCGTAGCGGTTGCCGGGCAGCAGCAGATCACGGGCGGTGTTCTCGATGCGGCTGCGGACGGGGCCGACGGCCGCGACCATCGCGGCGAGCACCAGGGCGGTGGCCAGAATCAAGCGCCGCGAACGGATCGAGCCGATCACTCCGAGGGTCGCGATGACGCCGAGCCATGCGCCGCGTTTCAAGTTGGCGGCGAGGGCGGCCCCGTAGAGCACGAACCCGAATTGCAGCCAGCGCCGCCGATCGATTCCCATCAAGTAGAGGGTGGTCGAGATTCCGATCGCGAACAGCAAGTTCCCCGATTCGGTCATGCCCCCGGGAAAGAGGCGCGGCAGGCTCCATGGAGACACGGCGTTGAACATCGTGTGTGCCGACGGTAGCAGCGAGCCCGCGAGGAAGCTTTCCAACAAGAGAGCCATGCGCTCCGGCGTGCGTGCGCGCGCATACACGAGATAGACGATGACGATTTTCGAGTACGTGCGCAGGCCCCAGAGGCTCTGGCCGACGTCCAGACCGACGAACGCGGCGAGCAGCGACGCACCGAGGAAGGCGAGAATCGGCGCGTCCAGCGGTGTCCGGGGCGGCGCCTCGCGTGCGAGCCACCAGTGTCGCGCAGCGGCCGCCACCGCGATCGCGAGCACGATCTCCGCGATTGCGATCGACCAGGGAACGAAGAACGCGAACACGCAGAGAAGCCGCCAGACCGCGCTCTCGAGGCGCCCTTCCGATGCGAGAAAGAGCCGCGCAGCCGAAAACCGTGACGGCGGTGCGAGCGGATCTTCTCGCGGGTGGACCGAGGACATCTCGCCTCAGAAACCCGCCGCCCCGCCTCCCTTGCGCGGGTCGGCGAAACCGAAGAGTCCGCGCGGGCCGCGGGCGACCGCCTGAACCGCGGCGAGCTCTGGGACCTCGGTCAACGTTTGGCCCTGGGCACGTAGCGCCTCGAGCGCACGCCCGTCGATGCCGCGTTCGAAAAAGAGCACGTCCGGCCTCCACTGATGGTGGATCCGCGGGGCGCGAATCGCTTCGTCGAGCGCCAGCGAGAAGTCGAGGACGTTCAGCGTCACGAGCAGCGTCGCCGTGATGATACGAGGACCGCCGGATGCGCCGAGCGCGAGCTCGGCCTGCTCGCCCCGCAGGACGATCGTCGGGCTCATGCTCGAGAGGGGTCGCTTCCCGGGGCGGATCGAGTTCGCCTCGGTCCCTACCAGGCCGTACACGTTCGGCACTCCCGGCGCCGCCGAGAAATCGTCCATCTCGTTGTTCAGCACGATGCCGGTTCCCGGAACGACGACCATCGATCCGAAGGACGTGTTGATGGTGTGCGTGAGCGCGGCTGCGTTTCCCTGGCCGTCCATCACCGAGAGATGCGACGTTCCGCCGCGGCCGCCCGATGCGGCAGCGCCAGCCGCCGGCGAACGGCCGCTCGAGATTCGCGCCCGGAGCTCGGCGGCATGTGCTCGCGACAGCAGGCGGGCGAGCGGGACGCGTACGAAGTCCGGGTCGCCGTAGTCGCGCGCGCGGTCGGCGAAGACGAGCTTCATGGTGTCGGCGATGCGACGGAGGTTCTGCGGAGACTCCCGCGGCTCGGCACGCAGGTCGAAGCCCGAAAGCACGTTCAGGGCCTCGAGCAGCACTCCTCCGCCCGAGCTCGGTGGAGGGAAGCCCGCCACCCGGTACCCGCGATAGGGAGTTTCCAGCGCTTCGCGCCAACGAGCTTCGTACGTGCGGAGGTCGCTGGTCGATAGAATTCCACCGGCGTGCGAAACCGCGCGAGCAATCCGTTCCGCGATCGGTCCCGCGTAGAAGGCTGACGGTCCTCCCTCCGCGACCATGCGAAGAGTCTTCGCGAGATCCGCTTGCACCAGTTTCTCGCCTTCGCGGTAGGGCTCGCCGTCGGCCTTCAGATAGATGGCCGCGAGATCCGGCGCGCGGCGAATCTCGGCCGTGTGTGCCGCGATCTCCGACGCGAGGTGTTTCCCGACCGGAAAACCGTCGCCTGCGTAACGGATCGCCGGACCGAGAACTCGCCGGCGATCGAGTCGGCCGAGCTGCTCCACCGCCAGCGTCAAGCCACGCACCTCTCCGGGTGTCGCGACCGCGAGGCCACCGTGGAGGCTCGCGTCCGGATCGACCTTGCCGCCACGAAGGTACATGTCCCGCGTCGCTGCCGCGGGGGCCGTCTCGCGAAAGTCGAGCGCGTGCAACCGATGCTTCGCGGAGTCGAAATAGAGAAGGAACCCGCCGCCCCCGATTCCGCACGACGTCGGATTGAGCACGCCCATGGCGAAGGCGGACGCGACCGCGGCGTCCACGGCGTTGCCTCCGAGAGCCAGGATCTCCGCTCCGGCGCGCGCGGCGAGGGCTTGCTCGGCCGACACCATTCCGCGTCGCGCGGTCGTGAGGCCGGTCGTTTCCCGCGCCGCCAGAATCGCGGCGAAGAGCACGAGCACGGTCGACCCGGCGAGCGAGCGAAGGAAGCGCAGCGGCAGGCGATGCACGAGCTCGGTTCCGAGGGCCGCGCCCTTAGTACTGGGCAGTACCGTGCAATTCAATCGCGACCGACGACCGAGGGAGCCGTGCTGGGCAGGATCGGCGTGATGGTTTATGTACCGACAAATGGCGGTCGGCGCGCGAATCGTGGAAAGCGCGGGGGATGATCTCTACCCGGAGAAGCGCTTCTACCTCGACGAGTTTCACGAAAAGACGCTCTTCTTCGCCATCGATCCCCGCGCCGACGATCCCGGAGCCCTCGACGAGTTCCTCGCCATCGTCCGAGAGCTCATCCGCGAGGACGTTCGCGTCGTCGTGATGGTGGGCGATCGAGACGTGGCGCGACGCCTCGAACAACGGTTCCACCGGTTCGCTGCCGCGAGTCTTTCCGAGCCGCTCTTCCCGGGCTCGGACGACGGCAAGCGCAAGCCGAGCATCCAGATCGACGTCGGCGACGGCGAGGAAGGCAACCTCACCGTGCTGCTGCGGGTATGGGGGCTGCTCCGCGCAGGGCCGATCGCGATCCTGAGGGTTCCCCACGCGGAATGGCCGCGGCTGCTCGCGTGCGCGGTGACCGTGGCGGCGAGGTTGCGCGTGCACAAGCTCGTGCTCGTCGACGCCGAAGGTGGAATCGGTCGCGGTGCGAAGCTGTCGTTTCTCGACGAGAACATGCTCGGCACCCTGCTCTCCGCCGGGGAAGCGGAGTCGGCCGGTCTCGGTGACCGGCGGAAGATTCTCGAGGCCATCCGCGAGGGGCTTCGCGGCGGCATTCCCGCGATCAACCTCTGCACGCTTTCCGGCGTGGGCCTCGAGCTCTACACCTACGAAGGGTCGGGAACGCTCTTCACGTTCGAGGACTACTGTTGCGTGGAGCGGCTCGGCATCGACGACTTCCGCGAAGTCGAGAGGCTCCTCGAGCGGGGGCAGCGCGAAGGCTTCCTGAAGCTCCGGAGCCCGGGCGAGATCGGCCAGATCCTGCTCACGGGATACGGAGCGACGATCGGCTCCGGGTATCTGGCGGGGGTCGGCTCCTTGCTTTCCGAGCCGTACCGCGAGGAGCGTGCCGGCGAGGTGGTGGCGCTCTACACGATCAGCCGCTTCAAGAACGAGGGCGTGGGAACGAGGATCCTCGGCCGGATCCTGGAAGACGCGCGCGCGGCTGGTCTCACCGGCGTGTTCGCGTGCACGACGCAGGAGCGAGCCATGCAGTTCTTCGCCCGACACGGGTTTCGCCGCGTGTCGCCCGCCGGCGTCCCCGCCGCCAAGTGGCACGGCTACGATCCGGAGCGCATTTGCCAGCTGGCGATCTTCCGGAAGGAGCTCGAGAGCGCGTGAGCGGGACGCGCTTCTGCGCGGTCGACGTCGGCCTGAGCACCACCGACGCGGTCGCCGACTGGGCGAATGGGCGAACCGTCTCGTTGCCGACGCGCGGCACGGCGGCATCCGCCGAGCGCGCGCTGGCGGAGCTTGTCGCCGTCGCTCCGCCACCTCGCGGAGAGCCGATCCTCGTGGCGGCCACCGGCGTCGGCTGCCACGCCCTTCCGGGCGTTCTGCACGGATGGCCGGTTCGTCGAGTCGACGAGCTCCGCGCGATCGGATTCGGCGGCATGCACCTCGCGGCCGCCGGTGAAGGGCTGGTGGCGTCGCTCGGCACCGGTACCGCGCTGGTCTCGTTTCGCGGGGAAGAGGTCCGTCACGTCGCGCCCGGAAGCGGCGTCGGCGGCGGCACGCTCCTCGGCCTCGGCCGCGCGTTGCTCGGCACCGACGACCTCGTGGAGCTCGCCGCGCTCGCCGCCGCGGGAGACCGGACGCGCCTGGACGTCACGATCGGCGAGGCCGCCGGCGGTCCCATCGGGCTCCTGCCTGCGAGCGCCACCGCCAGCAATTTCGGCAAACGCGTGTCCGGTCGGCGCGAGGACGTGGCCGCGGCACTGGCGAACCTCGTCGCCGAGGTCGTCGTGACCACCATCCTGCTCGGCATGCAGGCATCGGGGAACGGCTCGACGATCGTGACCGGCAAGCTCCCGCTGTTCGAGCCGATCGGCCGACGCTTGCGCGAGATCTCGAGCGCGCTCGGCGGAGTGTTCGTGTTCCCCGCGCGCGGCGCGGTCGCGACGGCGCTCGGCGCACTCCACCTCGTCGCGGCCGCGCCGGCGGCAGTGTCGGCTCGGCCATGAGCAATGCGATCCTGCTCGTGGCGGCGCTCGCACTCGCGCTCTTGCCCGCGTGTGACCGTGCGCAGGATCGCGGCGCCGAGAGCTTCCTCGAGCGGGTGCTCACGAAGAACGGTCGCAGTGGGCGCGTCGAGCTGGATCGGGGCAAGGGATCGATCCGGGTGACCCTCGGTACGGCGCCCGCTCCGTCGGGATGGCCGGACGACGTCCCCCTCTATCCGAATGCACGGCGCGCAAAGATGCGCGGTGCGACGGCCCGCCAGCAGAAGCTGCTCGTCACCAGTGACGACTCCCCGGTCGTGATGGCGCAGTTCTACCGAGGCCGGCTCGGCGAGCTCGGCTGGACCGTCGAGCGCGAGCGGCCCGGCGACGGAGCTCTGCGAGCGAGCAAAGGCGAGCGGTTGCTGGTGGCGCGCTTTTCCCGCGGCGAGCTCTTGGACGCGAGTCGGGCGGACATCGTCATCGATCGAGGCGCATGACGGGAAGGAGCCATGAATGGCGGTCTACCTGAAGACTCTCGCAATCGTGACGGCGCTCTTCGGGCTCCTCTGCTGCGGGTTGTTCACCACCGCGACCTTCGGGGACGAGCCCTACTACCGGTCCGCCGCGGCGCGCGAACGCAACGCCGGCAACCTGCTCTTCGAGACCGAATACCGGATGGCCCGAGCGCAGCACGTGTTCCTGATCTACTCGGCCGTCGGATCGTTGCTGACTGCGCTGGTCGGAGGATCTCTGCTGTGGGGGCTCGCGGTCCTTCACCGCAAGCTCGACGCCCTCGCGCCGGACGCTCGCGTGCGCTGAGACGCGCGTCATGCCCAGTCGGGATTCGCGGGCTGCTTTCGCAACGTCACTTCGACGTTGAGCTCGTCGGCCACGCGTTCGAGAGCACGCTCGAGGTCGTGGACGTCCGAGGACGCCGGTACGCCCATCTCGACTCGCATGGTGTAGAGAGGAGTGCCGCTCTCGGCCTCGGGTCGCAGGAAGGTCTTCATCGCTCGGATCGTGACGTCGCGCTCCGCCAGCGCACGGCAGACGCGCGCGACGATGCCGGCCTTGTCGACGCCGCTCGCCACCAGATCGTAGCCTTCGCGCCGCTCTCCGGCGCCGTACGGCCATGGCTCGCCCTCGAGCGGCCGGAAGAACACCGTGAGACGCCGCTCCCACTCGAGGCGCTTGCAGGCACTCGACAGGCGCTGTTCGAGATCGCCGCCCTCGCCGGTGAACAACAGCAGGACCGCGAATTCGCTGCCGAGGACGGTCATGCTCGAATCCTCGAGATTGCAGCCATGCTCGAAGATCAGCTCGGCGAGGTCGGCGACGATCCCGGGGCGATCCTTGCCGATCGCGGACAACGCGTACCACCGCTTCATTCGGGGACGAGTAACGCGAATGCCGGCGAAGGCACAAGAGAGCAGCACACGGCGCAGAGTTGCTGTCCGCAGATCTCGCGGTCCGCACGGATCGGAGATATCGTCGCGCGCCGATGCCGACCCGTACCCTTTCCGAGTTCGAATCGAAGCGGCTTCTCGGGACGTACGGCGTACCGACGGTGGAGGAGGCGCTCGCGGTGGACGAGGACGCCGCCGCCGGCGTCGCCGCGAAGATCGGCTTCCCCGTCGCGGTCAAACTGTGCGCCGAGGGATTGGCGCACAAGACGGAACGGAATCTCGTTCGCCTCGGGCTCGCGGACGAGCCGGAAGTGCGAGCGGCGGCCGCCGATCTCCTCGCACTTCGTGGTCCCGGCGAGCGCGACGCGGTGCTCCTCGTGCAGAGGATGGCGCGAGGGCGGAGAGAGCTCATCGCCGGTCTCGTGCGCGACGGGCAATTCGGACGCTGCGTGATGCTCGGCATCGGCGGCATCTTCGCCGAGGTGCTCGGGGACGTCGTGTTCCGTCTCGTGCCGCTCTCGCGGCGTGATGCGCTCGAGATGATGGACGACCTTGGCGCCTCCCGCGTCCTGGCGCCATTTCGCGGCGAGCCCGCCGTCGACCGCGGCGCCGTCGCAGCGGTTCTTCTGGGCCTCGCCCGGCTGTCGGAGGAGCGTCGCGACGTGGTGTCCGTCGACGTGAATCCGTTGATCGTGACCGGATCTTCGCTGGTCGCGGTGGACGCGCTGGTCGAGGTCGAAGCATGACGACCGTCGAACGCTTCCAGCCGCTCTTCCAGCCGCGCGGCGTGGTGATCTCGGGAGTCTCGACGCACCCCGGAAAGTGGGGCTTCCTCTTCCTGCACCACATCCTTCGCTTCGGCTATGAAGGGCGCATCTTCGCGCTCAATCGCGAAGGCGCGGAGGTCCTCGGACGACGCACGTACCGTTCGATCGACGACGTTCCCGCGGCCGAAGCCGATTTGTTGATCGTCTGCACGCCCACCGGCATCAACGCCGATCTCCTTCGTCGCGCCGCCGCCCGAGGTGTGCGCGCCGCGTTCGTCGCTGCCGCCGGATACGGTGAGGCGGGCGACGATGGAAAGGAGCTCGAGCGTGAGCTCGTCGAGGTCGCGAACGGCGCCGGCATGCTGCTCGCGGGACCCAACGGACAGGGGCTGATCTCGACGCCCGCGCACCTGTGCGCGCAGATGGTGGCGCCATACCCCCCTCCGGGTCGCATTTCGCTCGCGAGCCAGAGCGGCAACCTGGTGTCGTCGTTCGGAAACTACGCCGCGATGGCCGGCGTCGGCGTCTCGCGCGCGATCTCGTGCGGCAATTCGGCCCAGCTCGGGGTCGACGACTACCTGGACTATTTCCTCGATGATCCGGAAACCAGTGTCGCCTTCGCCTATCTCGAAGGGGTGCGGGACGGCCGACGATTCTTCGATTGCGCCAGCAGGTTCACCGCGAGGAAGCCGCTCGTCGTGCTCAAGGGTGGAGCGACTGCTCTCGGGCAGGCCGCGGCCTCGAGCCACACGGGATCCCTCGCCAGCGACGACCGGATCTTCGATGGCGTTTGCCGGCAAGCGGGAATCACCCGGTGCGAGACCCTCGAGGAGTCCTACGAGGCGGCGGCGACGTTCGCGACGCAGCCGCTACCGCGCGGCCGGCGCGTCGTCGTCTTCACCGCGGCGGGCGGTTGGGGCGTACTCTGCGCCGATGCTTGCGTTCGCGCCGGGCTCGAAGTCGTGCCGCTGCCGGAAGACCTTCGTCGCTCGATCGATGCTCTGTTGCCTTCGCGCTGGAGCCGCGCGAACCCCGTCGACCTGGCGGGCGGCGAGACGCGAGACACGATTCCGACGGTGTTGGATCTGCTCGCGGCACACGAATCAGTGGATGCGGTGCTCTATCTCGGGATCGGCATTCAATCGGCGAACGCGGCGCTGTTGAAGACCGGCCCCTACTATCCCGATCACGGTCTCGACCGCATCGTCGACTTTCACGAGCGCCAAGACCGGCGCTACGCGGAAGCCGCGCACGCCGCGAGCGAGAAGCACGGTAAGCCCGTCTTGTGCGCCAGTGAGCTCGTTTACACCGACCGTACGGGCACGAACCCGGGACCGCAGACGATCGGCAAGATCGGCCGCATCACCTATCCGTCGGCCCACCGCGCCGTCCGGGCGCTCACTCACCTCGTGCGATACGCCGCGTGGCGGCGGGCACGCGAGCTCTGAACACGCAGATCGTAGAAACAAAAAGGGCGGGAGCATCGGCCCCCGCCCGCGAAACGAATGATCGAAACGATCAGGCTTTACGGAATAGGGTCTGCATCTTCATCGCTAGCCCCATGTCACCGGCGATCTTCAGCTTGCCCTGCATGAACGCCATCTGGCCGTTCAGCTTCTCCGTCGTCATGTCGATGTAATCCTTGGCGGTCATGGTCAACGTCATGTTCGGCGACGGGTGCGTCCCTTCGTTGACCTCGAGGGTGCCATCCTTGATGATCGCGTGATACTGGCCGCCGTCATCCCCGCTGATGTTGAACTGGATGACGGAGTTCATCCCCTTCGCGGCATCCTTGTTGAAGCGGTTGGGCATCTCCTTGAAGATGTTCTGCACCGTCACTTCGTCTGCCATGGCGCATCCTCCTCTCTCGGCTGCGAGCGTTGGAATTTTGGATCAAATGATTGAAGGTTCATAGAGAGGCGGTGTACGGGTGT
>JAXDLK010000183.1:0-4959 GCA_034666665.1 Candidatus Binatota bacterium
TCATGGAGAATCCAGCAGACGTGTTGGCCGTTCGGCGGATGCCGATCCTGTGACTTCCATTACACCCAGGGCCGCAACCAAGGCCACCCGGCGGGGCCGCGTCGAACCGGCGGGCGGCGAGGCGCGGCGGGATCAGAGGCCGGCGCGGCAGTGGCTGCCGAAGAGCGGCGAGGGGACGTTCACGCCTTCGCCCGCGCCATCGTCACACGTACCGATGTCGCTCGGCGACTTCGGCAGCTGGCCCGGAGTGCCCACACGATCGAGGTCGCCGGCCATGGCGTCGTCCACTCGATACCGCTGCCGAGGCGGAAGCTTCCATCGAGAAGATCCATCAAATGCCGCGCCGTTTTCTGTGCACCGCCACGACGTCGCCGGCGCAATGACCGGCCAGACCTTCGGATGCGCGGGCGATGGCTCGCCACGTATCGACACGATTCATTCTTGACCTCGTAACGTCGCGCGAACCATGCTCGTGCAAACTACGACGATCGGTTTCGGCGATTTCTTACTGCGGGCGCGAATGCGTTCCCCGCATAGGAGGCAAGATCATGCTCACAACGGTTCGGTGTGTCGCGGCGGCGCTGCTGCTCGCGTCCGGCGCTCTCGCGCCCGCGCTCGCTGTCGGGGCGAAGTACGACCACGTCGTGGTGCTCGGCCTCGAGAACGAGAACTTCTCGACGTCGTGGGGGCCGGCGAGCCCGGCGACCTACCTGAACTCTCTCGTGCCGAGCGGCGTCTTCTTCGATCACTATTACGCGACGGGTCATGCGAGCCTGGACAACTACATCGCCATGGTCAGCGGACAGCCGAACCAGCCGGTGACCGCGAGCGATTGCCTCGCCGTCAACCTCTGGGAATGTGTGCAGCCACAGTCGTTGCTGTCGAACGGCAGGAACCTAGCCGATCAGCTCGAGGAGAAGGGGCTCTCCTGGAAAGGCTACATGGACGGGATGCCCTCGCCGTGCTTCCACGCGGACTACGACCCGACCGCGATGCCGCCGGATCCGTACCAGGGGAACAGCCGGAAACCTCCCGCGAAGGACTATGCCGACCGGCACAATCCTTTTCTCTACTTCGCCGACATCATCGAGAACGACACGCGCTGCAAGGCTCACGTACGCCCTTACCCGGAGCTGGCGCGGGACATTTCGAACGCGCCGGGCACCAGCCTTCCCGCGTTCTCGTTCATCACGCCCGATACCTGCCACGACGGCCACGATGCGCCCTGCTCCGACGGCTCCGTCGGCGGCATGAAGGGCGCGGACGATTGGCTGAAGCGCCAGGTGCCGCCGCTGCTCGCGTACCTGAAGGCGCATCGCGGCCTCTTGATCATCACCGTCGACGAGAACGGCTTCGTCGACGGCCAGACCGACCAGGGCTGCTGCAGCGGCGGCTTGGGCGGCGTGCTACCGGGCCACGGCGGCAGGATCGGGCTCCTCGCCTTGTCACCGCTGCTCGCGCCCCGGCGGAGCTCGGCGCCCTACGACCACATGTCCCTGCTGCGCACGATCGAGGACGCATTCGGCATCGCCGAGCACCTGAACAATGCGGCATCGTCGAGCTCGATGAACGAGATGCTGCGCTGAGAGAGGACGGCGAGCCCCTCCGCCGCCGCGGAACGCGGATGGCTCGGGCGCGACATACGCGAAACCGGGTCGGCGAATGAGCCCGTCGGCCGCCGATCAGGATCGAGCGCTGGCGACGGCGCTCGCGGTCGGACCAGTGAGCCGAACGCTCAATTCGGCTTGACCGGCAACACCACCGACGATGGGTGCGCCGCGTCGTGGTAGAGGCTCAGCACGCCGCCCGCGAGATCGACGAGTTTCGGCGCCGACGGCGTCTGGTGCGGGCTGTCCGATGGCTGGACCGAGAGGCGCAGGGAATGCCCCTTCGCGACGCGCGCCGCCGTCGGGAAGATCTCCACCCACACCTCGTAGATCTTTCCCGCTTCGACCGGCAGGACGGACGCGTGCGTGAACGGGTGGTACGGCTGCACGTACAGGCTTCCGCTCGTGACGCTCTTCCCGTCGTCGAGCGCGCGAAGCGAAAGCAGATTCCATCCCCCGGAGAGCTCCGTCGACTTGCCGCTCGCGTCGACGTCCTCGAGCTGCACCGTGAGATAAGCGTCCTTTCCGCTGGTCGCGACGAAGAGCCGGGCGGAGACCGGACCGGCCAGATGGAGATCCCGATCGAGCACCACGTCGTAGGCGAGACCCGTCGCATCCGTCGTCTGGTTGTCGTTGGCGCAGGTCGAAGGCTGTCCCGAAGCGGTCCATTGGGCGGTCGAGCGCGAGCACAGTCCGGCCGCGGGATGCCAAGGCAGCACGTCCGGCTGCTGAGCCGAGCTGGCGGGCGCGTTCGCGAGGTCGCCGGCAGCGCCGGGCCTCGCCGCGCCGGAGAGGAAGCGCTGCTGATAGCTCACGCCCGGGGGCGGCCAGCTTGGCGCCGCGTGATAATGGCCGCCGCCGATCTCGTGATAGTGGACCGCGGGGAACGACTCGATGCCGTTCGCGACACCGCAGACCCAGTGGTCGAACCAGGCGCGCTCGAGATTGGCGAGGGACGGGACGCCGTCGGCGGAAAGGCCGTCGCCGGCGGTGATGTGATACCACGGCCCCATCACGAGCTTCACCGGCACGCCGTTCTTCTCCAGGCGCTGAAAGAGGAGCGGCTCGCCGCGCTGGAAGAGATCGTACCAGCCGCCGGCGATGAACGTCGGCACCGTCACGCGATCGATCGTCTCGATCGGCGAGCGCGTACGATAGAACGGGTTGTCGTAGATGTTCTCGCCCCCGGCCGTCGAGTTCGCGACCATCGGCGCCTGGAACGCAAGCACGCCGCCGGCGTGCTGCGCGAGCGTCTGCGCCGCGCCGACGGGATCCGACGGCGCGTACGTCGGTGGCAGCGCGCCGAGGCTGGTGACGAGCCCCAGCCAGAGCGGGATGAAGCTCACGTTGATCTCGCCGCCGCTCGTCGTGATGTCGCGGTACGCGTCGGACATCGGCACGATGGGAAACAAGGCCTTCAGGCCCTTCGGCTGCTGTGCTGCCGTCAGGAGCTGGTTGATGGCGCCGTACGACGTGCCGTGAAGCGCGACGCTGCCGTTCGACCAGGGCTGCGCGGCCGCCCATTCGACGAGCTCCTTGCCGTCGATCTGCTCGCGCGTACCGAATGGGTCCCATGTGCCCTCCGAGGAGCCGGTGCCGCGCACCTCGACGATCACCTGGACGTAGCCGTGCCACGAGGTCCGCGGCCGAGAAGCTGAGCACGTTCGCGTCAAGCGCCAAGATTCGGCCCGAGCCGACCTCGCGTTCGCAAGCAGGTCGTCGAGAATCATGGTCGGGAGATATGTGTTAGGAGACGGCTCAACGTCCGGCGACGCGAAATCCCCGATGGCGGCTTCGGCGACGTCCGACGCGAAGGTTCGCAAACGGCCACCGCGCGAGCTCGAACGAACCGCTAAGGAGGAACGATGGGGAGCGATATCGAGATGCTCTTCGAGAATCCCGCGACGGAAAAACGCAATGCTACAACGACTGGCGTCGCGCAGTCGCGCGAGGCCGACGCGCGGCCGACCGCGAGGGTGAGCGGCGCCACGGACTTCGAGGCCGTCGTCATCGGGGCGGGTTTCGGCGGCCTGCGGATGCTCCACGAGCTCCGCCAGCTCGGCCTGTCCGTGAAGGTGATCGAGGCGGCATCCGACGTGGGCGGGACCTGGTACTGGAACCGCTACCCCGGCGCGCGAACCGACAGCGAGAGCTGGGTCTACGCCTACTCGTTCTCGAAGGAGCTCCAGGACGACTGGAACTGGACGGAGCGGTTCCCCGGTCAACCCGAGGCGCTCGCGTACCTCCAGCACGTCGCCGAGCGGTTCGACATGCGCAAGGACATTCAGTTCGACACGCGGGTGCAGTCGGCCGTGTATGACGAGTCCGGAAAAACCTGGACCGTCACCACCGACCGGGGGCAGACCTACACCTGCACGTACTTCATCACCGCCGCAGGCGTGCTGTCTTTGCCGTACATGCCCGCCTTCCCCGGTCTCGAGGGGTTCGAGGGCGATTGGTACGTGACCGGTCGCTGGCCGAAGGAGCGGGTCGACTTCGCCGGGAAGCGGGTCGCGGTCATCGGCACGGGAGCGACCGCCGTGCAGGCGATCCCGATCATCGCGCAGACGGCGGCTCACCTGACGGTCTTCCAGCGGACGCCGAACTACGTGCTTCCCGCCCGCAACTACACGATGACCGACGACGAGCGTCAGTCGATCCGCGCGAGGTACGACGAGATCTGGGAGCAAGCGCGAAAACACTTCTTCGGGTTCGCCATGGACGTCGCCGGTCGTACGGCGGCCGACGTGACGCCCGAGGAGCACCAGAGGATCCTCGAAGGGGGATGGGAGATCGGCGGTTTCCGGTACATCTTCGAGACCTTCGACGACATCTTCGTGGACGAGAGGTCGAACGCGGTCGCCTCGGAGTTCGTGCGCAACAAGATCCGCGCGATCGTCAAGGACCCGGCGACTGCGGAGCTGCTATGCCCGAAGGACTACCCACTGGCCGGCAAGCGCCCGCCGCTCGGGCATTTCTACTACGAGACCTTCAACAGGGAGAACGTGAGTCTCGTGGACGTGAGCGCGAATCCGATCACGGAGATCACGGCCAACGGCGTGAGAACCGGGAGCGACGAGTACGCAGCCGACATCATCGTCTTCGCCACTGGCTTCGATGCGGTGACCGGGACCTTGAGGAGCATGGACATTCGCGGCAAGGGCGGTGCGACGATCGGAGAGAAGTGGGAGGGCGGTCCGCGGACGCATCTCGGCATCGCCGTCGACGACTTCCCCAACCTGTTCATGATCTGCGGGCCGCAGAGCCCGTTCGCGAACATCCCCGTGGTGATCGACGGGATCGTCGACTGGATCGGCCAAGCGATCCGCCATCTGCGCGAGAACCGTCTGGC
>JAXDLK010000184.1:0-34376 GCA_034666665.1 Candidatus Binatota bacterium
TCACGGTCTCGACCGCATCGTCGACTTTCACGAGCGCCAAGACCGGCGCTACGCGGAAGCCGCGCATGCCGCGAGTGAGAAGCACGGCAAGCCCGTCTTGTGTGCGAGTGAGCTCGTTTACACCGACCGGACGGGCACGAACCCTGGACCACGGACGATCGGCGACGTCGGCCGCATCACCTATCCGTCGGCCCACCGCGCCGTCCGGGCGCTCACTCACCTCGTCCGATACGCCGCATGGCGGCGGGCACGCGAGCTCTGAACACGCGGATCGTGCAAACAAAAAGGGCGGGAGCATCGGCCCCCGCCCGGGAAACGAACGATCGAAACGATCAGGCCTGGCGGAACAGGGTCTGCATCTTCATCGCTAGCCCCATGTCGCCGGCGATCTTCAGCTTGCCCTGCATGAACGCCATTTGACCGTTGAGCTTGCCCGTGGACATGTCGACGTAGTCCTTGCCGGTCATCGTCAAGGTCATGTTCGGCGAAGCATGTGTCCCTTCATTGACCTCGATCGTGCCGTCCTTGATGATCGCGTGATATTGGCCGCCGTCATCCCCGCTGAGGTTGAACTGGATGACCGAGTTCATCCCCTTCGCGGCATCCTTGTTGAACCGGTTGGGCATCTCCTTGAAGATGTCCTGCACCGTCACTTCGTCTGCCATGGCGCATCCTCCTCTCTCGGCTGCGAGCGTTGGAATTTTGGATCAAATGATTGAAGGTTCATAGAGAGGCGGTGTACGGGTGTCAAGATGCGGACGCGCCCTCGCTCGCCGCGCGCTCCTCGAGTACGCGGATCTCTTCGTAGTGGACCGACCAGCGCGTGCCGTTATCCCATGCGACCTGAAGCGGGACGTTGAAGCCGTCGCCGAAATGCCCGGTGACGGTTCCTTGCTCGCCCATGCGAAGGCGGCGGAACTGATCCTTCAGATGGACCACGAGCTCGACTCTTCGACCCAAGAAGTTCTTTCGTTTCATTCAGACCCCCTTCATGATCGCTCGGCGAAAAGTCGGCCTGTCTAACAACAAACCCTCGTTCGATCAACGGGGTCTGCTAGGAGGCGCGTGGTGGACGAGTCCAGTCAACCCTTGACGGCCGAAGTCTTCCGGCGGGATCGGTTCCTGCGGGCGACCGGTTACAACTTCTACGTTTGGGCGGTGGTGAACGCCTTGGTGACGGTTCCGCTGTTCGCGGCCCTCGCCGGGAATCCGTGGCCGGTATGGCTGGCCCTGATCTTCCCCGTAGCGCTGATCGTCGCCGGCCTCTTCATCTGCGTGGTCAACGACAACCGAATCCAGAAGATGCACGGCGAGCCGCACCCGGTGGCCGTCGTGAACGCCGGCAGTCTATGGGGCCCGCTGTTCCTCGTCGGCATCCTCCTCACGTTCCTGTTCGGGATCCGCGGTCCGGCCGCCTACATCCAGCCGCTCTGGCTGCTGATCGTCGGCGCGGGGTATCTGGCGTGGGGGAATTTCACCGTCCGAGAGTTTCGCTACCTCGGCTGGGCCCTGATCTTGGCCGGCGGCATCACCGGCCTGCGGATTCGGCCGCAGGACATCCCGTTCGGGCTCGCCTCCCGCGAAGCCCTGATGGTCTGGCTGCTCTTCATGGCGGCGCTGTGGATCCCGTTCGGCGCGTACATCAACCGGAAGTACGTTCACGTCCGCTGACACCGTCGCACCGTAGAGCACCGAATAGATCCGGCGGTTGCGAAGCACCCGCTTCACGTAGCCGCGAGTCTCGCGATAACTGATGCTCTCGACGAACTCGTCGTCCTCGACGTTCGGATGCCGTCGTAACCATTTGTCGACGGCCGCTTCACCCGCATTGTAGGCGGCGAGCGCGCGCGGGCTGTTGCCGCCGTACCGATCGAGGAGACTCTTCAGATAGCGGGTGCCGAGCTCGAGGTTCGGCTCCGGAAGATAGAGGTCCGCCGTCGCGATTCCCGGTCCGGCGACGCGCGCCGCCGTCGTGGGAAGCAGCTGCATCAATCCGCGGGCGTCCGCCGTGGACCGCGCCGATGCGTCGAACAGACTCTCCTGGCGAATGAGCGCCAGAACCAGTACGGGGTCGAGCCGCTGAGCAGCGGTGAATCGCCGGACCGCCGTCCAATACCCCAGCGGGTAACAGTAGGACACGAAGGGACCGTCGAGCTCGCAGCCATCCGCGGCGGCCGCGAGGCGAAATGCCTGGGGGTATCCTTCGATGGAAGTCCACGCCTCGAGCAGGAACGTGTCCGGCGGCGATCCGCCGGACTTCTTTCCATAAGCGGCGAGCTCGAGCCCCCCGAGCGGATAGAGGTGCATCTCTCGGAGCTCGTCGAACCGTGCCAGGTGAGGATCGGATCGAGGCACCGGGGTCGCTCCGGAAGCCGCCCTCGGCGGAGCGACCTTGCCGGCCAGTGCAGCTCCGGGAGGGTCATCGAGCCGCGCCTCCGCCAGCATCGCGTAGTACCCGTCCGCGAACCGGTCGAGCAGATCACGGTACACCGCGGCAGGGTCGTGGCCGGCCTTCTTCAGCGCTCGACCTCGCCAGTACAGCGCGGACGCCGCCTCCTTGCTGCTGCTCGCTGCGACGCGCGCGAACGTTCGCGCGGCGTCGGTGTAACGGCCGGCGACGTAACGGCTCCACCCGGCTCGCCATGCGGCCTCTGCTGCGAGCGAGCTTTTCGGATATCGCCTCGCGAGCTCCTCGTACCGCTCTGCCGCCTGGAGCGGCCTGTGCTCGACGTCGTGAATGCGCGCGACCGCGTACAGCGATTCGGCGGCGTCCGTCCCCTGGGCGTAGCGCCGCAGATACGTAGTGAAGAGCCGTGATGCTTCCGCGTCCTGATCACGGTTCCATGCGAGCGAGGCGCGTCGGAAGAGCGCTCTCGCCGCGGCGGGATGGCGAGGATGACGTCGCTCGAGGTCCTCGAGCAACGTCAGGGCACCGGCGTGGTCTCCGGTCGCTCGCAACGCGGCGGCCTCGAGGAGCAAGAGGTCGGGGAAGGCGTTGGAGTCCGCGAACCGGGGCGCCGCGCGCCGGACGAGGTCCAGCGCTTCGCTCGGCCGCGCCTCCGCCAGCAGCAGCTGACCCTCCGCCGTGACGTCGTTCACGGTGACGAGGGTGAGCTCGCGCTCGCGGCCGGCCTGCTCGCGCGCCATGGCGGCTTCGGGCGCTCCGGCGTACCGTGAGCGGAGCTCTCGTTCGAGGTCGCGCGCCGCTACCTCGCGACCGGTCGCGCGATCGATCCGGCTCGCCAGCCAAAGAGCGGAGGCGAGTATCGAAGGGTCCGTCGACCCTTCACGCACCTCGTCGACCCAGCGCTCCGCCTCCGCGAGGTCTCGCTTCTCGATCTTCTCTGCCGCGACCGCCAGCGCAGCTTCGCTTCGCCAGACGGAATCCGGGTGCCGTTCGAGCAACGCGTGCCACGCAACGCGAGCCGCGTTCGTGTCGCCGCGGCGCTCGGCGATCTTCGCGAGGTGCCGGAGGGAATGATCGCCGAGCTCCGGGTAGGTGCGAGCGGATTCGAGGAACAGCCGCTCCGCACCGTCGACGTCGCCGCGGTCGTATCGAGCGACGGCTTCTCGGAACCGGCGCCGTCGCTCCGCGAGCGAAACCTGCTCGGAAGCGCCGTCCTCCTCTGCTCTCGCAGCAGTGGTCTCGACGGCCGTCGACGGCCCCGAAACGGGCTTTGTGCTACAAGCGGCGAGGACGAGGAGAGAGGCGACGAGCCTTCGCATGCCGCCTTCGGCGAGTAACATGGGAGATCCCGCTCCGCAACGCACCGCCCGTCCGCGCGGCGCGTGGCTGCTCGCGTCCGCCTCGCCGCGCCGTTCCGAGCTGCTGGCTCGCGAGGGACAGGATTTCGAGGTCGAGCCGAGCGGTGTCGACGAGCGAGTGACGGCCGAGCCGCCGGCGACATTCGCTGCGCGGATCGCCCGGGAGAAGGCGGCGGAGGTGTCTCGCAGGAAGCCCGGCCGCTGGGTGCTCGCCGCGGATACGATCGTGACGATCGACGGAGACATACTCGGCAAGCCTCGTGACGGCGTGGACGCGGCTCACATGCTGCGGCGCCTGTCCGGCCGACGCCACCTCGTGATCACCGGATTCGTCGTCGTCCGTCCCTCCGGAGAGATCTTTCGCGAGGCGATGGTCGAGACGGAAGTTGCGTTTCGGGAGCTCACGGAAGCGGAGATCGCGGCCTACGTGGCCAGCGGTGAGCCGTCCGACAAGGCGGGAGCGTACGCGATCCAGGGCGGCGCGGGAGCGTTCGTCCGCGAGCTTCGCGGCTCGCACTCGAACGTCGTCGGGCTCCCCCTCGAAGAGGTTCGTCGAGCATTGATCGACGCCGGAATCTGGCAGAGCGGCACGTCCGCGCTCGGCGGCGAGCGTTGAGCTCGGGACCCGCCGAGCGATACCACGCCGTCGCTGCCCGCGTTCACGAGGCGGCCGTGCGCGCCGGCCGAGATCCGGCCGGAGTTCGGATCGTCGTCGCCGCGAAGACTTTCCCCGCCGAAGCCGTGCGGGCGGTGGTCGAGGCCGGCGCCAGGGACATCGGTGAAAACTACGTTCAGGAGGCGCGACGAAAGCGCGCCGAGCTCGATCGAGCCGACGTCCGCTGGCACCTGATCGGTCGCTTGCAGAGGAACAAGGCAAAGACCGCGCTCGATCTCTTCGACGTGATCCATTCTCTCGATCGGCTCGATCTGGCGACCGACCTCGACCGCGCGGCACGAGCCGCCGGACGGCGCGCCAACTGCCTCGTCGAGGTGAACCTGGGGTCAGAGAAGAGCAAGGGCGGCGTTTCGCCCGGGGAGCTGGAGCGGTTTCTCGGGCAGCTGGCCGAGTTCCCCGATCTGCTGATCGAGGGCCTCATGGCGGTGCCGCCGCCTGCAACACGGCCAGAGGATTCTCGCCTGCATTTCGCGGAACTGTTCGACCTCCGCGAGCGGTTGTCCGGTTTGCGTCTGCCGAACGCCCGACTTAAGGAGCTGTCGATGGGCATGTCCGCTGATTTCGAAGCGGCGATCGAGGAGGGCGCGACGATCGTCCGCATCGGCACGGCTATATTCGGAACCCGGACCGGGACCGGATGAAGCGGGTCGGCAGGCACATCGGATTCATCGGCGCGGGGAACATGGCGTCCGCGCTGATCCGCGGATTGCTCGCTGCGAGGATCTATCGACCGTCGGGGGTGTGGGTCGCGGACCCGGTCGCGCGCCAGCGTCGAACGCTTCAGAGGCGGCATGGCATCGGTGCCGCTCGTGACAACCGCGAGCTCGTTCGCGAGTCGCGAACCGTGGTGCTCGCCGTCAAACCGCAGGTACTTCCGCAGGTGCTCGAAGAGATTCAGCCGGAGGTGACCGCGGACAAGCTGTTCGTGTCCATCGTCGCGGGATTCCCGCTTCGCCGATTGGAACAGGGGCTCGGAGGATCCGCGAAGGTCGTGAGGACGATGCCGAATACGCCCGCACTCCTCGGCCGCGGCATGACGGCAGTCGCGCGCGGAAAGAACGCGCGAGTGAGCGACGAGCGGCTGGCGCTACGGATCTTTCGTGCCGTCGGGGACGCTCTGACGGTCGGTGACGAAGCGCTGCTCGATCCGGTGACCGGCCTCAGCGGCAGCGGCCCCGCATACGTCTACCTCTTCGCGGAGGCTCTCATCGACGGCGCCGTGCGCGAAGGCGTGCCGCTCCCCGTGGCGCGTCGGCTCGCCTTCCAGACCCTGGACGGGGCAGCCGCGATGCTTCGGGAAAGCGGACTCGGGCCGCGGGAGCTGCGCGAGATGGTGACTTCTCCCGGTGGCACGACGCTCGCCGGCCTCGCGAGCCTTGAAAAAGCGGGCTTTCCGGCTATCGTCGCCGCCGCAGTTGCAGCTGCGACGTCGCGATCGCGGGAGCTCGGTGCCGCGGGCTCGAGCGGCGGGAAGGGGTAGGATGTTCGTCCTCGCCAATTTTCTGACCGCGGTCGCCACCGTCCTCGACATGGGGCTCGGCATCTACAAGTGGATCCTCATCGGCCGCGCGGTGATCTCGTGGGTCAACGCGGACCCGTACAATCCGATCGTGCGATTTCTCTACAATGCGACGGAGCCGGTGCTCTATCGAGTGCGCCGAACCATCCCGTCGTACGCAGGAGGAATCGACTTCTCGCCGCTGATCGTGCTCCTCGCGATCTTCTTTCTACAGGCGTTCCTGGTACGCAGCTTGTTCGAGTTCGCGGCGCGACTCGCTTGAGCTGCGAGAACGAATCCAGTGACTTACGATTGACTACTCAGGGCGGCGTGGTTACAGCGCCGAGAGCTCCGTGAGGTGTGAGGTATGCCGACCTACGAGTACGAATGCCCGAAGTGCGGTGTCTTCGAGGTGTCGCAGCGCATCACCGAACAGCCACTCCGCCGCTGTCCCACCTGCAAGGGGAAAGTTTCGAAGCTGATTTCCAGCACGTCCTTCACCCTCAAGGGCACCGGTTGGTACGCGACGGACTACGCGAGCAAGGGGAAATCACCCGAGAGCAAGTCTTCGGAAGGCTCCTCCTCCGGTAAGGACGACTCATCTTCCGGAGCTTCTTCCCAGTCGAGCTCGAACGACTCGAAGAGCTCCTCGACCGAATCCAAGAGCTCGTCGAACGACTCGAAGGCTTCCACGACTCCGAAATCCGACGCTTCAGCCGCTTGAAGCGGGTGGGAGCCGCTCAGGCCCCCACCCGCGTGCAGCAGCTAGGAGGTCTTCATCGCTGCGGACGAGATCTCCTCGAGGCGTTGTTCGAGGCTGACGAGGCGGCGCTTCAAGGCGTCGATGTCCTTACGGGTCGAAAGGCTGAGGCGCCGGACGACCGGCTCCAGCCGCTTTTCCGTTTCGCTTTCGATCCGGGAGAAGACCTTCTCACCACGAGTCTCGATTTCCTTGATGACCTTCTCGGCGCGCTTCTGAATGTCCAATCGGATCCTGCGTGCCTGGTCCAGAAGGTCCTCGACCAGCTTCTGCTGCTGCTCGGGGACGAGCCGCGATGCGCCGGCGCCGATCCGAGACAGGAGCCGCTCCCCTTCTTTTTGCAGTCCCCGTACCGAGGTGTGGATGTGGCTCTGGACGCCACGCAATGAATCCTGCACTCGGGAGAGGCTCACGAGCGCTTCCTTCTTCTTCGTTGCCGCCATCGTATGAATCCTCCTGGTGGGAAACGATTAACACGCTGCGTCAATCAGTCAACGCCCATAGCCGTAGCGAGTGTGAATAACTTGTGGACGTGACGTCGGGGAAACCCCAGATGCGATCCGCCGCACCGCGCAATAGCAGCCAGGAGATGCCGGAGCTGGCGGCGGAAATCCCCGGAGGCACGGGAATTTTTCCCGCAGGGCATAGATCCTCCGCTCGGTAATCGACGGCGGCGCAAAACGCCGCCGATTCTGTGGATAACTGCCTCGGCGGCCGCCTCGGACGCTGGACACGCTTTCGACCCCGCGCCGCTTGTAGTAAGCCTGCCGGCGATCTGGTGGTGGGCCTCCTCGAGGGAAACGTGGCGATCGTCACCGGGGCCGGCCGCGGCCTCGGACGTTCGCATGCGCTTCTGCTGGCGGACGAGGGTGCGCACGTCGTCGTCAACGACCTCGGTACGGGTCTCGACGGCCAAGGGTCGCAGACCCTGCCGGCGGAATCGGTGGTTGCGGAGATTCGCGCGCGTGGAGGGGCGGCGTCCGCCAGTCACGACGACGTGGCTTCGTGGACGGGCGCGGAAACCCTCATCCGGCACGCCGTCGCGCAGCACGGTCGCCTCGACGTGCTGGTCAACAACGCGGGCATCCTTCGCGATCGGATGGCCTTCAACATGAACGAGGAAGATTGGGATGCGGTCGTCCGCGTGCACCTCAAGGGACATTTCGCGCCCTCGAGATTCGCCTGCGCGTACTGGCGGGAACGGCACAAGGAGGGGAGTCCAATCCGCGGCCGAATCATCAACACGTCCTCGGAGGCAGGCGTGATCGGCAACGCCGGTCAAGCCAACTACAGCGCGGCCAAGGGCGGTATTCTGGCACTCACCGTCGTGCTCGCCCGGGAGATGGAGAGATACGGTGTCACGGTGAACTGCATCGCTCCACGCGCCGTCACCCGCATGACCGAGCATATTTTTCAGGGCTTCGGCGAAGACGCGATGGCGGAGCTGGATCCGGCGAGCGTCTCGGCGCTGGTCGCGTACCTCGCAAGTCGGGAGGCGGATCACGTGACGGGACAAGCGTTCATCGCCTATGGCCGCACCCTGCAGCTGCTGAAGGGGTGGCACACGGTTGCCGAGATCGACCATCCTGCGGGGTGGACGCCTGCCGCAGTCAGGGAACGAATCGGCGACCTCTTCGGCGCTGCCTCGTCGCGCCCGGGGCCCCTCGGCTGACCTCCACGCCGCACCGCCTCGGGCGTTCGCAGGTCGAGGCGGAGAACGCTCACGACACCGGGTACGCCGGCGTGGACGGCCGGACGTCGAGACGTCCGACCCCCATGGTTCTTCTCTTCGCCACCGTCGGCGGTCTCGCGATCGCCGCGTCGTTCCTGCGCTTCTCGCTCTGGCCGGTCGCTTGGATCGCATTCGTGCCGATCCTCGTCGCCGTTTTCCAGTGCGACGACGCGCGGAATGCGGCGATCATCGGCTTCGTCGCCGGGCTCGCGACGAACGTCCCGGCGTTCTACTGGCTCGTGGATACGATTCACCGCTTCGGCGGGTTTCCTCTGTGGCTGAGCGCATTCTTCTATGCCGTGCTGTCGGCCTTCTCTGCGCTGCAGTTCGTTCTTTTCGCGGTCGCGCTGCGGCGCGTCGGGCCCGGGCCCTTGGCGATCGTCCCGGCCTGTCTCTGGGTCGCCCTCGAGCTCTGGTTTCCAAACCTCTTCCCGTGGCGTCTCGCGAACTCGCAGCGCGACGTGACCGCTCTTCTCCAGATCGGTGAGGTGACGGGGCCCTACGGGCTGAGCTTCGTCATGATGTGGGCGGCTGGGGCCGTGGCGCTCGCCGTCACTCGTGGCGTGGCGCGAGCACGCCCCGGCCTCGCGGGCTCGCTGATCGCCGTGGCGGCCGTGGTCATCTTCGGCGTCGCTCGCCTCGGGGCGATCGATCGCTGGATCGAGGCGGCGCCCGAGGTTCGAATCGGCATCGTGCAGGGAAACCTCGCGGTTCAGGAGAAGAACGACGTCCACTACTTCGAGACGAACTCCGCAACCTATCGGGAGCTGACTGCCGGTCTCGGTGACGACGTGGACGTCGTCATCTGGCCGGAGAGTGCGATCACCGAACCGATTCCACGGACGCTGACGCAGCTGCCGCCATCGTTCGTGAACCTGCTCGGCATCCGCTCGCCGCTTCTCACCGGCGCTCTCACGTACGGCGGAACGCCCGAGGCGCCGCAGTACTACAACAGCATCGTCGGGATCGATGCCGGCGGGAAGGTGCTCGGCGTCTCCGACAAGATCATCCTCATGCCCTTCGGCGAATACATGCCGCTCGGATCGGTGCTGCCGTTCTTGAAGCGGTTGAGCCCGATGACGGGCGACTTCGCCGCGGGTATCGACGTCGTGCCGCTGGACGTGCCCGACGTCGGCCGCTTCGCCCCGCTCAACTGCTACGAAGACCTGCTGGCGCCGATCGCGCGTCGCGCGATGCAAACGAGTGACTCCGAGGTGCTCTTCGCGGTGGCCAACGATGCGTGGTTCGGGCCGACCGCGAGCCCGTATCAGCACGAAGCGCTCGCGCTCTGGCGGGCGATCGAGAATCGGCGCCACCTCGTCCGCGTGACGAACACCGGCGTGAGCGACGTGATCGATCCTGCAGGGCGCGTGCTTCTTCGGCTTCCGATGTTCGAGCCGGCGGCGCGTGTGGTCGGCGTCCGGAAGCTCCACGGGACGACATTCTATACGCGGTTCGGCGACGTCTTTGCGTGGCTGGCGACGTTCGTTTCCGTCGCTGCCCTCGTCACCGGAGGACGGCGGCGGTGACTGGCTGGCGCATCACTTCGGCAGCACCGCCAATCCGTTGGGAACTCCCCAGCCGCCCTCGATCTCGAGAGGCATCGTGTCGGTCGCGACGCTGAGCTGAGTGCTGGGTCCGCCGTCGAGGTTCAACGCGGACCAACAACCCAGCCCACCCTCCACCGCCGGCCGCGAGAGCTCGCGTGCGAGATCGATCAGGGACACTCGCGCGTGAAGCACGACGAAGAGGACGTTGCCGTCACCAGGCAGGCAGACGCACGTTCGGCGCGAGACCTGCTGCTTCAGGCGCAGCGGTCGACCTTCGACCACGAGACGCGGGCCGGCCTGCACCGCGGTCTCGAGCCCGTTCGGGAGAGCGTCCCGTGTGTGCTGGATGGCCGCCTTTCCCTCCTTGATGAAGAACACACCCTGGTCGACGCGCCGGAGCGCGCTGAGCTCTTTGCCGTCCCGGACGACGAGCCCGAGCGGGCGGCCACGCTCGTCGAAGAAGCTGCCGTTGACCACGAGGTAGGCCCCGGATTCCTCCCGGAGAGTCGAAACCGGGGCGACGTCTCTCCCTCTCCGTCGCGCGTCGATCACGGTGATGCGAACGAGACGAGGGTCGGCGCGAAACACGTGCGCGGTGGCTTCCGAGCGATCGGCGCCGGTCTCGAACGACCACTCGCGGTACCAAAGCCCCGGCGCGAGGGTCGTCCAGCGGGTCCGCGATGCGTCCTCCGTCGCGCCGGTGTTCGCGACCGACAGCCAGATCGCCGCGGCGACGAGGCCAAGTCCGCGGGTCACGAGCTGAGTCTGGCACGAACGGACGCGTAGGAGGAGGCCCGATCAGAAGCCTGCGAATCTCGCCGAACGGTCGCGGTGGAACGCCGGATCGCCGAACGACAGCTCGTTCGCCTTCGCCCGCTTGAACCAGACGTGGATGTCATGCTCCCAGGTGAAGCCGATACCGCCATGGATCTGTACCGCCGTGGTGGCGCACCAAGAGAAGACCTCCGAAAGGCGTGCCTTCGCCATCGAGGCCGCACGGCTCGCCTCCCGCGGCCGGCGATCGCAGGCATGACCGGCGTACCAAACGAGCGAGCGCGACGGTTCGATCCGCGCCACCATCTCGGCAGCGAGATGCTTGATCGCCTGGAAGGAGGCGATCGGCCGGCCGAACTGTTGCCGCTGCTTCGCGTAGTCAGTGGCCATTTCGAGGACGCGCTCGGAACCGCCGATGCCGTCTGCCGCGAGCGCGGTGGCAGCGAGGTCCAGGAGACGGGTGAGCACCGCCCATCCTCTTCCGGCCTCTCCGAGTACGGCATCCGCAGGCACCTCGACGCCTCGAAGGTGCACCTCGTACGCGCGGCGGGTGCGGTCGACCGTCCGTAGCGGCTCGACGATGATCAGGGGGGATGGAACGACCACCAGGAAGAGCGTGATGCCGGCCTCGCCTCCGCCGCTGCCGATCCGTGCCGGGACGATCAGGAAGTCCGCCTCCTGCGCGTAGGGGACGAAAAGCTTGGTTCCGTCCAGGACGTAGCCGCCCCGGGTCTTCCGAGCGCGCATGCCGATGCCTGCGGCATCGAGACGGCCGCCCTCCTCGAGCCAGGCGACGGAACCGAGAGCCTCGCCGCCGGCGAGCGCCGGCAACCAACGCTTCTTCTGTGCGACGTTCCCGGCGCGCTCGATCGCGGCGGTCGCGAGAATGGAGGACGAAAGGAACGGTCCGGGAAGGGCGACTCGGCCGCCCTCCGACGCGAGCAGCACGGCCTCCAGCATGCCGAGCCCGAGGCCGCCGTACCGCTCGGGGACGAGGATTCCCGTCCATCCCATCTGCGACATCTTCCGGTAAAGCGCCTCCGGATGACCGCCCTCACTCTCGAGCGACTGGCGGAGGAGGTCAGAACCGCACTCCGCAGAGAGGAAGTCTCGAGCCGTTTGCTGCAGGAGTTGCTGCTCCTCCGACAAACCGAAGTCCATCCCGGTCAGCCCTTCGGCATTCCGAGCCCACGCTCGGAGATGATGTTCTTCTGGATCTGCGAAGTCCCGCCGCCGATGATCATGCCGAGCGTGAACATGAACTCGTAGGGCCAGAGGCCGCGGTCCGGCACGTGCTTGGAACGCCGGTCGAGCGTTCCGTGATCACCGAGGATCTCCAGTGCGAGCGCGGCGATCGCGTGGTTGAGCTCGGTCGAGACCAGCTTGTTCACCGAGGCTGCGATCCCCGGCGATCTGCCGTGCAAGGCATCGGTGAGCTGGCGATATGCATGGAGGCGCATCGCCTCGACGCTGATGTCGAGATCCGCCAGACGGTCGCGAACGACCGGGTCTTCGATCGCCGGCCGGCCGTTGCGCTGGCGTGTGCGTCCGAGGTGCAGCAGCCCTTGAAACATCTGCTGTGTCCGCGTCGCCGAACCCAGCATGTTCCGCTCGTGAGCGAGTGTGGCGTTGGCGACTGCCCAGCCTTGGTTCAGCTCTCCGACGAGATTCTCGCGCGGAACCTTCACGTCGTCGAAGAAGACTTCGTTGAAGCCGCGATCGCCGGTCATCTGGACGAGCGGACGCACGGTGATGCCGGGCGCTCGCATGTCGATCAACAAGTACGAGATGCCCTTGTGCTTCGGCGCCACCGGATCCGTACGGACCAAGCAGAACATCCAGTCGGCGAATTGCGCGTTCGACGTCCAGACCTTTTGGCCGTTGACGACGAAGAAGTCACCCACGATCTCCGCTCGCGTCTGCAGCGACGCCAAGTCCGACCCCGCACCGGGCTCGGAGTAACCCTGACACCAGATCTCTTCGCCCGTGAGGATCCTCGGCAGGTGCCGTCGCTTCTGTGCGTCGCTACCGAATTGCATCAGCGTCGGCCCGACCATCTGAATGCCCATCATGCCGATGACGCCGGGCGCCCGAGCCTTCACCATCTCCTCGTTGACGATCGTTTGACGCATCAGCAGCTCGCGCCTGTCGCCCGCCGCCTCCGCCTGGCCGCCGAGCTGCCGCGGCCAACCCATCGCCAGGTATCCGGCTCGGTGAAGCTTCCGCTGCCAGTCCTTCAGTTCCTCGATGCGTTTGGGATCGCCGTATTCGACGACCTCCGCGCCACGCGGGCGCCTGGGCGCGTTCGTCCGGAGCCATGTGCGCACTCGGCGCTGGAAAGCGACTTCCTCGTCGCTGAGCGAGAGGTCCATGGCTCCCTCGAGGGTGTTCCGTTGATAACCGATGCGCGGCGAAAACGAAAACGACCCCGGCCGCGGGCCGGTCCTCGAACGAGAAATCGATTGACGGCTGCGCTGCGAGGCCGCTAGAGAGCACTGTCGCGACGGAGCGCCCACGCGCCGCGGCGCCGACCTTCTCGCACCGCTTTCACCTCGGAAGTACCCGATGCTCGTTCGGATCTCCTGTGATCGATGCCGCCTGTCCTGCCTCTGGACGGACGAGCCCGACGCGTTTCTCCGCACCGTGTGCCTCGAGCAGCGGCGCTGCCGAGCCGAGCTCCGAGAGGAAAGCTTCGTGCCGAACGCTGCGGGCGAGGTACGCCGGCGCCGTTCGACGGATCGGCGCGCTTCCCTGTCTCCGATCGCTCAGCAAAGGCGATCCGCAGGCGGCTGAGCGGCCGTTCAGCGTCGCACCCGCGCTCCCCTCCGAACCGCATCCGAAGGACCACTCGTGGCGAAGAAGCAGCACTGCCTCATGTGCGGAGGCGTTCTTTACGAGATGACCGCGTTCGGCGAGGCGCTGAACGGCAAATGGCCGCCGATGCGCGACGACCCTGGCCACGGGCTGCTGATCGTTTGTCCGGAATGCGAAGCGGAGCACCTCACCTGGATGGACGAGCGCGTGCCGGACGTGCCTCCCGTTCGTAGGATCCGAGGGCTCAGGCCGCGCGATTAGGAACGCCGCTCCGGACTCTCGCTGACGATCCTGGCGAGCTTCTCCATCACCTTCTTCAGGGCTCGTTGGTAACGCTGCTTGGTCCACGGGTCGCCGGTGCGCATCTTCAGCCAGCCGAGCTTGACCGCATCCGGCTTGTTCCCCATGTCGCCCGTCGATACCTCGATGACCGCCCGCTCCTCCGGGTCGAGCGCGCGGAGCGTGTCGGCCTTCAGCCGTTCGAGGAAGGTTGCGGCGAGGTCGAGCTTCATGCGTTCATTCCCGGCGCTCCGCGGCGCGCGCGACGGGGCTGAAGCGTAGCACGGCCGGCAGCACCGGCATCAGCGCGCGGATCGCTGCGCTCGAGCCGTCGAGCAGCCGCTGACGGCCAGGGCTCCAAGACAGCGCGAACCCGCGCCGAATCGGCTCCGGGAGGAGGCCGACGCTGACGAGGTTCAGGAGATCGAAGACGGCCCGTGGCACGTACGCCAGCGGCGGATGAAGAATACCTTCGGCAAGCGCGCGTGCGTCGGTGGTGACCCGAAGCCCCGCGGCGGTGTCGTCGACGTAGCGTTCGAACGCGGTCCAGTCGCGTGGCAGCATCCGTTCCGGTATCGCGAACAGCCGCGCGGAGGCCTTGCTTTCCTCGTAGTAGCGTTCCTTCTCGCACTGGGCGAAACGTCCGACGTACCGCTCGTAAACCCGCACGCTGGTGTCGATCAGCGTTCCGTGCACCCACAGGAGCAGCTCGGGATCACGCGCGCGATAGCGCGTCCCGGCGGGATGTTCACCGGCGTGTTCCGTGAGAGCTCCTTCGACTCGCGAATGCACGCGGTCGATCGGCTGCCAGCTGGCTCGCGCCTCGTCCGCCGATCCGAAGGTGATCGCGTACATCATCTCGAGCGTACGAGTCAGTCGCCGGAGAGGATCGTTCCGGAAACGGCTGTGATCCGCGACCGCGGCGGCGACCAGCGGGTGCGCAACCTGCATCAGGAGAGCGCGGGCGCCGCCGAGAAGGAGCACCGACTCGCGGTTCACCCTCCAAGTGACCGAGTCTGGCCCGTAGAGGCCGCGGTCCTTGGTGCGCTCGTTGCCGGGCGCGGAGATCAGACGACCGTCGGGCTCGTCCGCTCGGGTCTCTCGCCCTGGTCGAATGGCCGGCCCCACGGGTCCGTCGGCTGTCCGCCCCGCCGCCGGATCGTCTTCAACGTGTAGGGGTTCACCCACGGTTGTCCCATCGCACAGGGTTGGGGATAGCCGTTCTCCTCGACGCACTGGTACGTGGGGAAGGCCCCGCGGTCGAACCGGGTCATCATGCGCTTGGCCATGGCTGTTCCCGGTGTGCCACAACGCCGGCAACGGAGAAAGCCGGTCGAATCGCAAATTGAATCGGCCGACCTCGGCTGGTATCTCCGCACGACCGTGCACGGTGCGCCGAAAGAACCCTCCGCTCCCGCCGATTACAAGAGCACTCTGAACCTGCCGCGCACCGATTTTCCGATGCGCGGGAACCTGCCGAAACGGGAGCCGGCGATTCTCCGCCGTTGGGAAGAGATCGGACTGTACGAACGCTTGCAGCGCTCGCGTGAGGGAAGCCCCTCGTTCGTCTTGCACGACGGGCCGCCGTACGCGAACGGCAACATTCACATCGGGCACACGCTGAACAAGGTCCTCAAGGACGTGGTCGTCAAGTTCCGGGTGATGAGCGGCTGGCGGTCGCCGTACGTCCCCGGATGGGACTGCCACGGTCTGCCGATCGAGCTCCAGGTGGAACGCAGCCTCGGCGGCAAAGGCATGGTTTCGAAAGCGGAGTTCCGTAGGCTCTGCCGCGAGTACGCCGAGCGTTACGTCAACGTTCAGCGGGAAGAGTTCCGCAGGTTGGGAGTCGTCGGTGATTGGCTGCGGCCGTATCTGACGATGGCCCCCGGTTACGAAGCGGCGGAAGTACGCGCCTTCGGCCAGTTCCTCGCCGCCGGCGCGATCTACCGGGGCCGGAAACCCGTCCTCTGGTGCCCTTCCTGCGCCACGGCTTTGGCCGAGGCCGAGGTCGAATACGAAGAGCTGTCCTCGCCGTCGGTCTACGTCTCCTTTCCGCTGGCGGCACCGTTTCCGGCGCCCCTCGAGCCATTCCGCGGCCGCGAGATCGCGCTCGTGATCTGGACGACGACGCCGTGGACCTTGCCCGCAAACCTGGCGATCGCGGTGCATCCCGATCTGGAGTACGTGCTGGTCGAGGTTCGCGACCGCCGTTACGTCGTCGCCAAAGGCCTCCTCGAATCGTTCCTCTCGGTGATCGGCGAAAGGGAGGGCACCATTGTCGCCGAGTTTCCGGGGCGCTCGCTCGAGCGTGCGAAGGCGCGGCATCCGTGGATCGATCGCGATTCGATCGTGGTGCTCGGAACCCACGTGACGCTGGACGCGGGTACGGGCTGCGTGCACACGGCGCCCGGACACGGTCAGGAGGACTACGAGGTCGGACTGCAATACGGTCTCGACACGTACGCTCCGGTGGATGCGCGTGGCCGCTTCACCTCCGACGTCGAGGAGTTCGCCGGGCAATTCGTCTTCGACGCCGACGGGGAGATCCTCGCCCGCCTGCGTGAAAACGGCCGGCTCCTGAAGGCCGAACGCGTGACACACAGCTACCCACACTGCTGGCGTTGCAAGAACCCGGTCATCTTCCGGGCGACGGATCAGTGGTTCGTCTCGATGGAGAAGAACGATCTCCGCGGGCGGGCGCTCGCCGAAATCGATCGGGTGCGCTGGATTCCCTCCTGGGGGCGCGACCGGATCCGCGGGATGATGGAGGCCCGCCCGGACTGGTGCATCTCGCGGCAGCGTACCTGGGGCGTGCCCATCGTCGCATTCTACTGTCAGAAGTGCCGTGCTCCCCTCGCCACTCCGGAGATCGCGGAGCGGGTCGCCGCGGTCTTCGAGCGCGAGGGCGCCGACGCGTGGTTCGTCCATCCGGCGAGCGATCTGCTGCCGGCGGGGACCGCCTGTGCTGCCTGCGGCGGCCGGGAGTTCGTCAAGGAGGAAGACATCCTCGACGTATGGTTCGATTCCGGCCTGAGCCACTTGGCCGTGCTCGAGCAGCGGCCGGAGCTGCGTTCGCCGGCCGACCTCTACCTCGAGGGGAGCGACCAGCACCGCGGGTGGTTTCACACCGCACTCCTGACGTCGATCGTGACGCGCGGGCGTGCTCCGTACGATGCGGTGCTCACCCATGGGTTCACCGTCGACGCGACCGGCCGCAAGATGTCGAAGTCCCTCGGCAACGTGATCGCTCCGCAGGACGTCGTCGAGAAGCTCGGAGCCGAGATCCTCAGACTCTGGGTTGCCGCCGAGGACTATCGCGACGACATCCGCATCTCGGACGAGATCGTAGGGCGTCTCGTCGAGGCGTTTCGGCGGATCCGCAACACGGCTCGGTTCCTGATCGCGAATCTCTACGACTTCGATCCGGCGGCGCACGCGGTTTCGCCGGGCGAGCTCGCGGAGCTCGACCGGTGGATCCTCGATCGGCTGCAGCGCCTGGTCGGTCGCTGCACTCAGGCCTACCTCGACTACGACTTTCACGTCGTCGTGCACGCGCTCAACAACTTCTGCAGCGTCGACCTGAGTGCGCTCTACCTGGACGTCGCGAAGGACCGCCTCTATTGCTCCGCGGCCGGCGAGCCCGCCCGACGCGCGGCCCAAACCGCCGCGTGGACGATCCTCGATTCACTCGTCCGCATCATGGCTCCGGTCCTGTCGTTCACGGCCGAAGACGTCTGGAGCCACGTGCCGTACGTCGGCGAACGGCCGGAGAGCGTGTTTCTCGCCGACTTCCCCGTGATCCGGAGCGAGCTCGTCGACGACGCCCTGCACGCGACCTACGAGCGGCTGCTCGAGGTGCGCGCCGCAGTCACCAAGGCGCTGGAGACGGAGCGCCAGCAGGGTCGGATCGGCCACTCGCTCGACGCGCGGGTCAAGCTCGGTTTCGATCCCGAGGGAGAAATCGCGAGGCTGCTCGGACCGCGGATCGACCAGCTCGATGCGTTCTTCATCGTCTCCGAGGTCGGGTTCGACAGCTCGCTATCCGGAGATCACGAGAGCTCCGTGCTTCCGGGTTTACGCGTCCGCGTGGAGCGGGCCGCGCCGCCGAAGTGCGCTCGCTGCTGGACCCACCGGCCGACCGTCGGCTCGAGTGTCGACCATCCCGACCTGTGCGAACGCTGCGTTCACGCGCTCGCGGCCTAGAAAGGACCGGAGGCTTCGGGTGCGGTGGGGGGCGTCCTTCCTCGCGACGGCGCTTGCAGTGCTCGTCGCCGACCAGCTGACGAAAGCCGCGATCGTCGCGACGCTGCCGCTCCACGACTCGATCACGATCCTGCCGGGCTTCTTCGACATCGTTCACGTCCGCAACCCCGGCGCCGCGTTCAGTGTATTCGCGGCTGCGCCCGAGTGGTTTCGTGGACCCTTCTTCGTGATCGTCACCGTTGCCGCCGTCATCGTCCTCGTGATGGTGGCGGCGCGCCTGGAACCACATGACCGCTTCCTCCGCGTCGCGCTCGGAGCGATTCTCGGTGGTGCTCTCGGGAACCTCGTCGATCGTCTCGCCTACGGGGAAGTCGTCGATTTCGTCGACGTCCACTGGCGAGATCTCCACTGGCCCGCGTTCAACGTCGCCGATTCCAGCATCACGCTGGCCGTTGCGGCCGTCATCGCGCACTCGCTCTTCTTTGCCGACCGCGCGTCAAAGGCGCCCGGGCGCAGCGCGTCGCCTTGACCCCCCGCACTCGCAACATTAGGATCTACATCGTGTTCCCTTCCGTGAGGGCGGAGACAAACCCCTCAGGAGGAACGCAGATGAAGCGCACAGCTTCGGGAATCACGCTCGGCTCCATGGCAATGACTCTTCTGCTCGCCGCATGCGCCTCCGGTCCACTCACCGGCCGGGAGAAAGGTGCCCTTGCCGGGGGAGCGCTCGGCGCCGGGACCGGTGCCATCATCGGGCATCAGAGCGGCCACAAGGGCAAAGGTGCGGTGATCGGTGGCGCGGCAGGAGCCTTGGGGGGCGCGATCATCGGCGACCAGATGGATGCGCAGCGGCGGTCGGAGTACTAGCCGGCCGATCCGGAGGAGTCACATGCCTAGCAAGACGTTTTGGGTCGGCCTTTCGCTCCTGTTCCTCTCGGCATGCGCTTCGGGCGGTTTGACGGGCCGCGAGAAGGGGGCGCTCGGCGGCGGCGCGCTCGGAGCCGGTGCGGGTGCCATCATCGGGCATCAGACCGGCCACGCAGGCGCCGGCGCGGCAATCGGCGGTGCACTCGGAGCGCTCACGGGCGCCGTCATCGGTGACCAGTCGGAGGCACAGAGCCAGCGCGCGGGTCAACTCGAGCAACAGAGCACGGAGCAGCAGCGAGAGCTCGAGCGTCAACGTCGCGAGATCGAAGATCTGAAGCGCGACCGCGAAACCGACGATTACGAGCGCTATTAGACCCGTCGTCCGTCACCCGTCGCTTTCCTCTACCGGCCGGTGAGCCATGCTCACCCGGCCGGTTTCGTTCGAGGTCTCCCCATGTCGAAACGCGGTCCGTTCCTCCTCCTCGCTCTGCTCCTCTCTGCCTGCAGCGGTCCTCCGAGCAAGCGCGAAACCGGCGCGTTGGGCGGGGCTGCCCTCGGGGCGCTCGCGGGAGCAGTGATCGGACATCAGACCGGCAACGCCGCAGCGGGTGCGGCGATCGGCGGCGCGCTCGGGGGCGTCGGAGGCGCCGTCGCGGGCGACCAGATCCAGGCCGGCGACCAGCGCCTCGATGAACGGGAGAAAACGCTTCGGCAGCAGCAGGAAGAGCTCGCGCGAAACCGTGCGCTCATCGAGGAGCTGAAACGCAAGAAGCTCGACGTGCGCGAAACCGATCGCGGCGTGGTGGTGAACCTTCCGGACATCCTGTTCCAGTTCAACCGATCCGATCTGGCGACCGGCGCGCGCGGCAAAATCCGCGACATCGCCGACGTCCTCGATTCGCCGGAAGTCAGCAGGCGTCACGTGTCCGTCGAGGGACACACGGATTCGGTCGGTAGCGACGAGTACAACCAGAGGCTCTCCGAACGTCGGGCGGAGGCGGTGGCGAGCGCGCTCCGCGACGCGGGCGTGAGTGATCGGCGCCTCGATACGCGGGGATTCGGTGAGAAGTACCCGATCGCGCCCAACGAGACGTCGAGCGGCAAAGACGATCCCGCCGGTCGGGCGAAGAACCGCCGGGTCGAAGTCATCATCGAGAACTGATCGCGCGACGCCGAAGAGGTCGGCCGGACGCGTCACCGGCTCGACGAATCCCAAACGTCACCCGGGCCATATTTTTCTTGACTCGCCGCCTACGCCTCCTTACAAAGAGCGGTTATCCGGTGCCGGTTTTCGAGAGCGGCTCGCGCCTCCTCTCGTGAGACCCACCCGTTCGTAGAACGCTCACGCGAGGAGCGATCCAGGAGGAAAGTCAGATGGCAGAGAAGAAGGCGAAAACGGCGGAGAAGAGCACCTCTTCCATGAAGCATTCCTGTCCGAGCTGCGGGGCCGAAAGCCGCGTCGCGTACTACACCGGGTTCGGAAAGCGCGGGTACTTCTGGTCCTGCGACAAGAGCTGCGGGTACACGGAGCGAGCTCGCTGACGTCCGGAAGAGGGGACGAGAAACAAACATGGGGCGGACTCGCAAGAAGGACAAAAACAAGAAGAGCTTCAGCATCTTCGAGGACGAGGAAGCCTCGGACGTCACCGAGGACGAGGACCTGCCGAAGGACGAGGCGGGCCGCCGCAAGATCAAGCGTCAGTACAGCGAGCTTCTCGGCATTCGTATCGAGAAGCTCAAGGGACGGATCCTCAATCGCGAGCGGATCAACAAGACGATCGAGGGCGTCTATTTCATTTGCGTCGACTGCAAGAAGGTCTGCCACAACATGGACGACGGTCTCGTTGAAGATCCGAACAACGTAGAAAATCTCTGCGGCCAGTGTGCGAAGAATCGCGGCCTTCCGAACCCGCCGTCGGGCAAGGGCCGCGCTGCCGCCGCCTGACGACTGCGACGGCCCAAGGGGGGCTCGTCAGATCGGACCGGCGGGCGTGAGGCAGATCCGCTGCGCCGCGGCCAGCGTTCGCGACGGACGGAACGTGTGAGTGAGCGCTTGCAGGTCCGCCACCGTGTCCACGTCGAAGCCGATTCCGGGAAGGTCCAGCACGTCAACGCTGGTGCCGGCCGCGCTCGCCGCATCGAGGTGGCCCTGAAAGCTCCGCCCCCCGAAACGTGTCGGCACGACTTCCGGCGGTCTGCGAAAGAGCGCGTTCGTGCCGAGGCCCTCGTGAGATCGCACGAGGCGCACGTGTGGACCCGCGGGTAGTTCCGCGTAGAGCGCCTCCACCTCATCGACGCTGATCCGCGGCAGGTCCGAGAGTACGATCAGCACCGATGTGGCGCCTCTACCGAGGCACGCTCGGGTACCTAGCGCCGCGGCACCGTTCAGCCCCTGTGGAGCTCTCTCGTCCACGACGAAGGTGCCGCGGCTGTCGGCGAGCCCGATCAGCATCGGATCGCATGTCACGACCGCGACCACGTCCACGCTGGGGGCTTCGATCAGGCACTCGAGCACGTCGTGGAACATCGCCAGCGCGACGGACCGGCGGTCGACGTCCGTGAGGTGCGGCGCCAGCCGGGTCTTGGCGAGCGCGAGCGGCTTCGTCGGCAGGAGCGCGAAGCGCATCTTCGGCGCGCGACTATAGTCGAGCGGCGGAAGGCAGTCGAGTTTCCCGCCAACCGTTTCGCCGACGGCACGGTGCGGTCCCGCCGGCCGCTCGGGCCTTACCTTGCGGGTGGATCGTAGTCCCGTTATAAGCGCGCCGCCTCGGGGAGGAGCGAGGTCGGATCCATGCGCATCACCGGTGGGGCCGCACGCGGGCGGATCCTGAGCGCGCCGCGAGGGCTGCGGGTTCGTCCGACTTCGGACAAGCTCCGCGCGGCGATTTTCGACATCCTGGGAGCGCGGGATCTGGTCGGCGGCAGGCGGGTACTCGATCTTTTTTGCGGAAGCGGCGCGCTGGGCCTCGAAGCGTTGAGCCGCGGAGCGACCGCGGTGGTCTTCGTGGATGGGAGCGCCGACTCTTGCGGATCGACGGCTCGAAACGTCGAATGCAACGGTTATCTCGATCGTTCGGAGATCCGACGGCTGACGCTCCCGCAGGGAATCCGTCGTCTCGAAGCCTCGCATTGCTCGTTCGGCGGTGCGTTGCTCGACCCCCCGTACCGGCTTGGGCTCGGCGCCGCGACTCTCGAGGCGCTCGGATCGAGCTCGCTCCTCGAACCCGGTGCCTGGGCCGTGTGCGAGCACGCTCTCGGCGAGAGCATCGATGAGGTATACGGACGCCTCCGCCGTTTCGACGTGCGACGGTACGGATCGACGGGTCTGTCGATCTACCTCTCGGAGGAGGACGGATGAGCCCGCGAGTGATCAAGCGCGGAGCGGTCGAGCGGGTCGCGGTCTTTCCCGGTTCGTTCGATCCGATCACCAATGGTCACCTGGACATCATCGACCGGAGCCTCCAGGTGTTCGACAGGGTGATCGTCGCGGTCGCGTTCAACCGGCACAAGGACTCTGCCCTGTTCACGCCCGAGGAGCGCGTAGAGATGATCGTCGAATGTACCAAGGGGCGCCGCGTCGTCGCCGACAGCTTCTCGGGGCTACTCGTCGACTATGCGCGCGCGACCGGAGCCCACGTGATCATCCGCGGGCTACGCGCCGTCGCGGATTTCGAGTACGAGTTCCAGATGGCCTTGATGAACCGCCACCTACGGCCCGAGATCGAGACCTTCTTCGTCATGGCAGGTGAGGCGCACTTCTACACCAGCTCGCGGCTGGTGAAGGAGGTCGCCGGGCTCGGCGGAGACATCAGCGGCTTGGTTCCTCGAACCGTTCAGTTGCGTCTCGGTGCCAAGCTCGGCCTGAGACTCCGCCGGTCACGCTCTTGAAGATCAGCGAACGAATCGCGGCGATCCGACCGTCGGCCACGCTCGAGGTCACCGCACGGTCGATCGCGCTCCGCGCGCAAGGCGTCGACGTGGTGGATTTCGGCGCCGGGGAGCCTGACTTCGACACACCCGAGCACATCAAGCAGGCTGCGGTAGCAGCCCTGGCTCGCGGAGAGACGAAATACACGCCGGTGGCGGGGAGCGCGGCGCTGCGGGACGCGATCGTCACGAAGCTGCGCCGCGACAACGGCCTCGAGTACGCGCTCGGCGAGGTGATCGCGAGCTGCGGCGGCAAGCATGCGCTGTACAACGCGTTCATGGCGATGTTCGAGCCTGGCGACGAAGTGATCGTGCCGACGCCGTACTGGACCAGCTATCCGGACATGCTCGCGCTCGCCGGAGTGGTCAGCGTGCTCCTCCCCGCTCCGGAGTCGAGGGGATTCCGGATCGCCGCGGACGATCTGCGCCAGGCCATCAGCGAGCGCACGCGGGGGTTCATCCTGAACAGCCCGAGCAATCCGACCGGGGCCGCGTACGCGGAATCCGAGCTACGCGAGCTAGTCGAGGTCTTACGCGAGTTTCCAGAGGTGGCCGTCGTCTCCGACGACATCTACGAGCGTATGGTCTACGACGGCCGCGACGTTCCGCCGCACGTCGGCGTGATCGCTCCGGAGCTCCGCGACCGTCTCGTCGTGACGAATTCGCTGTCCAAGACCTATGCGATGACTGGGTGGCGTCTCGGGTACACCGCCGCTCCGGCGTTCCTGGTGAAAGCGATGGCGACTCTTCAAGGCCAGAGCACGTCGAATCCGACGTCGATCGCGCAGGCCGCGGGTGTGGCTGCGCTACTGGGGCCGCAGGACTGCGTCACGGAGATGGTCGCCGAGTTCGAGAAGCGCCGGGACTTCATCGTCGAGCGGCTGCGGAGCATTCCGGACCTCGAGGTCGTGAAGCCGGATGGCGCGTTCTACGTGTTCCCGAACGTCGGAGCCTATCTCGGAAAACGCGCGGGATCGACGACGATCGGAACCGGCACCGACCTGGCGGTGTATCTGCTCGAGCACGCGAACGTGGCCCTCGTCGGAGGGGACGCGTTCGGCTCCCCGTCGCACGTCCGGATCTCGTACGCGAACTCGATGGAGAACCTCGCCCGCGGCTGTGACCGCATCGGCGAAGCGCTCTCGTGCCTCGAGGGTTGAGCGCGCCGCGAGCTATTCGCCGAAGATCTCCGCGGTGAAGACGAAGATCTCCGTCGCGGGATCCGTCCAAGCGTCGGCCGGGAGGCCTGCCTTAAGACACGTCTGGGAGAGAAGGTCCTGTCGCGTCCAGCCGATCTCGCGCGCGACTTGCGGCAGGAACACCGCCTTCTGACCCGAGCGGCTGATCGAGACGCCGTGCACTCCCGGAATGACCGCCTCCGCGGGCGCGCGGCGCAGCGGGCTCAGCACGGAGATCTCGATCCGCAGCCCGGAAAGCTCCTCGGGCGATAACGGGGGAAATCGCGGGTCCTCGAACGCGGCCGCCTGTGCCATCTCTTCGACTGCTTGCACCAACGGGCGATCCGCAGCGAGGGTGCCGATGCAGCCCCGAAGCTCCTCTCCGGCGTGTAGGCTGACGAAGACTCCGCGCGGCTCCTCGAGCCGAGCGCCCGCCGGTGATCGCTCGGAGGCGGTGTCGGAGACCCGGCTCGCAATCGCTTCTCGCGCGAGCTGCAGGAGCAGCTCCCGTTCGGCGGGCGTGAACGGAGACATCCCGCGAGGACGCGGCTCTGGCCGCTCCCCCGTCCGCCGATAGCGAAAATAGTCGCCGAGGATGGTGGCGTGGTCGAAGGTGAGCGGCGTCGGCAGCAGCTCCTCGGCGAACGAACCGGCGGCCGCGGCATCGTCGCCGTGCATCGGCGTGCCCCGCGCTCGGCCGATGAACACCACCGAGAGCGTGTGCTGGCGCGGATCACGGACGGGATCGGAGTAGACGTGAAAGAGCTCGGCGAGCTCGACCTCGAGGCCGATCTCTTCGGCGCACTCGCGAACCGCGGCTTCCTCGGCTTTCTCTCCGACTTCGATGAATCCGCCAGGAAGCGCCCAGCCATGCGGTGGGTTCTTGCGCTCGATGAGCACGATCTTGCCGGTTTCGAGCTCGACGATCACGTCCGTCGCAGCGCGCGGACCCGCTTCGGACATGGCGTTCACGCTAACAGCCGCCCGTGACACCGACAAGCAGCGGTCCGGTGCGATGCCCTGCCGACAAATTGACAGCAGGAGGCCCAGCCCGTAACGCTTTCGTGTGCTCGCGACCATGCTGCTCGAGCCTGGACGTCTCGAGCTCGCTCAGTTCGAGCGGCCGGCTCCGGGGCCCGGCGAAGTGGTGATCCGGGTGCGAGCGGCGCTTACCTGCGGTACGGATCTCAAAGCGTTCGTGCGGGGCCATCCGAAGTGGCCGATGCCGACCCGTTTCGGACACGAGGCGGCGGGGGAAATCTACAGCATCGGGGAAGACGTCGCCGGATTCTCGCCCGGCGACGCCGTCATGTTCGCGCCCACGGCTCCCTGCGAGACTTGTTTTTGGTGCATCCGCGGCCAAGAGAACCTCTGCGACTCGCTGATGCGCGAGATGGTGCTCGGCGCGTATGCCGAATACGTCAAGCTTCCGGAACGGGTGGTGCGAACGAACTTGTTTCTCAAACCCCCGCGTCTTTCCTACGCGGAGGCGGCGCTGCTCGAGCCACTCGCCTGCGTCGTGTTCGGCCTCTCGGCGGTAGGTCTCCGCGCCGACGACCGCGTGGTGATCCTCGGCGCCGGAGCGATCGCGCTGCTGCACGTCGCCGTTCTCCGCGAGCGCGGGGTTCGGGACATCACCGTCGTCGCCCGGAGCCCTGCCCGGGCAGCCGTGGCGACTACCGTCGGGGCGGCGCGTGTCGTACAAGCCGACGCCACGCGGGTCGAGACGGTCATCCGCGACATGACGAGCGGGATGGGAGCCGACGTCGTGGTCGAATGCACCGGAAGGCCCGAGGTCTGGGAGGCGGCTCCCAGGCTCGCGCGGCGGGGCGGGCAAGTTGTCCTCTTCGGCGGCTGCGCGGCGGGGTCGACGGTCTCTTTCGACACCGCCATGCTCCACTACGATCAGGTGCGGGTCACGAGCCCGTTCCACTTCACACCTCGGGCGGTCCGCGAAGCCGCCGAGCTCCTACGGAGGCAAATGCTACCGTTACGGCCGTTACTCACGGATAGCCTGCCGCTTCCGCGGGTCGAGGAGGCGCTGCGGCGGCTCGAGCGCGGTGAAGGCATCAAGTACGTGATCGAACCGTGAGCGAAGAACGGCGGAATCGCGTCGCGCGCTTCTATGCGACCGGGGATCTGAGGCTCGAATGGGAGCCGCTGCCGCGACCCGGGCGCGGTGAGGCCGTCGTCCGGACGCGGGCGTCGGGGATCTGTACCGGCGATCTCATGGGGTGGTATCTCGAGCGCAAGGCGCCGCTCGTCTTCGGTCACGAGGTCGCGGGTGAGATCGAGTCCATCGGTGAGGACGTCACCGACTTCCGCCCGGGCGACCGCGTGTTCGTGCACCATCACGCGCCGTGCCTGCGCTGCCGTTTCTGTCGGCGCGGCGACCACGTCCACTGTGCGGAATGGAGACGGTCGGGGATCGCGCCCGGAGGAATGGCGGAGTTCTTCCTCGTCCCCGCGGGAACGATTGCGCGAGACACGCTTCGCCTCTCCGAGGAGGTCGACTTCGAGACTGCCGCGCTGGTCGAGCCGACGGCGTGCGTGGTGAAATCGTTACGCCGCGCGGCCGTTCGTACGGGAGACCGGGTGCTGGTCATCGGCCTCGGCATCATGGGTCAGCTGCACGTCGCGCTCGCGCGCCATTTCGGCGCTGCCGAGGTGATCGGTACTGATCTCGACCCGTGGCGCTGTAGCCGAGCGCTCGAGGTCGGAGCAGATTCCGTCATCGATGCCGGGCGAACGGACGTGGTGGCGTCGCTCAGGGACCGAACCGGTGGGGAAATGGCCGACGTGGTGATCGTCGGCCCGGGGTCGGTCGAGGCGATCCGGCTCGGAATCGATGCGGCGGCGTCCGGAGCGCGCGTCGTGCTGTTCACCAGCACGCGCCCCGGCGACGTCGTGCCGCTGCCGGTTCATGACGTCTACTTCCGGGAGGTGACGCTGGTGCCGTCCTACTCCTGTGGTCCGGAGGACACCCGTGAGGCGCTCGCGCGGCTATCGCGCGGAGAGATCCCGACGCAGCTGCTGATCACGCACCGTTTCCCGCTCGAGCGGATCGCCGACGCCTACCGGACGGCGGCGGATCGTTCCGGCTCTCTGAAGACGTTGATCGTCTTTCCGGAGGGGCGCTCGGGCGAGGGATGTCCCTCCCCATGAACGACGAAGGGGCAGCACCCGAGGTGCCGCCCCTTCGCGAAGCGTTCGGAGGATCTTACTTGAGGGTCGTCTTCTGGAAGACGGCCTCGGCCTTCTGAGCAGCCATTTCAGCGCGCTGGGCTGCCTGCTCGGCACGGTTCGCCGCGGCCTCGGCTCTCTGCGCGGCCGCTTCGACACGGCCGGCGGCCGCCTCGGCTCTCTGGGCTGCCTGCATCGCGCCATCGCCGCCGCTCGCTTCTTTGGCGCAACCCGTCGCCAGAGTCATCGCAAACAGTGCGGCGACCGGGAGACCTACTAGCACTCGGATCTTTCCAGGAATCACCTTTTCACCTCCTTGTTTCGGCGGCCGGGCCGTCGAGCCTTTTCCATACATGAAACAAACGAGGTTGCAATGACAGTGGGGGCGGCGGGAAGAGGGCGTGCTAATACGAAAGGCGCACGCGGCCTGACGAATACGGAAGGTTGTTCCGCTCTACGACAGGCGGAAGCGCGGCCACGTCCTCGGGAGCGATGGCAGGGATGACGGCGAGAACCTCTTCACCATCGCGGACGATGATCTCGCCGAGAGCCTGATCCTTCGAGATCGGGGCGCTGACGACGGTCGGCAACTGATAGCGGACTTCCAGGTTCCGCTCCTGTCCCCGCTTGACCAGGAAGCTCGAGTCTTCTGCAGCGATCGGCCGGACCGCCGGCGTCGAACCGTTGGCGACGGCGACCTGTATGGCCAGCGGCTCGCCCGCATGGACGAGGTCCAGGCGAGAGTACTTGGAGAATCCCCATTCCAGCAGGACTTGGGCGAGGTCGAACCTGGAGCGCAGCGTCGGACATCCGAGCACGATCGCGATCAACCGCATCCCGTTCCGCGTCGCCGTCGCGACGAAGTTGAACCCCGCCGCGCGGATGTACCCCGTCTTGAGACCGTCGACCCCCTCCATCCGCCCGAGGAGCAGGTTCGTGCTCCGCAACCGCATGCGGCCGTTGCGGAAGGGCACGACCTGCTTGGAGCAGTGGTCGAGCATCCCGGTGCGAGACAGGAGCGTCCGGGCGAGGATCGCCAGGTCGTGTGCCGTCGTCACGTCCGTCGGATCCGTGGGCCGGACGGGAGGGAGGCCGTTCACCGTATAGTAGTGTGTGTCGGTCATGCCGAGCTCGGCGGCGCGGAGGTTCATCCGGTCGATCATCGCGTCGCGCGAGCCGCCGATCGCCTCCGCCACGACGATGCTCGCGTCGTTTGCCGATGCGACGATCATCGCATCGAGCGCCTCCTCCAGCGTCAGGACCTCGCCATTTCTGAGGTGGGCCTGGCTACCCCCCGTCAGCGCGGCAGCGCGGCTCACGCGCACGGGTGCGGTGAGGCTGATCTCGCCGCCGGCGACCGCTTCGAGGGCGACGAGTGCCACCATCATCTTGACGAGCGACGCTTGCGGCCACGCCTTGAAGGGCTCCTTCTCGAACAGGGCCACTCCCGACTCGGCGTCGAGCAGCAGAGCGGATTCGTACGGCTCCTCAGGGGGAACCTCTGGGATCTGCAAGACCTTGGGCGCCGCGGGACGCCGTTTCGCTCGGGTGCGATGTCCCCGCGCGGAGGCCATGCCCGGTGACACCACCAGGGCGACCACCAACGCCCAGACGCAGATCCCTCCGGGTCTGTTCATTCCACGACTACCGCAATCTTCAATTGCCACGCGAGCTTGCGAGCGTCAACGGAAAGCCGTCCGCCATCGGTCGCAGGCAGATCGTTGTTTGACACGTTTTCAGGAACGCAATACAAGTTTCGGTCGATCAAAGGACCATGGAGACCGTGAAATGGCGACGGTGATCACGGAAGACTGCATCAATTGTGGTGCGTGCGAGCCGGAATGTCCGAATACCGCCATTTACCAGGGCGGGGTCGAGTGGGATTTCGAAGGTGAGAAGCACCCCGCGCTGAGCGAGGCGCTCTTCTACATCGTACCCGAAAAGTGCACCGAGTGCGTCGGTTTCTTCGACCAGGAGGCATGCGCCGCGGTCTGTCCGGTCGACTGTTGCATTCCGGATCCGGCGCGGCCGGAATCCGAAGCCGCTCTCCTCGAGCGTGCGAAGAAGCTCCATCCCGACGTCGAGTTCGCGCCGGATTTTCCTTCGCGCTTTCGCAAGCCGGAGGAAACGCCCGCGGGGCCAGCGGCTGGCGGGAACGGTCATGAGCCCGGGGCTCCGGCCGTCGCCACGGCGCCGGTTGCAGCCGCACCTGCGGCCCGTCCGCCGCTCAAAGCGGGTCGCATCGAACGTCCGATCGCGCCGCCGCCGAAGCCGTTGCGAGCGAAATCGTTCCCGCAGGAGCTCGGCGAAGACTTCGACGTGCTGCTCGCCGGAGCGAAGCAGTCGAAGCTGACTCGTGCCGGGTTGCCGGTGAAGGTCGCGATCGCGCTCCTGCAACCGATCCTCGGGGCGCTCCCGCATCGAACCAAGGAGTCGCTCGAGCTCGCGGTGGCGGATCGGCGATTCTTCACGAATGCTTTCGCGACGGCACTCAACGTGTTGTTGAACATGATCCTCTACCCGACGGTCCTGGTCGCATTGTCGTACGTCGCATCCGCCGGCGATCTCTTCAGCACGCAATTCAAGTGGACGATCTTCTTCGGGGTGGCGATCGCCACGGTGGAGTCCATGTGGCGTCTGGGGGACGGCTTCTTCCATGCGAAGCCGATCGATCAGATCACGTTCGGCCCGGCGCTCTACGGGATTCCCCTGGCGATCCTGGTGGCACCCATCGCGCGCGCCGCTGCGGGTCGCCGGCGACAGGCGAACCAGGTCAGCGTCGATGGCTTCTATGGCGGCAACTTCGACGACAAGGTCGAGCGTGACCGCCGCTACGGCGACGTGTACCGCGTGGAGGACTGGGGCGGTGCCTACGTCCTCAAGATGGAGTTTCCCCGCGTGCTGCCGCCGACCGGCTTGCGGTACGAGCTCGGCCTCTCCGAAGAGATGCCCGACTACGATTACGACCTGATGCTCGCGGATCACACGCTGGTAGTTCGCGGCCGGGTCACCGACGATCGGGTCAAGAGGCTCACTGCCGTGGCGCCGTCGTTCCCGCCGGAGTTCACGCGGCAGATCGAGCTCGAGGGCGCGGTGCGCGGCTTCAAGCATCGTTACCGCGACAAGATCCTCGAGGTGGTTCTTCCGAAGCGGGTCTGAAACCGTGCCGAAGGTTCTCGGCATGGGATACGCGCTGCCGCACCGGCGCGTCGACAACGAAGCGCTCGCCGCCGAGCTCGGGATCGCCTCGGGCGAGATCGAGGAACGAACCGGCGTTCGCAGCCGTTACTACGCAGCCGAAGGGGAAGGGCCGTCGGACCTCGCCAAGCGAGCTACGGCCGTCGCCCTAGCCGAAGCCGGAGGCAGTCCGGCTGACCTCGACCTCGTGATCTTCGCGACGATGACTCCGGATTTCACGTTTCCGGGCTCCGCGTGTTTTCTTCAGGACAAGCTCGGCTGCGGCACCACCGGGGCGCTCGACGTGCGGGCCCAGTGCGCTGGCTTTCTCTTTGCCCTCGAGATCGCGCACGGGCTCCTCGAAGCGGGTGGTCACCGGCGCATCCTGGTGGCGGCGGGCGACGTGCATTCTTCCGGTCTGGACTTCACCGCGGCGGCGGCGGACGTGACGCCGCTCTTCGGCGACGGCGCCGCTGCGGCCGTCGTCGACGCCGCGGGCGAAGGGTTGCTCGGCAGTGTCCTCAGGACCGATGCCTCCGCTCTCGAGAGCTTCTGGTGCGAGTATCCTGCCAGCCGGCGGTTCCCCCTCCGCTTCGTCCCCGCCGATCTCGAGGCGCGAAACCACTTTCCTCGAATCGATCGCGAGCGTGTCGAGCGGGACGGGCTGGAGAAGATCGTCGAAGGCGTCGAAGAGGTGCTGTCGCAGGCGGGTCTGTCGAAGCAGGACGTGAATCGTTACGTGCTGCACCACGTGTTTCCGGGAATCGCCGAGCGCGCCGCTCGGAAGCTCGGCGTCGCCGAGCGTACGAGCTACGGCGGTCGCGACGAGGCGCACGTGGCGAGCGCATCGCTGCCGATCGCCCTCTGTCGCGCACGAGAGGAAGGGCTCGTGTCCAGCGGAGACCTCGTCTGCCTGGCGACCGCTGGAGCCGGCGTGAACTGGGGCGCCAGCCTGGTGAGGCTCTGACGTGGGCGGCGGCCGGTCGCGGATCGTCGGGGTCGGCATGCACGTGCCGGATCACGTCGTCACCAACGCCGATCTCACCCTGCGCATGGAGACCACGGACGAGTGGGTTCAGCAGCGCACGGGTATCCGGGAGCGGCATCACATCACCGAGGACACCGGCGCGGCCGACCTCGGCGCCGTCGCCGCCCGCCAGGCGCTGGCGCAGGCGGGTCTTCGTGCCGAGGACGTCGACCTGATTCTCTTCGCCACGCTGAGCCCCGACTATGACTTTCCGGCGAGCGCGTGCGTTCTGCAGCGTCTGCTCGGGGTCCGCGGGGCTCCCGCCATCGACGTGAAGAACCAGTGCTCGGGTTTCGTCTACGGCCTCGCCGTCGCCGATGCCTTCCTGCGGACGGGAAGAGCACGCACCGTTTTGCTGGTGGGCGGCGAGGTGCACTCCACCGGCATCGACCTGACGACGCGAGGACGTGACGTCGGCGTGATCTTCGGTGATGGCGCGGGCGCTGTCGTGCTCGTCGCCGAGCCCGACTCCGGCCGCGGCATTCTGTCCACTCACCTCCACGCCGAGGGCAAGTACGCAGAGAAGCTGTGCCTCGAGTCCGCGGCCAGCCGGACTCGCCCGCGGTTGTCCGAAGAGGTGTTCGCCGGTTCCAGCCCTGCGATCTTTCCGAGGATGGACGGCCGGTACGTGTTCAAGCATGCGGTGACCCGCTTCACCGAAGTGATTCTCGAGGCGCTCACCGCGAACGGACTCACCCCGCGTGACATCGATCTCTTGATCCCGCACCAGGCGAACCTGCGAATCAGCCAGCTGGTCGCGATGGGCCTCGAGCTGCCCGAGGAAAAGATGTTCAACAACATCGAACGGTACGGCAATACGACCGCGGCCTCGATTCCGATCGCCCTCTGCGAAGCGTTGGAGGCCGGCAAGGTGCGACCTGGCGACGTCGTGTGCCTCGCCGCGTTCGGAGCGGGCTTCACCTGGGCTTCGGCATTGATCCGTTGGTAGAGTCGTCCGGCATGAGCGTCCCCGCGCGCGGTCCTGAGCCTCCCGCCTCGGTGTCCGTTGCCACGCCGGTCCCGCTCACGTTCGCGCCGCTGGAAGCGCACGATCTCGAGGAGGTCCTCGAAATCGAGAGATCTTCCTATCCGACTCCTTGGTCGGGGGAGCAGTTCCTCGAGGAGCTCGCTCTGCCGTTCTCTCGGACGATCGTCGCACGCACGCGCTCCGGCGGCGGCGAGCCGGTGGTCGGATACGTCTGTCGCTGGCTCGCGGCGGGTGAGGTGCACGTGCTCAACCTGACGGTCCACTCCTCGTGGCGCCGGCTCGGCATTGGGCAACGCCTCGCCGAGCTCGTCTTGGTCGAGGGTCGATCGGCGCAGGCGGGCTCCGCGTTCCTCGAGGTGAGGCGACAGAACCTCGCGGCGATCCGGCTCTACGAGAAGCTCGGCTTCGTCCGGATCGGGTCACGGCGGGGTTACTACGGCCCCGGTCAGGACGCTCTCGTGCTGGAAGTGACTCTCGTTGTCGATCAAGCCTAGGGCGCGGTCCGAGCCGGCGAGGACCATCTTGCGTCCGCGAGCTCTTCTGCGAGCGCGTCCGGGGCGGCGGCGGGTTGGCTGGGCGCGGTCCGAGCTGGCGAGGACCATCTTGCGTCCGCGAGCTCTTCTGCGTTCGGAGCGGGGTGGCGGAGGAGTCTGCGCCAGGAGGATCCGTGGCGCAGACTCCTAGGGTCGAGGTCGAGGTCGGGGGAGGGCTCAAGCTACGCAACCCCGTGGTCGCGGCCTCGGGGACATTCGGCTACGGCGTCGAGTACTTCGGTGTCGCCGAGCCACACGGCCTCGGTGCCGTCGTGGTGAAAGGGCTTTCCGCCCGGCCCTCGCGGGGGCATCCGGCCCCCCGAATGGTGGAAACGTCAGCCGGTATGCTGAATGCCATCGGGCTCCAGAACATCGGCGCCGAGGCGTTCGTACGCGACAAGCTGCCCCAGCTCCGCCGAAGCGGAGTGACCGTCGTCGCGAACTGCTGGGGCAACACCGTGGAGGAATACGGGGAGGTCGCGGAGATGCTCGACGTGGCGAATGGACTCGCCGCCCTCGAGATCAACGTGTCGAGCCCGAACAAGCGGGAGTGGGGGGGGATCATCGCCACGGACCCGGTCCGTACCGCGGACGTGGTCCGTACCGTGCGCGGGCGCACCAGACTTCCCCTGTGGGTCAAGTTATCGCCCAACGTGACCGACATCGTCGAGCTCGCGCGCGTGGCAGAGGGTGAAGGGGCCGACGCCCTGGTGGTCGCAAACACGTACACCGGCATGGCGGTGGATCTACGCACCCGCCGGCCGGTGCTGACGAACGTCACCGGCGGATTGTCCGGCCCGGCGATCAAGCCGCTCAGCCTTCGGGCGACGTATCAGGTGACCCGCGCGGTGTCGGTTCCGGTCATCGGAGTCGGTGGAATCAGCACCGGCGAGGACGCGCTCGAGTACCTGCTGGTCGGCGCCCGCGCCGTTCAGGTGGGTACGGCAAACCTTTACGATCCGGCCGCTACCACCAGAATCGTCCACGAGATCGAGAGCTTTCTCCGCCGGGAAGCGATCCCCGACGTCAACGACCTCGTCGGCGGGCTCATCGTAAATTGACGTTAACCGTCAAGTGGGCTAAAATCCAGCGCTTCCGGGCCTCTCGGCCATTTCCCAGGAGGAAATGAATGCTCAAGAACGGTGAGTTCAAGGTCGGTGAGAAGGTCGTGTATCCGGCCCATGGTGTCGGCGTCATCGAGAGCCTGCAGACGCGCAACGTGTCCGGCACCCAAAAGAAGTTTTACATGCTCCGGATCGTCGACAGCGAAATGATGATCATGATCCCGACCGAGAACGTACAGACCGTCGGCCTCCGACGCGTCATCGGACGCGACATGGTCACGAAGGTGTACAAGGTTCTGCGGGAGAAGAAGAAGGTAGAGGTAGACCAGCAGACCTGGAACCGCCGCTATCGAGAGTACACGGAGAAGATCAAGACCGGCT